>JAFEEI010000067.1 GCA_018241205.1 Pseudomonadota bacterium
ATGCGCGTTGGTCAGGATATAGCCATCCGAACTGATGATAAAACCGGAGCCCAAAGATTTAGGCTCGGATTTCCTCGGTGCCGGGAAAGGCTGCATATGCCGCTTGAAAAAATCATAAAACGGCGAATTTTCCGGAATACCCGGCATTTCGGGTAACGTTTGGCTGCTCACCGTATTTGCATTCTGCACCGCGCTGATATTCACTACCGCAGCGCCATGTTTCTCCACAAGCCCGGTAAAATCCGGTAACTGACCAGTTTGTGCGAGCGCCGATGAGGTGTACAAAAACAATAAAATTACTATCAATCGAAGCATGATTTTGTCCTTACTTTACGTTGTGCAGCAGTATGCATAACTCTTTCTATCCGCAAACCGGGGAAATGTTCAATTCTTGCTGGTAAATAAATTTGGAAAGCCGGGGAATTTTGCAAGTTTAGTATGCTTTAACTTGCGGAAATTAATTTTTTTTAACAACAGAATCGCCTATCAATTTAATTGTTTCCAACGGAACCTCGCCGACCGTTGTGATTTTATTATCGTCAAAAGTACGAACATAAATATTAATAGCACCACGGCTGGTAAAAAAACCAGGAACCGGCGATGGCACATCCTTACCAATCGGTTCGATAAAAACAGAAACTGTGGCAAACCCATCAGATATGGCAATATGATCGACCAGCGCGGCTTTCTCTGCCAAGTTACGCTTCATTTCAACCAATTTCCTGAAACCGGCTGGCAGACTCTTGATCTGCCACTGTAATTCGCCTTCATTTAAAATGGAAGTCAATAGGTTTGTCGTCTTCCAGTCATCCGCAATCAATGTTTGACCCGGTTTTAACTCGCGGGAATCAATCTGCCTATCGATTTCCAGTTGTGCGAAAGCAAATTGCTCAATGATTTGATGGCCATTAACGACAGCCGCTTTGACGGACACTCCGGTTTCAGTATCGATCCAAAATTTGTGACCATACCGTAATGAGTCTCTGGGAGTCAGAGACAAAATTTGGCATTCATGATCGGCAATCCGTTCACGGCCTAATTCTCTGACGGAGTAATTTTCGTCAACATTATCAAATGGCAAGGGAAGAATATCGGGAAAGAATTTACGAAACCAACGCTTTTCAGTATATATTCTTTTACTCTCAGGCATATAGCATTGCGTCTCATCGTTATTGCGAAAAACAATGCGTGGTGATCCATCTAATACTTCAATCTTTTCACGTTCACCAGCCTGATCAGTCTTATGCACAATACGCGACGTTTCGATATGGCCGTCGGCATAATAAACGAACGTTCCGGAGTAATTATGGCGACGCGGTGCGTCCGCCATTTTTTTTAACCAATCAAGTGCGCTTTCCGTTGAGCGAGATAACTCTTGCGCACATGCTGCTTGAAAACTGACTACTGCCAATAAAAACAGCGAAAACAGCGCGAATATTCTGCGACTCATCATCTCCCATATCTTTCGTGGTATTCAGTCACATTATTGACGTTGGTAACTTGTCCATTCATTGTGATTCCCGGAGAAAACTCACGGTGCACAAACAAGTAGTCATTCATTTCAACGGGAGGGTGAGAATAATTATGAATCAAAGGAGGGGAAGTAACTACGACGGGGGAGGCGGTTAGAGTATTGTCACGTTTGGATTGCTCCGCCACAATCATTTGTTGCGGCTTATATAAATTATTCATAATGACCCATCCTGAGACCATCGCGACTATTGAAGCAGCCATTGAGAACGCCAGCACTTTGCGCGTTTGTTTTTTTTCTGTCGTGCGGGATATATTGGGAGAGAGGATTGTTGGTTCGGCTTTTAATTTCTGGCTGACACCGGAAGAAATATTCATCGATAATCGTGTGGATTGCCGTAGCGCATCACCGATCAAATGATACGCTTTCCACTCATCACACAGATCATCATCCTTTTTTATCGCTTCGATAATACTTGCAACATCTTGCTGATCAAGTTCACCATCCATTAATGCAGATACTTTACTTTTCACATTACCACCTCTTGTCTTTACTTGTCCCTAGCAAAGGACGCAACTGTTCGGATATCGCTTCACGTGCACGAAATATACGTGAACGCACGGTCCCTATAGGACAACTCATAATATTGGCAATTTCTTCATAACTTAACCCATCAATTTCCCTCAAAACAATCGCCGTTCGCAACTCTTCAGGCAATGAATCCAATGTCTGATTAACCGTTTGAGCAATTTCTTGACTCATCAGTTCACTTTCAGGCGTATTCATTTCCCTCAGCAAACCGCTATCTTCAAAATCTTCAGCATCCTCATTGTCGAATCCTTGCAATGTCGGAAGCTTGCGTCCTTGAGATACCAGAAAATTCTTTGCTGTATTAATACCAATCCGGTATAGCCATGTATAGAAAGCACTATCTCCACGAAATGAAGGTAAAGCTCTATATGCCTTAATAAAGGCTTCTTGCGTCACATCCTCAACTTCGGCTGCGTCGCGTATGAATTGCGATAATAAACGCGCTAGCTTTCGTTGATACTTAATGACTAGTAGATCAAATGCATGCTTATCTCCGCCTTGAACTCGTTCTACTAACTGCTGATCGATTTCCCGATCCCCCATACAACTTGGTCCCTGAGCATTTTGAATAAATTTAAATTTACTCTTGTTCTGTTATTAAATGTTGCATAATGGTGCAACAGAATAAGTATACATATCCAAATGAATCTCGGAAACCTGTAATGGCATCGCACTCGCTTCAAAGACAATTAATCTTATCAAATAGTTCACAATTCAGCTTTTTCACTTTAAAAAATAAAACAATGCGTAATTTTACGTTTGCTATTTTTTAACTCATCAATTACAAAAACACAAACTCAGCTTAATGTCTAATAGCAATTTCGATACCCTGATTATCGGCAGTGGACTGGCCGGATTTACGCTAGCACTGCATTTGGCACAATACAAAAAGGTCTGCATAGTCACTAAACAAACTGCTGATTCAGGCGCCAGTTCTTGGGCACAGGGCGGAATTGCAGCGGCATTATCAACCAATGACTCTCCATCAAAACATGTGCACGACACATTAGTCGCCGGAGCCGGTTTATGTGATGAGGAAGTCACCCGGTATGTAGCCGAAAATGCAGCCAATGCAATCCATTGGCTGATAAGCCAAGGCGTTATTTTCACCAGCGACCGAACCAGTGAAACGGGATATCACCTGACAAAAGAAGGTGGGCACAGCATAAGGCGGATCATTCATAGCGGTGACGCCACAGGAAAAGCTGTTCAGCAAGCTTTAATCGAGAAAATACGAAACCACCCCAACATTTCGGTATTGGAACATCATATCGCGATTGATTTAATCACCAGCGACAAATTACCGGGCTACGCAAATCCGAAGCAAAAACGATGCCTTGGCGCTTATGTTCTCGACAAGAAAAAAGACAAGGTATTGACATTCACCGCGCAAAATACCGTGTTAGCCACTGGGGGAGCCAGTAAAGTCTATTTATACACCACCAATCCGGACACAGCCACAGGCGATGGTATCGCCATGGGATGGCGCGCGGGCTGCCAGATTGCCAATATGGAATTCATCCAATTCCATCCGACTTGTCTTTACCATCCTCATGCAAAATCGTTCTTAATCAGCGAAGCCGTTCGCGGCGAAGGCGGTTTACTGAAATTACCCAATGGTGAGCGTTTCATGCCGCACCATGATTCGCGCGCCGAACTGGCACCACGCGATATTGTCGCCCGCGCCATCGACTTTGAAATGAAAAAAAGAGGATTGGATTGCGTCTATCTGGATATATCCCACAAACCTGTCAGTTTCTTAAAAGAACACTTCCCAACCATTTATGCCCGTTGCTTGGAGTTGGGAATCGACATCACCCGGGAGCCCATTCCGGTCGTTCCTGCGGCGCACTATACTTGCGGCGGGGTGGTTACTGACAAGCACGGCAAAACCGATCTCGATAATCTGTATGCCATCGGAGAAACCGCGCATACCGGATTACACGGCGCTAACCGCTTGGCCAGCAATTCTTTGCTCGAATGCCTGGTACTGGCGCAAGCAGCGGGAAACCATATCGCCAATCAACCGGCGAATGGATTACTCCAACTCCCTGATTGGGATGAAAGCCGGGTCACGGATGCGGATGAAGAAATTGTCATCGCACACAACTGGGATGAATTACGCCGATTTATGTGGAATTACGTCGGTATTGTGCGTACAACCAAACGGCTGCAACGTGCACAGCACCGCATTGCGCTATTACATGAAGAAATCAACGAATACTATACAAACTTCCGCGTCAGCAGCGATTTGTTAGAGTTGCGCAATCTTGTCGATAGCGCTGACCTCATCGTGCGATCCGCCATGCTGCGCCATGAAAGCCGGGGATTACACTATAGCAAGGATTATCCGGATATGTTGCCAGCAGCGCAAAACACGATACTAAAGAGAGATATTTAACAACGAGGCAAAATTACTTCAATCACTCCTAAGCCGGTTACACCGGCTTAGGTTAGCACTAAAAATGACATCAAAAGACTAGCTGCATTTTCCGCTTTCAGAACCGTCACTCTTGGTTTCCGTACCATCGTCTTTCACGCAGGAATTCTGGCAGACACCTGATTTTTTACATGACTTACCGGCCGGAAGGCTCTTTTTATCAATACAGGTTCCATCGACCAAATAGCAAACTTGGTTTGCGCCACAGGCGGTTTTTCCGTCTTTTTCAGTATCCAGGCTACAAGCGGCAAAAGCATGACTGGTAGCAAACACCATTACAAGAACCAATATCAATGCATTAACAGTTTTTTTAAGCATATTTCCTCTCCTTTTTTGGTTTACCAATAAATCCCCCTACTGCACTATCAGAATAACAGAAAAATTTCCCACAGAGTGGAAATCATTTTTACGACTTGTGTTAGAAAATACTTCGCAATCAATCACAAATCTACTTTGATCACCATCTTCCGGTACTTGAAAAACCCAAAAATCTGCATGGCGAGTTATCCCGTATACTTATTTTATCCGCGGCAACTTCTCTGAAGATTTATCGCTTCTTCCGGTCATTTTTCCATTCCCATCGCAGCCAAATCCTTAGCCGCCTGAATTCCTCCGCATCAATGCTATCCGGCAATATCACGACACTACGCATGAAAAACCGTTCATTCGGCTGCAAGTTGATTACGGTAAGGTAGGGAGCGACAAAGGTGCTATCCGAGAGGCTGCAGGTCATCGATTGGCCGGAGCGCGCGGTCAAAATGCATGACATCTCCTCCGTTAGCGTCAAAGCCACGATGGCATCATGCGCAATAAGCAACGCATCTTTGCGCAAATAATAGATCAGGCTGGCGATCAGCAAAACAATGAACGCAGCTTTCACGCCTAGCGGTAGCGCCAGAGGCCATAACACGAGGCCGGCAGCGGCATGCGCAAAGCTAAGTAGCCTCGCAAGATAACAGGAAGGCTGAAGACGAATGCGTAAATCGGACATAAATTACCTATTTATCCTTCAAGATTGCAGCAAGCAATATTTGCCACCCGGTAGCGAAGCCCATCTCTGGCGATGCACTCGCTCTGATCGGTATCGTATAATCATCACCCTTTAACTCATTCGTCGTTTTGTATGAACCCAGCTTGGCAAACCTTGTTATGCAATCATCACGCCGTTATCGAAAATCATAGCGTCATTCACTTTGGCGACAGCGCAATGGAGCTTCAAAATACACGTACAACCACTGTATTGGCCGACCTTTCGCATTACAGTCTCATCCGTTTCTCTGGAGAAGATGCGAAAATCTTTTTACAAAGCCAATTAACTTGCGACATCCGGGAAATCAATCCGCACAGGGCGCAATATGGCAGTTACTGCACTCCCAAGGGCCGGATTTTGGCCACCTTTCTGCTCTGGCAACAAGGTGATGATTTTCTGATGCAATTGCCTGCCAGTTTAGCCGCCGCTATTCAAAAACGATTGTCGATGTATGTGTTACGCGCAAAAGTAACACTAATGGACGCAAGCGACGATTTGATCCGTATCGGCATCGCAGGTCCGCGTGCCGCCGCGCTGATTGACACGCTCACCAGCACTCCAAGCAGCTTCAGCCAGTCTTTGCAAGTCATGCACGACAAAGAAATCACTATTTTGTATCTTTCTCAGCAACGCATCGAATTGATCACAACACTTGGAAATGCTCCCGAACTCTGGAATTATCTGAGTCAACACACAAAAGCCGCCGGCACTAGATGCTGGGATTGGCTAACCATCACAGCCGGAATCCCGGTTGTTTTGTCTGAAACTCAAGAAATGTTTCTGCCGCAGATGATCAATCTGGATGCAATTGGCGGTGTCAGCTTCAAAAAGGGTTGTTATCCAGGACAGGAAATTGTGGCACGTACGCAATATCTCGGCAAACTCAAGCGCCGCATGTTTCTGGCGTATATCGATACAACGCAAACTATCACAGCAGGCAACGCGCTCTATAGCAGCGACATGGAAGATCAATCCAGCGGTAACATTGTCAATGCAGCGTTATCACCGCAAGGCGGTTTTGATGTTTTGGCCGTGGTCCAGCAAAGCAGTGTTGACGCCTGCCGGATTCATTGGCAATCGCTGCAGGGACCGACGTTAGAAATTAAATCACTGCCTTACCCGTTACCGGACTCAATAGCGACAACCGGCTGATGTGATCTGTCAGAATTCGTCCTTATTGCTTCCGATCTTCCGGTGCAGGCTGCTTGTCATGGAAGAAATTCAAATTTTCCGGCGCATTGGTGCCGCCCGTTACGACAAACGTCATCGCTTCTTCCGTCGTCCAATCCGTCAATATCACATTTTCCATTGGTAATATTTCAATATAGCCGGATGTCGGATTGGGTGCGGTCGGTACATAAACAGCGGCCAGCTTTTTCCCGCTGCTTTTATCCGTCATGACTTTGGTGATAAATCCGACCGCTTTCATTTCCGACGATGGAAAACTAATCAGCACAACACGCTGCCCGGTAACAGGCGGCTGGCTGATGGTATGCAGGAAACGCTTGGTAGCGCCATAAATCGTTTGCACCAAAGGCAGTCTCGCCAGAATATTTTCATAGATGCCAATGACTTTCTTGCCAATCACAAAAGATGCCAGCAACCCGATTCCATAGAGACTCATGATCGTTAGTAATGCAGCCACCGCTTGCTGAAAATGAGAGTCGAGCAACCAGCTGGCCGTGGTATCCGAGAATGGCCGGACAGCCCGCGCCATTCCCTTGAGCAAAGGATCGCCAATCTGCGCCAATAAATTCAATAAAAAATCAAATACCAGCCACGTCACCCACAATGGCGCTACCGTAAGAAAGCCGATCAGTATATAACGGCCCAGGTGAGCGGAACGCGGGGTATGTTGCTCATTACTCTCGGTTGACATGTTTTAATTTTTCTCCAGCGAGATTTACATAATCGATTCTTTATTTTCCTCCGGTCAAGAAGCCCTAACCACTTACAAAACGCCTTCCGGGGAGTAGTGCATAAAACGAGCTATGATAATATTTTTTTGCGCGAAACCGGTACAAATATTAGAAATATCATATACTGGCACAGCAGCGGTGTTCTTGGTAGAATCGCCGGGGTCGTAGCAATAATTTCTGACATAGAACGACCGGCGTTAAACATGCGCTATCCGTAAAATTGTTTTCATTGGCTGCAGAAAAATTTTGGTCAATGCATGCTCCGTAAAAAGCCAGAACCGCCTTGAGAACAGCGCCATCTCATGCAGAAAAAAATAAATCGATAAACTAAAAATCACCCTGGTGCCATTCAGAGTGTACTTTATAAGATTGAAAAGGGATCGTTATGTCACAAAGCTCAACACAAATAAATAAGTATCTTAAGAGTTTACAGAAGCACTTAGCTGATGAGCATCCGGATAATCCGACTCTCGCCAACGCAGTAAAAAGTTTTAGAAAAATGGACTATGTTGGCCATAGCATGGGATTACTCAACAAAGATGAATCTTACGCAACTTGTGTTACTTGGTGGCCCATGATTGCCGTATTAGGTACTTTTTCTGCCGGAAAATCGACCTACATCAATTCTTATCTGGACATGAAGCTACAGCGCACGGGTAATCAAGCCGTCGATGATAAATTCACGGTCATTTGTTATAGCCGCCACAATGAAGCAAAGACACTACCCGGTATTGCACTTGACGCCGATCCTCGTTTTCCATTTTTCCAGATCAGCCGCAGTATTGAAGAAATTTCTGAAGCCGGTCAAGAACGTATCGATGCTTATCTGCAGTTGAAAACTTGCCCGTCCGAAAACATCCGCGGAAAAATCCTGATCGACTCTCCCGGTTTTGACGCCGACAATCAGCGCGCATCGACATTACGCTTAACCCAACACATCATTAACTTATCCGACCTCGTTTTGGTATTTTTTGATGCGCGCCATCCCGAACCGAAAGCCATGCAGGATACGTTGGCTTATTTAGTATCGGCCAGTGTGAATCGCGCCGATGCCAATAAATTTCTATATATTCTGAACCAGATCGATGTCACGGCACAGGAGGACAATCCAGAGGAAGTTGTTTCAGCTTGGCAACGTTCGCTGGCTGAAGTCGGCTTAGTCACGGGGCGGTTCTACCGCATCTACAATCCAGCTGCTGCCGTACCGATTGCCAATCCGCATATCAGAGAACGCTTCGAGAAAAAACGCGAAGAGGATATGGCCGATATCAATGCAAGAATGCATCAGATCGAGGTCGAACGCTCTTACCGCATTGTCGGAAAACTGGAACAAACCGCCAAAGGCATCAAAAACCAGGTTGTCAACAAGCTTTCCGACATGCTAAAAAAATGGAAAAGCAAGGTGATCTTATTTGACGGCTTGGCTTTTGGCACACTGGCAATCTTGGCAGGAATCGCTCTCACCATGAATGAATCCTGGGGTCTATTAAAAACATGCCAGGAAGAACTCATGCGAGGTGAAACTCCGGCAATCGCTATTGCCACTTTTTTGCTGATTAGTATTATCTTTATCCATTTTTCCATTCGCCGCGTGGTTGCCAATAAGCTACTGAAGAATCTGGCGAATGAAATCGGCAACGATCATGAAACCTACAAGCAATATATGCAGGCATTTAATAAAAGTACCGCCGCGTACCGCCCGATGTTTCTTAGTGGACCTGCCGGCTGGAATGACGTTGCGCAACAAACAATCGATGACATCATCAACGAAGCCAATGATTATATTCAAGCACTGAATGATCAGTTCACGAATCCGTCGGGAAATGGAGGCGAAAACTCGCGAGTTTGAGATCTTCAGTGATACAGGATCATTATCATCTGCTGATCGTGAGCGCTTTCATTCTCACGTAATATCTTTATAGCACCAGGGATAGCAAACTGAATTATAAAAAACTCAATTAGCCATATTAATTCTTTTTCGCTATCTCTGACATCAATCATATATCGCGCGCGCATATTTCATTTAACCGTTTCTCCTTCAGCTCATGCCAAACGTCACATCTTGATCTGATTTGGACAAGAACAAGATTAAAGAGTAAAATTCCCGCTCTTTAATAAAATGGCAGTAATTAATCACCGGAGAATCAACTTATGTCAGTTACAATCGACCAAAAAGCACAGATAGTGCGTGACTATCAAAGAGCCGAAGGGGATACTGGCTCTCCAGAAGTGCAGATTGCACTTTTAACAACCAGAATCAATGACTTGATTGGACACTTCAAAATCCATGTCAAGGATCACCATTCGCGTCGCGGTCTATTACGTATGGTAGGCCGCCGCAGAAAGCTGCTCGACTATCTCAAACACCGTAACACTGATTCTTATCAAACATTGATTGAACGCCTAGGTTTACGTAAATAAATGTTCTTTTCAATATGGACTCGTATTGATCACATGAATCATTGCTCACTCCAATTATTATGTGATCGGTCTTCCTGTCCACAAACAAAATCAAAAAATTGGAAAGATTCATCAAATAGGAAAAAGGATTGTTAATTGAAACCTATTAAAAAGAGCATTACCTACGGTCGCCACCAACTTACACTGGAAACCGGTGAAATAGCACGACAATCACATGGCGCCGTAATGGTCACAATGGACGATACCGTAGTGCTTGTTACCGTAGTTGGCGCAAAAAACATAAAGCCCGGACAAGATTTCTTCCCGCTTACCGTTGATTATCAAGAAAGATCATATGCTGCAGGTAGAATACCGGGCAGCTTCTTTAAGCGGGAAGGCCGTCCTTCTGAGAAGGAAACGCTAACCTCCCGGCTAATCGACCGCCCGATCCGCCCGCTTTTTCCCGAAGGCTTCTACAACGAAGTGCAAATAGTAGCCACTGTGATGTCAGCCGACAATGAGATTGATCCCGACATTCCATCCATCATTGGCACCTCCGCTGCATTGATTCTTTCTGGTATTCCGTTTGATGGTCCACTCGGCGCGGCACGAGTTGGTTATATCAATAATGAATACGTTCTCAATCCGACCACTTCGGAACTAAAAGATACACAATTGAATCTCGTTGTGGCAGGCACTCAACAAGCCGTTTTGATGGTTGAATCTGAAGCTATGGAGCTCTCGGAAGAAGTCATGCTCGGTGCAGTAACATTCGGTCACGAGCAAATGCAGGTAGTTATTAATGCAATAAACGAATTTGCCGATGAAGCCGGTGTTACTGCTTGGGATTGGACATCATCGGAAAAAGATGTTGCATTCGAGGAAAAGATTGCCGGCTTAGCCGAAGCTGATCTGCGGCAAGCATACAAAATCAAACAAAAACAGGCACGTACTGAAGCAATTGACGCGATCAGCCAACGCGTTTCTACTGAATTGAGTGTTGATTCAGAAGAAGGACCTGATCTCCAATCATTCAAAGAAGCTTTTTTCGCACTGGAATCAAAAATTGTGCGCAACCAGATTTTGGATGGAGAACCCCGGATTGACGGCCGCGGCACCCGCACCGTCCGCCCGATCACAATCCGTAACGGCATACTACCGCGCACGCATGGCTCCGCACTGTTTACGCGTGGCGAAACTCAGGCATTAGCGATTGCAACACTGGGTACTGCGCGCGATGAACAAAAAATCGACTCACTGCAGGGTGATTATAATGACCGATTTATGCTGCACTACAACATGCCGCCTTATGCAACTGGAGAAATCGGCCGCGTAGGCACACCTAAACGCCGTGAAATTGGCCATGGTCGGCTTGCAAAGCGCGCTCTTGTCGCTGTATTGCCCACACCTGAAGAATTCGGTTATTCATTGCGCGTCGTATCAGAAATTACCGAATCCAACGGCTCCAGTTCCATGGCATCGGTTTGCGGTGGTTGCCTCGCGCTGATGGACGCTGGTGTACCACTCAAGGCGCATGTCGCCGGTATCGCCATGGGCTTGATTAAAGATGGCAACCGTTTTGCTGTACTGACCGATATTCTGGGCGACGAAGATCATCTCGGTGACATGGATTTTAAAGTGGCAGGTACCGAAAAAGGTATTACCGCACTTCAAATGGATATAAAAATTCAAGGTATTACCAAAGAAATTATGCATGCAGCCTTGATACAAGCGCATGAAGGGCGCATGCATATCCTGCAAATAATGAAGCAAGCCTTACCGTCAACCCGGGAAGATATCTCAGTTCACGCACCGCGCATCATCAAATTAAAAATCAATCCGGAGAAAATCCGCGATGTGATCGGTAAAGGCGGCGCAGTCATACGAACGCTGACGGAAGAGACCGGCACTACAATCGATATCACCGATGATGGTCAAGTGACCATCGCATGTGTCAATGCGGAAGGCGGTGAACTGGCAAAGAAACGCATAGAAGACATTACCGCCGAAGTGGAAGTTGGAAAAATCTATGATGGCGTGGTGCTGAAGTTACTTGATTTTGGTGCTATTGTTAGCGTATTACCAGGAAAAGACGGCTTATTACATATTTCACAAATTGCAAATGAGCGTGTCAGCAATGTTTCTGATCATCTCAATGAAGGCCAGCAAGTCCGCGTTAAAGTCCTCGAAGCTGATGATAAAGGAAGATTGCGCTTAAGTATGAAAGCCGCGGCAGCCGATGAAGTCAGCACAGATTCTGCTACAGAAGAAGAAACCTAAGTCGCTACATTTTGATTTTAACTTTACAAAAAGCCCCGTCTTTAAAGTTTAAAGAAGCAGGGCTTTTTGTTTTTTCAACCATAACCAATCGATAGCCATTAACACTTATTTTGCTATCTGCCTCTCACGCATTTCATCTAATGTTTTACAATCAATACAAAGTGTCGCTGTAGGTCGTGCTTCCAGACGTTTCAATCCAATTTCAATACCGCAGCTTTCGCAATAGCCATAATCACCAGAATCAATCTTACCAATGATCTCATCAATTTTCTTGATCAGTTTACGTTCCCGGTCACGATTACGCAATTCGAGCGTCATATCCGATTCCTGACTAGCGCGATCATTAGGATCAGCAAAAACCGTTGCTTCATCCTGCATTGTATGAACAGCACGGTCAATATCCTGTCCTAATTCAATCTTCATGTCTTCCAGTATCTTACGAAAATGCACCAATTGCTCAGGACTCATGTATTCTTCGCCTGTTTTTGGTTCATAGGGAGTCACTTGTTTACTTTGTAGCTCATTTGGCATCTTTAAGGGCTCCTCTTCAATTCTCGTCGCGTACAAAAATCTCATAGTATTATCAGAAAATGCATTAGGTAACAAGTCATTTATGGATTTTTAGACTTTTTTCCTGCTTATTATCGGAATCGCATTTTAAAATAACATAAAAATTTAAATTTAATCTGTGACATTATTCATAATAGGATGTGATTATTCTCAACTTCCATATCGCAAATAACACTGAGTGTTCTGCCCGGCGCACGAAGAAATTGACGTATCAAAACTAAGTAGGTATAGTAGCGCCTTTTCCGGGGTGTAGCGTAGCCTGGTAGCGCGCCTGGTTTGGGACCAGGATGTCGGGAGTTCAAATCTCTCCACCCCGACCAATTTCAGCCCTAATATTTTAGTAGAGCAGCCCGATTTGGTGCCCGTAGCTCAATCGGATAGAGCACCAGCCTTCTAAGCTGGGGGTTACAGGTTCGATTCCTGTCGGGCACGCCACAAATATTTCCTGATGAATGGAATGAATTGTTCAACTCGGTTTGTACATACTAAACAAACTGCACCATTCTTTCTTCGTATCATGGTGGCTGTAGCTCAGTTGGTAGAGTCCCGGATTGTGATTCCGGTTGTCGTGGGTTCGAGTCCCAT
>JAFEEI010000068.1 GCA_018241205.1 Pseudomonadota bacterium
TGCCAACTTAACCAACTCTCTCAATTACCTCGAGTTTTCTGGTATTTAAGTTGGTACAGCCTGTCAGTATTTGTAAATGCGGAGCTAAATCAGGTACTTTATCCTTGATGATGTTGAGTGCGAATTTACTCAGAAACATCGCTTTTTCTTTCGATAACAGATACTCAGGACCAGCTTGGTCACGATATACCCCGGAAGTCAGCAATACTACACCATCAGCGCTAATCCGGCCTTCATCGATATTATTTTTCAAAAGCTTGGCTGCAGTTTCAATCGCAACAGAAAGATTCGGATCAAAGGGACCGACGATAAATGCCGTATTAATCAC
Organism: Pseudomonadota bacterium; assembly: GCA_018241205.1. Lineage (GTDB taxonomy): Bacteria > Pseudomonadota > Gammaproteobacteria > Burkholderiales > Nitrosomonadaceae > Nitrosomonas. The sequence goes on from JAFEEI010000068.1 coordinate 329, forward strand.
GTGCAACCAATCAAATCCACGTCCGACACCGATTACCCATTCTTTGTGCTCAGCTTCTTCGATAGGCCGGTTTGTAGCGCGAATCTCAGCAATATGCCGGATATTTCCGCGCACCAACGGCATCAAGTCCCGGATAATTCGCTCGGGCATTGTCGGATAAAGCGACCGAAGCATTTCTTCAAGTTCGAGCTGTGACGATTCTTTTGCAGTGGCCAGATCAATAGAGCGGCCATCTTCACCATGAAGAATCAAAGCGTCCAAATCGGTTTCAATGCCGCAGACGATAGGCATCACCGCGCCGTGCTCCCCATATACCGATTGAAATTGATTTTTTAGCTTTACGGCTGCGGCTTTTGCCGCTTCCGTATCGTAATGGAAGCCACGGCAACCGCGATGCGTATCACCACGCGCAAAGTGATAAGTGACAAAGATTAAACAATGCCTGCCGCGGCTGATGGAATACTCAACCCAATTATCGATAGCGGCTTGAAAGAATGGCCAGCCCAAATCAAAAATACCGCCCAGATTGCGGAATGGTTGAATGATTCCAAGCGCGGTCTGCGTCATGACCGGCAGATGCAATCGACCATCCATACATTTTAATGCGGCTATTTCAGTCGGATGTTCCCCGCGGTATCTGCGACGCTCAGTGGCCAAATCCATGAAGGCTTGCGAATGTTTTGTATTCAAATCGATTAAGTAATCGATTCCAGTATTCGAATTTTTCATCATTCTCCTAAAAAAATTTAGCATATTATTAATTATGAGTTTAAAACTAGTGGGTTGTTAAGGTTAATCGAGAAAGCCATTCTTCCGAAGCAATTTGATTTATATTAAGAATGTAATCAGGATAAAAACCTAAAGCTAATATTAGCAGTGCCGGAATGAGTAGTAAAATCATTTCGCGTGACTGTAGATCAATTACTTGTTTCACATCATCATGGATAATCGGCCCCAGAAAAGTCCGGCGTGTGTAGGAAAGCATATAGGCAGCACTCAGTATTGCACCGGATAATGCGGCAATGCCCAAAACGGAATGTGCGCTGATGGCACCTAGGATCATCAGTAACTCAGCCGGGAAACCGCTGGTACCGGGTACTCCGATACTGGCTAAGGCAAATAGAAAATAGAAAGCAGTCAGTTTCGGCATTACCTTAGCAAGCCCGCCTAAATGAATTGCTTCGGTACTGCCAAGCCTGTGTTGTATGAAACCGGCAATTAGCATCAGAGAGCTGGCCACCAGCGTAAAGTTCAGCAACTGAAAAATCGCACCTTGGAATCCTTGTATGTTGAGCGATGCAACCCCGACCATAACAAGTCCGACGTGACTGACGCTGGCGTAGGCAAGCAAGCGCCGTAGATTGGTTTGCTGCAACGCGATCAAAGCGCCGTAGATGAGTGTGAAAGCGCCAATGACACTCAAAACCCAGCTGTACTCCATTGCCGCAACCGGCGCTAGAGGCATCGCAAACCGCAGAATACCGTAAATACCCAATTTCAATCCCACGAGAATGGCGACGACATGCGTTGGGCCTTCTGTTGCGACGGTGGGTAGCCATGTATGCAATGGAACAAGTGGCGATTTTACGGCAAAACCGAATAGCAACAACAGAAAAACGAGCTCCTGCAATTCTTGTGGTAATGCGGTATCCAGTAAAACGGGTAAACTGAAAGATAAATCCGCAGGGATTTGCCCGCCGAATTGTGTCGCATGGTTTGTCGCTAATACGATAATCGCTAACAGCAAAGTGACACCGCCGGATAGCATAAACAAGGTGTATTTCATTGCCGCGCTGCGCCGTTGTGAGCCGATACCCCATAGGCCGATCAAGAAAAAGAACGGTGGTAATGTAAGCTCCCAGAACAGGAAAAATAGTACCGTATCCAGAGCGCAAAAAATTCCAACACTGACACCTTCAAGTGCCAGCAATAAAGAAAAATGAAAGCGCGCAGTATGGGAAATCGTATTCCACGAAGCCAGCATCGTGATCAAAGTGAGCAATGCGGTGAGCGGTAAAAATAGTACCGAAATTCCATCAACACCGATCAGATATTCAATATTCAAAATCGGAATCCATTGGCGGCGTTCAACGAGCTGAAACTCACTTTTACTGGCATCAAATAAAATAAGAACGCAAATGGTCAGAAGGAACGATAGTACGGCGATAAAAAAGGCAACATGCTTCGAGAGATCGACATTTCGTATTGATCCGGCCAATACGGCCCCTAAAAGAGGAACAATAATCGTAAGGCTTAGCAGCGGGAAATCAGCTTCAATCATTCTAATTATCCTTTGAAGTTATATACTGCGGTGTTAACAGCTTATTGGTGCGAAGCTCGCTTGTATTGTTGTGAGAATTGCTGCCGGTAGATTGAATATTTTGATCGATGATAAGCAACCAAGGCGAGCTATTGATGCCGGTAGTAAGGAGCAAGCCGCAAATAGCGATTGTAATGATCCATTCATTCCGCGGCGATGGTGGAGAGCTGGCTTGATGCATATTGACATAAGGCCCTTGGAAACGCTTTGGCGAAGCAATGAATATTTGCTGAAAAGCGCGTAACAGCAGCCCAACGGTCAAAACGTTACCAAACAAAATTGCAATGGCGATGAGCCATCCTTGACCTTGAATGGTGCCATCGATCAATAGGTGAATGCCGTCGAAACCCGGTGTTCCAGGCATTCCCATCGTGCTTAGCGCGCAAATCACGAATAGCACCGCAATCGCTGCATTGGTATCAAACATGCCGCCTAAGCGCGGAATAAACGCCGTATGCGTGCGTTTGTATATCATGCCAAGGCTCAGCAATATACCGGCTGTCGCCATTCCGAACGAGATCGCCAAAACGATACCGCCTTCCATGCCGTGTGTACTGAAATCAAATAAGCCAACCGTAATTAAACCGGTTTGGCTGATAATGGCAAATGCGATTAACCGGCGGAAATTGATTTGCATGAACGCCAGCAATGCACCATAGAAAATTCCGATCAAACCCAGCATCGTCACAAACCATGACCATTCCTCAGCGACTTCGGGCAGCAGAGGAATCAAGAAACGTATGATGGCATACACCCCGAGCTTCAGGCTGACCAGAAAAATTCCGACACTCGCGATGGTTCCATGTTCGGCCACTACCGGCAGCCAGGCATGAAACGGAAATAATGGCATGCGGATAGCGAAACCGAATAAAAGCAGGAAAAAAATCAAGGTGGCGTATTCGTTGCTGACATTGCTTTCTTTCAGAACAAGCCAATCGAACGATAAGATGTCGGTGGTCAACATAATGCCAAAACCAAGCATCAAGAAACCGGCCAATACCATTAACAATCCGCTGCTAAAGTGTTGTAACACTAATGAAACAACCCAGCGACGGTTCTGACTCGACCCGGATCGCAATGTCATTAAAACAATCGGAATCATCTCAAGAAAACACCATAACCAGAATTGCATCGCATTCAGTGCCGCGAATGCACCGATCAGGATGGCTTCGTACCCGAGTAAAGAAGCAATATGGGTGCTGTCTGACACGTGCCGCGCGGTGAGGGTGTAAACAAGCGTGAGCAACGCGAGCGTGGCTGTCAGCAGGATGAACAGAATATTCGCACCATCCACGCCGACGGTATACGTTACACCTAATCCCTGATACCGCTCATACAGCTGAATACCCTGCAGATCGGCATCAAATAAGGATAGCAGATATAAACTCAACAAAAATGTCGCTACCGTCCCGGCGAAACCGATGCGCAAAGCGGCCGTTGGTGAGGGTGTCATAATGACTGCGGCCATCGCTGCCAGCGGGATGATCGTCAGTACCGATAAAATAGGAAAGCCGACTGTTTCCGACCATAAAGTTATATTTGTAATTTCCATCGAAAACCTCAAATCGAAGCAGCAATCATTAAAATAATGAAAACAAACAAGACCAGATAACGCGGCTTGAGAATAAGCTGTTCAAACGTATTCGCAAGCTGTCCGAGTTTTCTACCAATATCGACCGTATCCATACCGATACCCCGTAAAACCAAGCGCTCTTCAAACCAACTCATGATGTTCGCCATCCATTCAAACAATTTACCCACTATGCCACTACCGCGAACAAACTCAATTTGTATTCCGTTGCCGATATTTTTATCCATGTTTTTCTCAAGCTGAGTCAGCGATGAGAGCGTATAGTTTGAAGAAACAGGAGCTCCCATTGCCCGGTCAATAATATTTGTATCAAACCGGTCCAAATCATGCCCAAGGCCGTAGATAGGTCTTACCAATGTTCTATCCGCGATGGGATCAAGCCAGAATCGTTGCAGTGATGCGATATATAACCAGCGTTTATTGGCGATTGCGGATGCGACCGGCTTCATCGGATTACCGTAGACGTAACGCAACAGGGAAGGGGCCGTTAATACTTGATAGTTCCGCACGATGGCATGCGCGCAGAGGTGCCAGCTCGCCAACTCCCATAAGCCTAAACCGCATTCCAAAAACATCAGACCAAGCTGCCCCGATATGGCAAAGCACAGTGAGCTTTTAGTATCCGTTTGTGTCAATCCGACTATGAGACTGTAAACTGCTGTGAAAAAGCCAACCACTATCAGTACATCCATCGTAAGCGGCGCTTGCTCAATAATTGGCCGCAGCAAAATAACTAGAAAGATTCCCGCATGAATCATCACAGCGCCATAGAATACTGAGCTTGACGGCGTAGGACCTTCCATCGCTCGTGCCAGCCACGGTGTAAATGGCAGCTGCGCCGATTTGGCAATAGCGGCGGCGACAAAGCATAAGCTGATGACGGTGGCGGTAGGGGTCGACAGGTTTGTAGCCATTTCATTCAGCGTGATCCAGCTGGTCGTTCCAGCATAGTAAAAAGAAAGCGCTATGCCTAAAATAAAACCGGCATCGCCAATCCGGTTGGTGACGAAAACCCGTGTGGCGTTAATTGCTGCCGTAGGCCGGTCATAGGCGAAAGAAATCAATAAATAGGAGCATAGTCCCGCAATTTCCCAGCCAATGAAGGTACTGATTGCGTTACCCGAAAGTATCAGCAACAGCATCGCCGAAGAGAATAAACATAAAACAAAGAAGAACCGATGGAAGCCGGGTTCTGCTTGAATATAATTCGTTGAGAAGCGCGCAATGATGAGCAGAATAATCGAAAATAAAGCGGCTGCAATGACGCTGAAGCCCGAGGTGATGAAATTAAATTCGACAACCAGATTCCCGCTATTCAACCATTTTCCCAGCGTAGTATGATTGGCGTTGATTGCCAATAAATCGCAACCAAGTATAGCGATCGCGATTAAGCATGATAGAGTGCCGGCGATTTTCGTTACATTTGCGCTGAAATATTCGTCTTTCTTTCCATTGATGCGATCAAACAAGATACCAAAACCAATGATTGCAGCAGCAAGGAATGGCAATAACGGTATTAAAAAAACCAACTGATCCATATTAAGCTCCTGTCACATGAGGTTGCTTGATTAAAACAGGCGGTAAAGGCACATTAATGTTCTGATAATACGAAGTGGATGTTTCATACTCAGATACTTGTTTCTTTTCTGCTTGCCAAGGAACAAATCCGACCTCTCGTTCAAATACCGAGATTTCAGCCGTATCGGGATCGATCGCGCTCAATAAAATCCAACCGCCACCCACAAGTTCCCGGATACTGGCTTGACGCTCATAGATCTGCCCAAGGATTTCGGTTTTTGCTTCGACCAGAACTTGTAATCGAAGTGGTTCATGAATTTCGATCATTTGCTTGGTCAAGCCGGTGCGTAGATCACTGCTGGTGCCCTCCAGCACGCCGAACATGCCGGTGATGTTATGGGTTACTTTTGAACCGGAACCAAAATGGTCATTGTTCACCGTGGAGAAGTAGTATTCGAGATTGATACCAGCCCCTACCGGACCGACAGCCAGCAATAAGTTTTCCAGCAGCTTGCCATCGGCATCTTGTGTCGGATCGTATGAAATGAGAAAAACCCGCCGATCCAAAAATGTTCCTTGCGAAACGGAGCGCCGTCCAACGATGGCCGCAGCAATCGTGGCATGATTGAATTCCGGAAATGCTTGAGAAAAATCGTTTGCCCGTAAGATCACATGTTCTTTCCCGGCTTCAGGCGTACGTGGGTTATTGGCCGAAACAAAGCGCCGGCAACGTTCATGAGCCGAGGCTTTACTCGCTTTGATCAAATCACTCCTGAACGCTTCAAAAGCAGGCAATGAACTTTGCGGAATGTCTTCAAGATCATACCAATAATATTCATCACTGCAGGTATCGTGTTCGGCACCGACAAACCAAGTGTCATCGGGAATGTGGATGCCGCGATCCGCTAATAGTTTTCTGATCTCGGGACGATTGATCATGGCTGCAAACAACCGGGCATTCGGTCCGCCGCGTTTACCGCTGCAAGCACCGCAGTTGTAGCCAAATTCATGCGGATTATTAAGGTTGGTCGAGCCATGGCCGGTCAAACATACAATCGGTGCAAAACCATACGATAAACCGGTTGTACGCATGAAAACCGCTAGCTTGTCAGCTTGTTCTTGATCAGTAAAACCTACGCGGGGATTGTCCGGTGTTGCGGGTGTATCCGAAGCAGGCGCCTTGAACATCAATTCGGTGGGTACTTTTTTCTCGATACCTTGCCGCAGGGAAGTGTTAAATGCTAAAAAAAACTTAGGTAAAAATACTCTGCCCAGTAAGCCGACAAAAACGGCCGGTGCTAATGCATCAATAATCGCATGCGAGAAAATAAGACTGCGCCGCAATGACTGATTCATCAAATACGCGAGTTTTCTATAAAAACGATACCCTTTGTGGTGTTCTTGCAGTACCGGTTCCGCGCCTTTTCTTGGTACTTCAGTGACATCATTGGCTGGCCTCACCACTACCGGGCATTGCATCTTAATTTCAAAATCGTCAATTCCCTTATAATTCATGGGTACGCCGAAAAATCCTGCGGCGCCGATCGTCTCGATTTTAGGATTAATTTCTTCCAACTGACGGCGCAAGCTTTCTTCGCGATCATCCATGCAGGTAACGATTTGCGCCTGCGGCCGCTGTGTGCGTTTGGCCCAGCGTCCCCGGCTGATATTGGCGCGCAAGATCTGAAAGAAATCTTCGCGATAGTGATATTCGTAAGCATAGAGCCAAATTCTGCTTCGCTCCGGCGCGGTGAATTCATCGAGGATATTGAGCAATTGCAGCAGATCGTTTTTTTGCACGCCATGAATATCCGCTGCGCTAAGTCCCAAGTGCTGACACAAGCGGAAAAGCCGCCAACCGCTATTAAAAGCTGCATGCTCAAAATCTTTTTTCACCAAGGGGCTGAATTGCCAGGTCCATGTCAGATCCGCTAAAGATTGCCATTCCTCTCGCCTCTCACGCTCTGAGCCAGCGCGCATGATCAGGTCCTTGGCGAGATTGGTCAGATATTCCGGCAAGTCTCCGCCATAGAGCTGTTTTCTAACCATAAACTCGGATAGGTTTTTGCGGAAATAATATTCGATCGTTCCCAGCTTGGCTTCGATTTTCCAGGTATCTTTACAGGCCTGATTGAGCCATAATCTGTCCATCGTCAGGCGGATAGCCAGATAATCGGCCATATGCAGCGTCGCATCATTTTCCGTATGATAGTCGGGATTATGCTGGCGCCAATTGATCATTCCCGACCAGCCCGGCAATTCAAGCGCCAAATGCTGGATATAGCTTTCCCACTTGTCTTGCGGGATTTCCAAGTTGGTTAATTGCAGAATGATACAATCGACCGGATCTTCCGGTGTTTCGTCGACAATGTTTTGCCAGTCGGGTAAATCGTGCAAGAAAGGATTCACGTCAAAGTGCGCTGTCGAACGCCAAGCGGCATAAAGTCCCAGTTTATTGCGCCCGGGCAATTGCCACGCCGCAACCCCTTCGTCCAGCACTGATGCGCAGATCCGTATGATTTGCGGCCTGATGGAATAAAGAATATCGATACCGCTCAATGCCAAGACAAAACTGCGTAATGTCATTTTGTCACCGATTCGTGCCAGCATTTCGGTGAGTTCGGCTTCGGCATCCAGTCTCATTTTCTGGTGTACTGGGATGTCTTCACCATCGGCCAGGTTCTTTTTGATTTCTTCCAGCCATTCTTTTGCTTGTTCCTCGGAGAGATCCAGCATGTTCTCCGGATGCAAATCGGTCATCTCGATATTTAATTTGTGAAGAATGCTTTCCCACAATTGCTTGATGACGATACTTTGATCGGAAATACTGGAAAGTAATCGCGCACGAGCTTCTTTCGAAACATCCGGTTGAATGGTATGAAGGACATTCAATTCTTCGATCTGCCAGTTCAACTGACTAATCGACAATGGGGGTAGCTCATGCAGCAGTGCGATTTGGTAGATATCCCTGCGTTTGATCGTCAGATCGTTTGCATGAAATGCGATTTGCCCGGATTGCAAGTGTTTTGCATGCTCAAACGCAGCTGAAAGATCCGCATCGGTAATTCTGCCTTGCTGATACAATTCCCGGTTCTTTGAATCTGGCAAATAACCATAAACACCCGTTAATTCTTCGTATGCTGCCACTCCTTCTTCAAACGGCAAGTGCTGAAAACCGTGAATGGTGTTGTGATGCACAAATTTATGCAACGGACGTTGTCCCGGGAGGATATGATCCAGGTGATCGATGGTTTCAAGAATATGGTGACGCAAATCATGAAATTCAGAAGTCATATCAGTTATCCTATTGAATACTTTGAATGATAGTGCCATTCATTTGATTCATAGTCGCCATTGAGAGATCGATCAACGGTGCTGGCCATAAACCAAACATAACGATTAATACAACCAGAAACCCGGCCGCGATGAGTTCGTATATTTTCAAGTCTTCGATATTACGCATCTGAGGTTTCACCGGACCGGTGAACAACATGCCGATGGTGCGCATGGCGTAGGCCGTTCCGATCATGATGCTCACTCCGAGCAGGATCATGAGATTGCCCCATTGCTGGAATCCGCCAACGATCGCATGCAGCTCTGCGATAAAACCAACAGTGCCTGGTAATCCCATGGCAGCAAACAAAGTAATTGTCATGAAGAGGGCAAAGCGCGGCATGACTCTGACTAAAGAGCTGTAATCCAGAATATTCCGGGTATGTGTGCGTTCGTACAGCAAACCGACCAGTAAGAACATCGCACCGGCAACTAAACCGTGTGCTGTCATTTGTAGAACCGCACCGATCAGGCCGGTTTTGTTCATCGTTGCAATATCTAAAAGGATAATGCCCATATGACTGACGGATGAGTAAGCAACCATGGCTTTCATATCGGTCTGCCGCCAAGCCAGAACACCGCCATAGATCATTCCAATCAATGCTAATGAAATTAATAGCGTCTGCAGCATTTGTGTGGCTTCCGGCAGCATGACAATGACACGTATCATGCCGTAGGCGCCCATTTTGAGAAGAATACCGGATAGCAATATACTGACCGGACTTGGTGCTTGCACATGCGCCAGCGGCAACCAGCCATGTAATGGAAAAATCGGCATCTTGACACCGAAGCCAATCAAGAATCCGATCAAAACCCAAATTTGTTCGTCTCTTGGCATGCTCTGAGCAGCGATAGACATCGTGGACATCAAAGTACCGCCATGCACTGGCATATATTGACTGATAGCAATCAAGCTGATCAGCATGAAAATTGAGCCGCCCATGGTATAGAGCACGAAATTCAAACTGGCGACATGACGGCGTGTGCCACCCCAACGATCAATGAGCAGAAACAGCGGCGCCAAGGTCAATTCCCAGAAAATATAGAACAATGACCAGTCTTGCGAAAGAAATACGCCCAGCATCCCCAATTCCAATAACAAGATACTGACATAATAGCTTTTGATGTTGTGTGCTATGTTGAAAGAAGCGAGCAGTGCAATCAACGTGAGCAGGGCCGCCAATACCACCATGGGCAGCGATAATCCATCAACCCCTAATGCGAGAGCGGTATTGAGCTTAGGATTAAAAACAAAATACTCATAGAATTGTATTTGGCCATCTGATCGATCGTAATTAAGAACCAACCAGAAACTTAAAAGAAACACTAAGATTGCGATCAGATTGGCAGTGAAACGGATTTGGCTGGTGTTTTTACTTGGAATTAAGGCGAGTATCAGAATACCTAATACTGGTGTTAGAAGTAATGTACTGAGTATCCCCATAGAATTTTTATCCTTTTTTATAAGAATATGTTCTTATTGAAAATAATTTCTACATATTGAATATTTCAGCTCTAACTCTTTAAGCAAGTCAATTTTCGATCAATAAGTAAAAAATTGTTTCCACGTTATAGACTCTGATGCGCCATGATCAAAGATCACTTTAAAACCCTTCTAATTCAAGGGTAAGCTAACACAATGAATGTGAATAAAAAGTGAAATGGATGTGAATAAAAGGTGAAGGTTATGAAGTATCAAAAATTCCTTCGGATCGCTTATTTAGCTTGCCACCGATAGGATTAATGTAGATTTAATAGATCTGAGGTCAAACCGAGTTTTTTCTGTCTTTTTCTTTGATTCAAGAATGAATATCTGAGATTTTCTTCATAAAAAGAGCAGGCAAAAAAAGAAAAAGCGAAATGCTGCTGATGTTTTTTGTGCTTGTATTTCGATGATTGATGCCTTAGTTCGAAATTGATGAAGTAGTATTGATCGGATGTTTAGCTGTTATTTGAATGACGACTAAGCAAGTTATTGTGTATACAATTTAATTAATGAAAAACTTTTAGTTAGGAATGAAAAGAATTTGTGAATGTTTTGTGATATTGGTGTAAAATTTGTGTGAAGTTTGCCGGTTCTAGGATTCTGAATCTGAATCTTTCAGGATAATCAAACTTCAATAAATTCTTTTCTTAGAGGAGGCTTTATGAAATCAAGCCAATTTCTTTTAGTCGTTGCAATAAAGATCTGCTTTATATTATTCGGTGTTATTCCTTTAATCAGCATCTTGTTATTTGGCACCATGCCAACTTTATCGCAATTTGTCACGATTGTAAGCTGGATGGAATTGAATGTAGTTAATGGATCTATTCTTTTAGGGGTTATTGTTTTTCTGAGCTATCTCGTGGTTGCAAAATTGTATGCAATGTTCGAAAGTAAAGCCCGCTTTTCATCAGTAAAATTTACCGCTTAAATCCACTTCAAATCGTAAAATAAAAACTCAATATCTATAGATATTGAGTTTTTATTTATAATCAATGCTCTCTTCAATTAATATTTTAGTCGCCTAACTTTTTAAATTCCGCTAACACTTCAATATGCGGTGTGTGCGGAAACAGATCAACAAGTTGAATGTCGTTGATCGACCAGCCATTTTGGTGAAAAAACCAGGCATCGCGAGCGAATGTTTCCGGGTTACAGGAAATATAAAGAATCGTTTTCAAAGCAGCGAAACTGGAAAAAAATCCCTGGTGTTTTTTTAACCCGGCACGCGGAGGATCGAGCACCAGGGTTTCTGCATCGTGCACGTGTTTTTGTAGCTTTCTCCAAATCAGCGCATTGAAGAGATCAGCGGCCTGCGCTGTCACTCTAGCAAGATTTCTGGCTTTCAATGTTTGAATCGCTTGATCGTCGGATTCGCAAGCGATCACCTCGGTACAGTTCGATGCCGCGATGATTGATGTGAAATTTCCCGAGCCACTGAATAATTCCACCACTTTACCCAAATGTGGATTGTGCGCCAGCTTTTCTGTCAACCATGCGCGCATTCGTTCATTTTGCTCCGGATTGCCTTGCTTAAAGGGACGTTTCCGGTTCACACAGATTTCCTCGGCCTGCATATCGTCATCCAGCTCGATAAATGACCGGTTGTCATCGGCTGAAGATTGCCATGCGGGGTTGGGTAATTGTTGCAAAGCGCTTTTTAACAGATTGCGGCAGGCATCATTGAGTACGATACAATCGCTAATCGGTGCAATATGATAAGAATTTTCCGACACGAAGCCAAGCTGCTGACCATCCGTTTTCAGCTGGCAGCGATTGCGATAGCCATAGAGCTGCGGGGAAGGATGGACAGAACCCATGTCGAGTTGATTCGTGTCAAAACCAACCCTTTGCAGGGCATAAATAAAGCGTTTTCGTTTTTGTTCAAGCTGGCTTGTATAATCGGCGATCATCCACGGACAACCGGTGCAGGCTTGTTCTGTCAAACTAACATCAGCATGAAGGCAGGGCGGTGTTTGCCGTTGCGTCGAGGGTTGTATCAGGCGAGTCAGTTTTGCAAAGGCAAATTTTTTGTTGTTGAGTGGTTTACCGATAACTTCGAATTCTCCTATATCGCCAGGCCATGTACCGTAGACAAAATAGGACAGGTTATTCTGCGCGTTTTTGACAACCCCCAAACCTTTTTGCGATAAATGCGTGATAGTGCCGGTGAATTTCATTATCAATAATTTTGAGTAGTAAAAGAAAATCGGATGGTTATGCGGTATAACCCCCTTAAAAATTTTAAAAAAGACCCCGAAACCCTGAAAAAAGAATTGACACCGCAGTAATTTCAGGCGATGCAGCACGCCGGGATCTCATCGCTCTTCGAAAATACCTGCTGGTTAAAGTTTATCAGAGGAGAGGATGCGGGCCGTGAGTTATGGTGAGCTGACCGTCTTATTTTTACCTAAATCGGAGAGATCGATTAAGAATGACTGAGAACACTCCATCCGTGGAAGAACTGATCGCGACACAACAGCCGCCATCCTTATTGCAAGCATCGATTTGCTTTGCCGGAGTTTTTTTGCTGATTTCGCTGGGTATGTTTGCATTCGCGGTCAGTATTCATGCCGTTATCTTTCTGGCATTAATCTGGGTTTGTCTGCAAACGCGCTGGCTGGGTTATTCCTTTACCAATATCCGGCACATGATGGATGAGGGGATTATCAAGGCGCTGCCGGCGATTTATATTTTTCTGCTGATCGGCATGGTCATTGCCAGTTTCATGCAAAGCGGCACGATTGCCAGCTTGCTGTATTACGGTTTGGATTGGCTGAGTCCGGGCGCATTTTTAGCGGCTGGGCTGTTGCTATGCAGTTTCATGTCGGTTGCTACTGGCACTTCCTGGGGGACGGTAGGAACGATCGGTGTCGTTTTGATCGGTATCGGCGATGCAATGGATATTCCGTTGCCGTTGGTGGCCGGGATGATCGTCTCCGGCGCCACTTTTGGCGATAAATTATCGCCGATTTCCGACACCACCAATCTGGCGGCGATGAGCGCCGGAACAAGCTTGTACCGGCATATCGGTTCGATGCTGTATACCACCATTCCTACGTTATTGATTGTTTTGGTGATCTTTATCGGCTGGGGCATGTATTACGGCAACAATACCCTGCCGAGAGCGCATATCGATGAAATCCGCTCAGCTTTGGCAGGCGTTTATCACTTGGATCTGTGGGTGACTTTGTTGCCACTGCTGCTGATGTTCGGTTTAAGCATTAAGCGCTATGCCGCAGAAGTCAGTATGACGTGCAGTATTGTTCTGGCCATGCTGATTGCCGTTTTCTATCAAGAGAAAAATGCTGTCGATGTGATCAATACGTTGTGGCTGAACTCTCCCGGTACCACGGGAATTGCCAATATCGATGATTTGCTCGGGCGCGGCGGACTCTACAGCATGGCATGGACACTGCTGCTATCCATTATGGCATTGGCGCTCGGCGGCATCATGCATCACGCCGGATTTCTGCAAGCCTTGCTGACGCATGTCATCGCGCGCATCCGGCGCGTCAGTACGTTAATCGCCACTACTATTTTGTCCGGATTGATCGGTAACATCGCAATGGGTGAAGCATATATCTCGATTATTCTGAATTGCCAGCTATTCAAGGGGGCATACCAAGAGAGAAAGGTGGATCGGGCCGTGCTGTCGCGCTCGGTTGAAGAAGGCTCCACTTTAACTACGGGACTTATTCCGTGGACAACGGCAGGCACTTTTTATGTCGCCACCTTGGGCATTCCGACATTGGATTATGCGCCTTACGCGTTGCTGAATGTGTTGAATCCTTTAGTTTCCATCGTGATGGCCGTACTTGGAATCGGACTGCTGCAGGAGAACAAAACAATACAAAATCACTGAGGAATAGCAATGAAAGTAGAGTCGAATCATCGTAATAATTGGAAAGAAATGCTCATTATTCTGCTAGCCTTGGCGGGAGGCTTTTTGTTGTCGTTTCTGGGGTTCGGGTTGCTCTGGAGCGGCATTTCTTGGTCTATGCAGTTGATCATGATTGTGCCATTTTTTCTTCTGTCCTATGGCTTGTACCGCTGGAGTAGCAACGCGACCCTATCTTGTGTTTTTATATTCATTGGCGCTGCGCCTCTGGGTTTGCTGATCACGCGGTTCCGCGATACCAACGATTCGCACTTGATGCCGATTTTGATCGTGAGCGGTTGGATGATCGGTATACTGGCCGGTTCCCATTTTAGAAAATTAACCCAAAAGCCACCAACTGACTCATCAAAAAATATTGCGTCATTCTAAGAACACAATTTCTCATGGCTGGTGAACGTAATGAAATTTCAAAAAACTCACCATCGCATCATCGCGCCCTAATTTCTGCCGGTTTTTCTAAGTGAAATTCAATCTTGGTGCAAAACTGGCTTTCATGTTTCTTCTGATTAAATTAATTAAATTCATGACATTCCCGGGATGGGATGACTAATGATACTAGTCAAGAATGACTAATAATTTATTATTAAATAAGGAATATCTTCCTATGGATAATAATTTGCCCGCCGTCTAACATGCGATCCCTGTGAATACACTTCTAAGCATGATGTGAATTCACTTCGATTAACAAATAATCTCAGGAGTAAAAAATGAATATGCGCTTCTATATCCAATATGCAATGATTGTGGCAATGATGATGGGTGGTACCGCACATGCGGGTCTTTCATTTGTCGTTACCGATAAGGCAATCCGGACCGAGGCTTTTAACATCGCCGGTTTTCCTATACTGCCGGTTGGCTCGTTAGTAAATCTTGGACATCTGGACTTCACGGGACCGGGGTCGCAAACGGTCACTTACACTTATCTGGGGCAGGAATCCGGATTTATCGATAAATTTTATAACACTTTGAATGGGACCAAGCTGCTTGAATCCAATCCTATTGGAACCTCAATCAGCTCAGTTGTCAGCACGGTTGGACCGCTTAGCTTTAAGTTTGAAGGCGATACCGGTAAGTTTGCAGTCAACGGCGGTCATTGGGACAAAGGCACATCGATTGGATTAATTGGTACGAACATGCTGATCGGATCGACAACCTATGCTTATGTGCTTGGTTACAATGATAGCGCGGGAACTAAGCATCTCGGCGATTGGGATGATTTTGTAGTCGGCGTAAGCGCCGTACCGGAACCTGAAACTTATGTCATGTTACTCATTGGGCTTGGCTTGATTGGCTTCTCAATCGGTAAGCAAAAGCAGCGGTAAATTTCAGTTTCG
The DNA here is from genome assembly GCA_018241205.1 of Pseudomonadota bacterium. GTDB lineage: Bacteria > Pseudomonadota > Gammaproteobacteria > Burkholderiales > Nitrosomonadaceae > Nitrosomonas. The sequence continues at coordinate 15,809 of JAFEEI010000068.1, forward strand.
GTTATTTTTGATTTCGATAATCGATTGATAGCCGGGCATTCCTGCCTTTACGGAGATTATAGCTGGTTGATTTGGATCTAAGTTATCTGCTATAGCTGTCGGCAGGATAAAATGAAAAAGATTCAAGAAGAAAAAGGTATTGGGTTCGATGTAAAGGTGCTGCAAGAAAAACAGCGTAAAAAATTGAATGATTATCTAGATAATAACGGAATAATACGAAATTGAAGTCTCCTATCGATATTCAATATCTAACGAACCAGGAACCGCAAGAGCAGGATTATGTTGAATCTGTCTTCTGAACGGCGCTTGCATGATCGGCGGCAGCATCTGCATGATCGGCGCAATTCATCGGTGTTACGTGGAAGGGCGCGCTACGATCGGCGCCGGAACGACCGGCGTGATTTAACGATGTTACAACGGCAATTACCCTATTTGCGCGTGGAACTGGCAAAAACGCAGTTAACGCTTGAATCTTCGGTTGTGGAGCATGATAGCGGCATGCTGCGTCTATGGGTTATTACCGAGCATACAGACTTGAATAATCTATTCAGCGGGTATCCGGACAGACTGCCTCATATTCGTATCAGTCAATCCAATTTCAAAGAAATGGCGGTTATCGACGATAAATTCGATGAAATTTATCCGGATGTCTTACTGATCGATATGAGATTATCGGTAGATCGTGTCGTAGAGCAGCTGCGCATTATCAGGAAGAAAATGCCGGAAGTTAAAATAATTCTGCTCTATGAGCAAGATTTGCCGGAACTTATCCACGAAATTATCGAATACCGCATCTCCGGTTTTTTGCAGATTGGAGCCGATTATAAGATTTTTGAAAAAGCGATTCATGTTATTGTACATAGAGGTGAACTGTGGTTCCCGCACCGGTTAATCCGTAAGATATTTGATACGTTGTCAAGTTGGCAGAATCGTTCTCAAACTTTTCTATCACGCGATATCGTATTCACCAAATGTGAACAGGAAATTATAAAGCTGGTAACAAAAGGATTGGCCAACAAACAGATTGCGCAACAGCTCACTGTCAGTCCGGAAACGGTCAAAAAACATTTAAAATCAATTTTCATAAAAACCGGGATCCGAAATCGCAGCCAATTGGTATTCAGTTATTTCTCGGGGAGAAATGATTTTAAACAACATAACCTTTGACTCCGTTGATGATAGTACCCATTTAGGGAATATGAATTTTGCTGATAATGTAGGATTATCGAGATGTGGGGGGGGGAAGTGTTCCTGAGGGTAATAATACTCATGAATCAGGAGCATTATTCTAGTTACTAGAGTTACTCTACTAGAAACAAATTAGTTTGTGTGTGGCTCAGATGGGATAAGGTAAATCAACTCAGTGGACGTTTCCTTTTTTGCTTGTGTGTGTCAATCGATGAAGAAGTATTAAATGGAAAAAATTTAGCAATTATAACGGCTTCATTAATGAGCATTGTTGTAGTGCCTGCGTTCGCAAATGTTGGTGATACTGCAACTTTTAAATTTGATTTGCCTGCGGCTTCATCTTCAGTTCGGGCTATCCAGTTGTTGCTGATCTCAGCATAACAGAAACTGCACTTGGTGTTGTTATCTTTGAATTAACACCGAATTGGGCATCACCTAGCTTTCATACTGACTCAAGCAACAGTGAGGGGAGTTTCTGGCGTGCTGGTTTCTGATTGCATGTAATCAGGTGCAATTGTGTCCTTAGGAGTAAAAAGTCTCGATTTTATTTACCAAGGCCCGGCGCTCACTGCTGCCAATTTTTCACAGCCTGTTATACATAGTGCTGATATTAACAAATTCTCATATGAGACTAATCCAAATAATATGGACGTCGCTTACAAATCGGATGATCAACATATTGTAATAGATTGGTATAACAAGAATGATCCTAACAGGTTTGATAACAATTATACAAATTCGAGTTGGACAATATCAGGTACAGGTATTGATATAACGGACTTTACTGGAACAAAAGCTACGACTCCTTCTGGCATGCCAACACCGATTTTTGGCATTATATCGGTGGATCCTTATTCACTAACTAATGTACATCCATCAACTGAGAATTGGGTTTCAGCCGTACCGGACCTGAGACTTATGCGATGCTGTTGATTGGACTCGGTTTGATCGGTTTTACATTGCATAATCAAAGTATAACTAATAAAAATAAGAAACCTGTTTCTTTCTTTCTCGTATAAACGTGAAGAAAAAACACCTGAGAGAGATTTAATTATTCCGGAATTGAATCTCTCCTTTTTATTTTTCGCAGCAATGCGGGCTTCTTCGACATTACTAAATATCCAAAGCAAACGCTATCTTCCGTCATCAAGGTTACCATCTTGTTTGGCCATTCTTTTATCAAACAATACATAGTTTTCCTCTTCATTTGTATTTATCGTAAGCAAGAATAATCAATCAATATGAAATATTGATGACTAAATGATTAAAAATTTATGACGGCATATGGTCATATGCACTAAAGGCATCTGCAGGTAATAATGAAATATTTACAGTTATTCTACTGATATGATTCGGCACAGGATTTATTTGAAATTTGTGAAATTGGAATTTCATCAAACATAATTGTTCAGTGCTTCCTTAAGGAAGTGCTGATTAATTCGGCGAACGAGATTTGGCAATAGGCGCACGGAATGCAGCGACCGAGACATATCACTATAGGATAGGCGGGGAAGTCAGTACCATGCAACGAAGTGATTTACTCGTGCAGTCAATTAATCAGCATTTCCCTTAGTTATACGCAATGCAAATTTTGCATTTCATGAATCGACGAGAACTTGATTGAGGAGGAACCTGTCTAATGAAGTGTTTAGCGTAAGTATGATTTACTATGTTAAACACCTGATTCTATTAATTAACTAATTATTATTTAATAATAGGAGGAAAATAAAATGGCAACAACCTATGGCACTAGTAGTAGTGCATCAAATGCAACAAGCTACAATATGTCGCTGTGGTATGACTCGAAATACTACAAACTGGGCATGTTAACCATGCTGCTGGTTGCGATATTCTGGATCTGGTACCAAAGAACGTTTGCATACTCGCATGGTATGGATTCGATGGAACCGGAATTTGACAAAGTGTGGATGGGATTGTGGCGCGTCCACATGACTTTGATGCCTCTGTTTGCGTTAGTAACCTGGGGATGGATACTGAAAACCCGCGATACCAAAGAGCAACTAGATAACCTCGATCCGAAACTGGAAGTGAAACGTTATTTCTACTGGTTGATGTGGCTGGGCGTATATCTGTTTGGTGTGTACTGGGGCGGCAGCTTCTTCACGGAACAAGACGCAAGCTGGCACCAAGTGATTATTCGTGACACCAGCTTCACGCCAAGTCATGTCGTGGTGTTCTACGGCTCATTTCCGATGTACATCGTGTGTGGCGTAGCGTCATACCTGTACGCGATGACCCGTCTGCCACTGTACAGCCGCGGCACATCATTCCCATTGGTCATGGCAATTGCCGGTCCATTGATGATTCTGCCGAACGTAGGCTTGAACGAATGGGGCCACGCATTCTGGTTCATGGAAGAACTGTTCAGCGCGCCATTGCACTGGGGCTTTGTAATTCTGGGCTGGGCAGGTTTATTCTCGGGTGGTATTGCAGCACAAATCATCACCCGTTATTCGAACCTGACCGACGTGATCTGGAACGGTCAAAGTAAAGAAATTCTAAATAACAGAATCGTACCTTGATTCTTTCTCTGTAGCGCGTCATTATTTGCCTGCCGTTTGTGTTTAATTGACGGCAGGCTATCCGCTAAAACCTGCCGGTTCATTTTTACCATCAAGCGATTATTCGTGCAAGTTTGAATAACTTTATCGCGCATATATCCGGATTTATTCACCATGCAAGATCTCGTCGCAACCATTCAGCAATGGATACCGATCGATGTGCTAGTCGGTTTGACGGTGGTGTCGATCATCAGCTTCGTGGGTTCTCTGATCGTGATCCCATGGATCCTGATTCGCTTGCCGGATGATTATTTCGATGTGCGCGTTCCGCGTTACTGGATGAAAGATCATCATCCCGTGTTGCGGATCGTTGGTCATTTTATTAAAAATGTGATCGGTGTCGTATTTCTAGTTATTGGTTTTTTGATGCTTTTTTTGCCGGGGCAGGGTTTGCTGACCATGCTGATTGGCATTTCATTCATGGATTTTCCTTATAAACGTAGGCTGGAAGCCAGAATCGTCGGGCAACCCGCATTGCTTAGCATCATCAACGCGATGCGCCGTAAATTCAAAAGGCTGCCGCTGATACTGGCACCAAAACCGGAAGAAAATAATTCAACTGCAAGCTGAAGTTTTCCTGATTCAAAGCAACGCTTCATGCTACCGCACTAACACCGGCTATTCACAGCTCTCTCGTATTTTCTGCTTAAGCCGGTTGAGCAATCTGCGGCAATTTGTCACATTCTTTCAAGCCTGTTTTACAGGCACAATGCTGCAATCCGATACATTGCAAAGCTGTGCTGTTGTGATTATGAGTCAGTTATCACAAATAAATACGCTGATCGATTCCCTATACCGCGAGCATCACGATTGGTTGTACGCGTGGCTGAAGAAGAAAGCCGCCTGTTCGCATCATGCTACCGGTCTCTCGCATGATACTTTCATCCAGTTGTTGTCGTTGCCGGAAATGCCTAACCGGCTGAAACCGCGTGCTTATCTGCTGGTAACCACCAACCGGCAATTGCTGGAATGTACTTTACTGATGCTGATTGGAATGTTCTTCCGGCTGACAATCCGGAAGCGGCATTAAGTATTCTGGAAAATGCGCTTCCCGTTCGAGTCAAGCGGCATACTCCATGGTTCGTTTGGATCGATTCGCAATCATTAACTGCAAAACATATGGCGATATTATCGGATAGTATCGATTCCACTTTTTAAAAAACAGCTGTCAACCTTCCCTTCACATCCATCTTGCTGCTCTCATACGGCATGATGGATGTTTTTTCTTCCGGAAAACGGCTCATCAAAAAAATTAGGGGCTGTAGTAGATTAGCTTAGATGCTAATAGAATGAAGATAAGTCATTGTAGATTATTAAAGAAAACACAATTGAAGCTACTGGAATACTTTGTGTTGGAAGTTACGGCAAGATCGGCAGCCGATATTGCGGATAACGGCAGACTGGTTGCGGATAGCCGCTGAAAACCAGATTGTTGCCGAACATGCTCGCTGCTATGGTCGTGATCAACTTATATGTAATCCCTGGCATTACTTACCGGTATTAGAGAAGAAACCGGGCGCACTCCGCCATGGTGCACCATTCCAACAATGGAATCTGCCAACACCCATTCGGATAGTCCGGGATCGTATCTTGAAACAGGATAAAGGTGACAGAGCGTTTGTCGAACTGCTGCTGATGGTCAGGACATTAGGTAATACCGGTCTTGAAGCATTGGAAGTTGCATGTGATCTTATCAAAAGCCGGTTATGCCCGAAATCTGGCTGGATCGACTGATCGCCGCCGAACAATCAGATCGTAAGGCACGCAGCCTAAACTATCAATTGCATGCCGCCAAATTTCCACACCATCGTGATCTTATCCATTTTGACTGGGCGGAAATCCTTTGGTCAAGAATCGCATAGAGCAATTGGCTGCCGCTAGTTTCATGGATCAGGCAAACAATCTTATTTTTATCGTCGGCACAGGAACTGGCAAAACCCACCTGGCAATCGCTTTGGCAGTTTCAGCTATTCACCTGGAAAAGCGTGTTCGGTTTTATAACGTATGAATATTACCACTTCGGTTGACAGTGTTGATAAATTGAACTATTTTCAAGGA
>JAFEEI010000069.1:0-22517 GCA_018241205.1 Pseudomonadota bacterium
CTCTATTTTCCCCTGGTCAAATTTGGGGGTAGATATACCCAGGGTAGGATGTGCCAGGAAAAAATGTCACATATGAGGAAATTTTAAACGAAGTGAACAGTATCCAGCAGAAGATTTAAGATAAACATACACTAACATTCCGTCGCAAGAAAATCCGAAAGCGCCGTATTAACTGCCGCAATATTATTCTTTCCTCTAACTCCAGCATCTTATTATTCCATCGAAAGCTTTCTTATTAAAATCAAACTCTGTATTCATCAGAGGATAGCCCGATATAGACTTTAAAAAGGATGAATTGAGCTTAGTTATGAATGGAATGTGATTTTTCTTACAGAAAAATCATTGAAAAACTGCTATTTTAAACCCATGTATTTATAGCCCCCCATGTTGCTTGGATGGGATACAACGCTAACAAAAGCGTAATTGGTAGTTCCTATTTCATATACTTATCAAAAAACTTAATTATCTTCTCAGGATATCTTCCAAAATAATTGTATCCGTCCTTAAATCGCCGGGTGGTTCCTTCAATCCAGAGCAGCTCTTTTTCTTGACTTCCTAAAAGATCGAATGTTTTTTGCGCATCCTCCGGATTCTTCGTCCAAGCATCGTCTTTGACTTGAACCATCAGAACTGGCATTTTTACGCCATGAGCTGATAAATGCGGTGTCATTTCATCCATCAGGAAAGCACCTGCTTTCAGCAATTCAAAATCCAGCAAATCCAAATACTGCTCAACACCTTGTAGCTCAGAAAATGCCTGATAAATGGCTCTCATGGAAACTACCATTGGGCTACATAAGCACGAAACGTTTTCAAATAACTCTGGATGCCTGTTGATGGCTTCGTACTGAGAATTCCCACCCATGCATTGGCTGTATAAGCCGATCTTCATTTTGCTTAATCTTGGATGGTGATCAACATATTTCTTTACACCCACACAGTCGCGCCACTCAATTTGTCCAATACCACTTACACCATTATTGGAAGCGCCACTTCGACCGTGATTTCTGATATCGTACGCAAGTACATTATATCCGGCGTCGGTCAGGTGTTTCATCTGAATGACAAAATCGATTTCCACAGCATCGTATGTACTCCACGGTTCTCCAAAATGACCTTGAAAACCCGCACGGCACATCGGAAGCGCGTGGTTAAAAATAACCAGCTTGTCGCTTTCACCCCCTTTTGCCGGAATATACCAGCCTTCCAAGGGCACACCGTCTTCTGCAGGAAAGAAAATATCTTCCCATCCCGTCATGCCATAATCGTCCGGCGTTTTATGGAGAACGCTTCTAAAAGGCCTCACCACATTTACCATGCCTTTGATCTTCGCATAATCCGTATCGGAAATAGTTTTTAACTGTTCTAAGGCGTTGGACATTCTTTCTTCTGATATTCTACTCATGGTTTTCTCCTTGTTAGGGTTTAGTTTTCTGCAAATAATGCCGCAACTTCGCTCAAAAATTCTTCGGTCGGTATTTGACTTCCCATGCGTCCTCGTATGATTGCCTTATGCTCAAATGATTTGGCACCATTCTTCATGACGAGAGATTTAAATTCATCAATGTAGTCCTGTCCGTAATTGCTGTTGTAAGAGTTGAAAAACACAACATCCTTACCATCGAAGCGATTATTTTCTGCAAATTTCCAGATCGGAGGAGAAGGTCGATAGAACCATATCGGGGAACCCAGATAGATTTTTCTGTATTTGGCGAGATCGATAGTTTGTGGTGCGATTTCAACTTCATGATCTTGAAAAGACATGGCGGCGTTTGCTAGTCCTTTCAGCCCGATTTCATATTTGGGTGCTGCTATATTGATGAGTTCCGCATCGAACATTTCAGCGATCTTGTTCGCCATGATCGCTGTATTTCCTGAGCGCGAAAAATATATAACAGCAACATCCGATTGTTTCGATAATTCTGATTTTGAAAGTATGCCGCTGTTCTTATCAAATTGGCTTTTTTCTATTGAGGTAATGATTACAGGTGCTATGATTGCAGTCAAAATCAAAATAAAAATTATATAAAAAATCACTTTTTTCATTTTTCCTTCAAGTTTCTAAGGTCTGTTGGTGTTTTGAAAGAAGTATTTCAATATCGAACAAGTAATGTAAGGCTAATGATCTGCATAGCAATGATGCATCAGCAGCGTCATGACTTGCCCCCGTATTTCTCTCTTACATTTAGTTCCCTTCCGCCACCTATTAACCTGCCTCTCACTTTTCCCAAGCTCATGTGCAATTTTCGGAACCGTCCACCCCTGAGCAATTAAGGCTTTCAGCTCATCAGCAACAGAACCAGATTCCAAACTCGAAGATTTAAAATCCTCAAGTGATAATTTTTTCTCGCTGCATACGGCTTGAAAGAGCCGGACATAGTGTTCCATTAATGAATGACTCACCTGCTGCCCCGATAAAATATTACTCAACGTTTTATTGCTGATTCCGAATTCCTTACAAATTCGATCTTTTGATACTCCCAAATTAATCAGCGTTTTTACTGGGATATCTAGCATTATCGTTAAATCTTGAGGCGCCTCGATTTGAAATATCTGAGCTTGTTCTTCTCCAATTAGGGTAGTTCCATTGGATTCCCCATCTTCAGAATAACTATAAAGCGTTTGCGATTCTTTTCCACAATATGCAAGCGCTTCAACAATGACCGATTGTTTTTGTAGCTGACCTATGCCGTGCGGTGGATAAGCTTTATGTTCCGCATGAGCAAAATAATGCAATACCTTCTCTGCCAATGTAGCCGTTAACGCATGAGGAATTCGTTCATGAGTATCTTTATTCGTGAGATTAGCCATGATTTCATCAGTATCACTTGAAAAAGATGAGTAATAACCGATTCCCATCAATTCAGGTTTAGCTTGAATATATTGACCTGTTCGCCTTATTCGCTCATCAATCATCCACTCTTCGATACCGGGGAGTGTGACAAAGAAAGAGAATGGACGGATATCGGGAATGTCATCGACTTGTTTATAAACTTCCCATGTGGATACCGTTTCTTTCGAAATTGCAGGCACATCACCTAGTAAGTCGTAAATTTCTTCTTCGAGGATCATTTCTGTATCATCGTGTATGACGCCCGACTCAACTTTTCGAACGGCCAATGTCCACAAGTCATCGATCCAGCGAGTAGTGCAAATGGGCTCATCGTCTTTGGCGTAAAGCACTGGAATCTTGGATTGATAACCGGGAGGATTGATATAACTGCCAAGCCCGTGATTGGTGCATTTACGAAGTCTGATGCCATCATGCCACTGCTCAAACTCATCTTTCCACCGCTTGTTATATAGGGCATAGCGTTTGCTCGAAACGGCCAAAACATACAGAGGCTCAAGCTCATCATCGACAACATTCACATCTTCGCTTTTCAAAAGGGGAATGCCAGGTTTATAAGGAGATAAATGGTTAACCATTTCAATCATTTCTCTGATGTGTTGCTGAAAGGCTTCCCGTTCCATACCGTTAGGTCTAACAAACACCATGGAATCCGTATCGCCTAGTGCATGACTAATACCGCGATCTCTTCCCAATCGCTCAATCAAAGCAAATAATAGTCGCCCACCACCCGTGATAAAGCTTGCGATCTCGCCCGAATAATGTTTTCCAGGTGTTTCAAATTGAGTGGTTTTGCATGGGCGTGGCAATCCTTGGCCAATATGAAGTTGAATGGAACGTGGCGTCTCATAAGGATCTTCCTCAACGAATTCGGCCAACACACCATAGCTTGTAGAATTAGCCAGAAATTTTAATCCTTGTTCCATCGATTCCAGTTTTTCGATTTCCTGGTTATTGAAATTCATTTCTTCTGCTTGATTCTTGAGAGATTTAATTTTGGCTTTTATATTCTGTCGCATTTCTATGATCGTTTTAAATAAATCATCTTTCTTCAAATCGATTGGATAGCTTTCATCGCCAAATATGCATTTAGGTTGAGTTGGCACCATTCCATGAGGAATAAGCTCATAAGCTTGCTCAATTTCTGGAATTTTGCCGGGGTTCATTATTACCGCAGCGCATACATCGGCCAGCGTATACCAAATAGCTTCGGCACAAAATACCGGAGTTACGGCAATGTTGGGTGGATCGGCTGGCCCTGCGAAACGGGCTCTTATCGGTAAAATATCGCCTCGAGGGATCAACTTCACCATCGAACGCAGTTTTGGCCATATTTCGGGATTCAGCAATGTCTCCGGTGATAAATCTTTCAAGAATGCTCTAACCCAGTCAGTGTTATCGCGTCGCTCGATACTTTCTGCCAACAATAAGGATTGATTAGCCATCAATGCATTGACCGATGGGTATTGAGACGTAAAATCCACCATCATGCATTCCACCGAATGCAAGCGAATCATTACTTCAGATCTTCCACCATAATAGGCTTGACTGGCTATGCCATAAAAACGTGGATCGGTGTCCGGATGTTGTTCTTGGAAGTGAGGGACACCCATTGCTTTAAAATAGGCTTTGCCTAGTGATGCTTCGGAGTAAATGTAAGGCATTGACGTGTTTAAGTCATGTTGCCTGTAAAGATCTCGCAACCGTTGATACAAGGCAAAGGTAGCGCGGCCGTCTTGAAAGGCATATCTTATATATTTCTCATTAAGTTCTTTACCATGAAGATTTTCTGCATCAAATTTACATTCAGACTTATGCACGCCTGCGCGACGACACAAGCCCTCTAAGGAAAGATCTCCCGGCCCGAGTAAAGCGCGACCTAATGTGGCGGTATCCAGAAACTCGCCTTTATAAGGCCTGGCAGCATTTTTAATGTCTTGCCGCACAATTCGAAAAGTAAACTTTGCCTTTTTCGATCCCAATTTTCGAACGCGAATATAAGGATGAAACTGACAATCATCGGGTTGCAAATCGGTTCGCTTATCTGGATGATTTGCTTGCCATCGTTCTATGCAATCACATAAAACCAGCCTAAAGCCATTGGTATAATTTTTCCCGCCCACCCCCCAATCAGTCGCTAATCGGGAAAGATCGAATGGCAGATTATGGCCTACACATAGCGCTCGTTTTTCGTGAATCCAGTAATAAAATTGTTTCATTATGAATTTTTGAGCTGGCAACAAAAACATAAGAGGCTGATCAACGTTTTTATCACGGTTAAATCTATCTACCCAGCATGTCAATAATTCAAGCTCTTCGGGTTTTAATCGATTGGGATTATAAAAACGATAGTGCCGATGAGGCTTATCCAGCTTTTCTCGAGTAAGCTGCCTCGACTCCCACAGATCAACTTGTTCGGATTTTTCTATCCCAAATACTGATGCAAATCCGAAGCGCAATTCATTTTTGACATCTGCGGTGGTTTCGCAGTCGAAAACAAAAACAAAATCTGAATGTGGTTTAAATTCATCACCAATTGCCAAGTGTGTTTCGTGCAGGTACTGTGCCCGCATCGACAAAGTTTTTTTTGGCTTTGTCTCTTGGTCATCTTCCCTAGATTTATCGAGTTTTCCGATTTATTCGGGATATGCTCGCAAAATCTGCGTTACAACCTTGAGCTCAAGTGGTGGATTTGTTTCGTTCACGCCAATTTCTCCTTCGTTCACCAATTTCACGCATATCTTTCAATCCGAGTTCTCTCGGGGCCGCTTTGGTAGTATCCCAAACCAATTGACTATCGGTCAGTTCAGCATGGCAATTCAAACAAATATCGATTACCCAGTCTGGATTATTGCGGCGCATCTCGACGTGATGCCCTTCCAAAGGTAAATTTCCACCATCACAAGCGCCACACCTGCCTCGCTGATGCCGAGCATCATCACAGTTGTGGCAGCGAAAGTTATCTTTGGAAAGTCTTCGCAATACTGACCAGAAGTATTCTCCACAGTCTTCACAACAAGCGGTATCCGGCCAGCCGCGCCTAACTTTGTTTCGGCTCATGCGGAAAAAGCCAGGTTGCCACCTAATTCCACCCGTTCGGAAATTCGGTGTTGGCGACCTGCTTCCTTCTGACCTTCAGCAATACGGCGTTTGCGCTCGCGCTCAAGGACAATCAAAGTATCCAAATCAGTAACTAGGCGATAAGAAATTCCATTTATGTCGTGGATGACTATACGTGAATATTTATCCAGCAATTTTTCGTCATTTTTTTTAATGGCTTTCATCACCACATTTAAATATCCTGCAAGCAGAGATGCTGTAGTTTCATCGACGGTCAATCGCTTCAGTTCGCCTGGCTTGACGAAGACCTCCAAAGCGGCAAGTGTGTCCGCTGTCCGATAGCGTTTGGTATTGGCGTCATATTGGATAAATCCTAAATCGTTCATCCAGCGCTTGAGAGTAGCAACACTGATCCCCTCCATTTTTGCGGCATGCGTCATTGATTCCCCATTTTTCATGCGCTGTGCCACTTTATAACTTTTCGTTAATGTTGTTTGTCGGAGTAAGAATGGCTTAGAAGCATTAAATACCAGTGCTGAAGCTTCTTTTTTCCGAGGATGGCCATAGGCTTGTGATCGTGTTAATCCTTTCTCTTTTCCAGATTGAAGATGCTTCCGATACGATGGAGAAAGTTGTCCAAATAATTTACGTGGCCGCCCCGGTTTTTTGTTCTTGATAATTGTTTTCTTTAGTCGATCATTTTCACTATTACGCATGATTGTAATTCCTCTAAAAATACTTATAGTTCTTGAGTGTAATACCGTACGACAGCAATCAATATTTATTTATCAATAATTTAACATTCATGCAAAGAAATATCTGTTGAGCCAAGTAATGCACGATTGTAAAATGCTGAAATGAGTGAACTGACCACTTCAGAACTACTAGCGATGCTTCATAAATCAGGGATGACTGTTACACATGATCAACTGAAGTATTGGCGGCGAAACAGCCTATTGCCTGAACCAGTCATTCGAGGTAAAGGGCGAGGCATGGGAGTTGAGCAATTATGGGATGAGGCGTGCGTTGAAAATGTGCGTCTGATACTGGATAGCAATCAGGGAAAGCGTATTAACTTATTGAGTGCGGGGCGAGCTTTGTTTGGTTGTAGACGACCTATAGGGACTCAATTGTTACGCAGGTTTTTACTTGAACTTGCGCATGAGATGGTTACAGAAAATCATCGGAAAGAATTAGCGGATGATAACTCTGAGCTTACTGAATTGATTCAATTTTTAACCCCTGAGAAAGTCAGAGAAGCAATCACAAAAACAGAAGCAAACCAAATGTTGAAACTCTACGACAGCATAAACAAATTTGATACGCCTCTCGGGGCTCAAGTAGCGTGGATTTCTAACTGTCATCCAGTTTTTGATGTGCTGGTTGAAACGGAATTTCCAGATCTCACTGGAAAAACATCTTTATCAAATGAAGCTCTACATAAGCGTCAGCGCTCAGCTTTTGCATGGATTGTATTAATTCATTATTTTGGTGAGAAATTAAACAAGATGGCGATTTTTGCTATTCAACAATTAATGCTTAAAGTCATGTCCACGCCGGTTATACAGCCTATTATTTGGCCAAAAACTTCGGGGGGATAAGTGTGGCTAATAAACAATTACCGATAGAGAAAGTTCGAGAATTGCTTCGTTTGAAATTCGAAGAAAAATTACCACATCGAATCATTGGACGGACTTTGGGAATTGGGCATGTATCGGTGTGTTATCTCTCAAAGAAGTTTGTCGCTGCGGGACAAACCTGGCCAACTCAATTAACCAATGACGATCTTAAGCTATTATTCTATAGAGGAAAAGCTTCCTTTCATCCAGTCCGCGCATTACCCAACTTTGATGAAGTAAGGCTTCTATTAGAGAATGGAGGATCATTACGCAAAGCATGGCGAGCATATCTTGTACAGCATCCGGATGGATATGGTTGCGATCGATTCCGAGAAATTTATCATCTGTGGCGCGATAATCGCCTGGATACAAACCCTCAGTTACATGTTGTTCCTCAAATCACTGTACCGCCTAAATCTAAGCTTCTGCTAAAGAAACAAAAAGAAAACCAAGAAGAATCCGATATGCCAGAAAGTATAGGCGAGGCATTAAGAAACGCAGAAGGCTATTGGCATAATCAAATTAACGAAAACACAGTATTAACTTTGGCGGGACATGGAGCTCGCCTTACAGTGGAACGAGATGAGCTCGCGATAAACTCCGGCACATCGGCATCCACAGTAAAAGATAAGGCAAAAAAACTTGCCCGTGGAGTGCATGGGATAAAAGCCATTATCATTGTGGGTTACGCAGGATATATCACTTTAGACGCTATCGAGTGGCTCGCACAACAAAATATAGCGCTGTATACAATGGATTTGGTTGGGGATCTTTGTTTGAATTTAACCCCCGCCATTTTTACCCATCGACCTCATCTAAGACGAGCGCAATATACTGCTAATTCATTTTTGATTGCTCGTAGCATTGTTATCGAAAAGTTAAATGAAGCAGCAAGGGTAAAACCAGAATTAACGCTTCTTTATCGACGAATTTTAAACGACATATCGCAGATGAACAGCTTGGAAATGCTTCGTTTGGCTGAAGGACGAGCCGCTCAATTGTATTGGAATCAGTGGAATTTTGAATTGGAATACTATAAAGATTTTCCAGAGCATTGGCGGCAATATTCAAATCGTACTTCGCCGCTTACCGGATCTGGACGAAAAGCGGTTCATCCGGTCAATGCAATGTTGAATTATGGCTACACAATACTGGCTGGACGCATCGAGCGTGCCTTAGTATTTGAGGGCTATGATCCAGCAGCCGGAGCATTGCATGTACATTTGGATGGGCGGGCAAGCTTGGCATGGGATTTAATCGAATTATTACGGCCAACACTTGATGAGCAATTGATTGGCTGGATTCAAACACAGAAATGGCGCAAGCGGGATTTTGAAGTGAATGACGAGGGAAAAGTTTATCTTCGTCAGCAGCTTGCTCGAGTTGTCATTCAGAAAAGCTGGATTCCAGATACTAAGATTAAGCAAGTTATCCGGTGGTATGGGGGACTGTTGGTGGGAAGGGAGGAAAAAATGGAAAAGCGATAATGTTTCGCATTATCTTTAGCGCAGAGGCATGACAGAAATTATATGATGTGGAACCATTTTAGTAATTATGTGTAGTAATTCAGACCCGATTTGACAATGTACCTGTTAGATTAGATTCAGTTATTTAATTGTACTAGCTTTCTCTCTGATTTATCATCACCATTTTTTGTGACATTTTTTCCTGGCACACCCTACCCCGGGTATATCTACCCCCCCCCTGGTCAAATTTCAACCGTAATGGGTGGTCAATTTTAAACCGGTATCAACAAACATTCGAACAATCGCTGTGCAGTCCTGCGGTGGCGTCTGGGCAATTTTGCATCCCTATCCAGCCATTCAGCGAGCTGTGATTTAAAACTACCTAATTTCGGTGTCGGTTGATTTTACGTTGATATATCGGTTCCGCATCACTTCTTAATGCCTTTCGAACCGTTTGACGTGAGAGATTCAGACTATTTGCAATCGCACTGATGCTTTCTTTGCTTATGAAATGTCGGCGCCTGATTTCGGCTATGTGTTCCATTGTTATCACTCCAGGGTACTCCGACTAAATGTCGGATTTTCTCATCCATAGGGTGGAAACTTTTCAATGTTGATTTCACCCTTTCCCTGGTAATTTTTGCATGTTGATTAACATCTGGTGGATCCTCATGGAAATTTTCTGGATGTGCATGGCAATGGCATGACATTGCACGATTTCCGTTCCAACCCGCGAATTTCAAAACTATCCGGCCGCTTGCTCGGCCGCGACATTACTGCAGCATAACCCGCTGCCGGTGCAGACTCCACACGGTCTTGCGGCTGTCTGTTGTTGTACCTTCCCGATCTTAACGCGCATCAAATTTAATTCATCGGACTGTCATTTTTCTGTCATACCGGCTTGCTAGACTTTGCCCGATTTCTTCCGGTCCTGACATATCAGGGTTTGAAATCATTATTGCGGACATTCGCTCAGGCATGCGGCATTATGAAAATATTTTACGGCATACAAGGAACCGGCAACGGCCATATCACGCGCGGCCGCATCATGGCACGAGAACTGCGCGCAGCGGGTCTGGAAGTCACTTATCAGTTTACCGGTAGAGCGCAAGACAAATTTTTCGATATGGAAGTGTTCAATGGTCATCAATGGCGGGAAGGACTGACCTTCAGCACGCAAAACGGCAAAATCAATCACATCCAGACAGTATTGCAATCAAAACCGGTACGGTTTCTCAACGATATCCGGCAATTGGATTTAAGTGGTTACGATCTGGTCATTTGCGATTTTGAACCGGTCACCGCCTGGGCAGCGCGGCGGCAAAAGAAAAAAACCATCGGCATCAATCATCAATGCGCTTTCAGACATCAGATACCACGCGCCGGAGGCGATCCGATATCGGAAGCGGTATTGAAAAATTTTGCTCCCGTTGACCTCAGTATCGGTTTGCATTGGCATCATTTCGATCAGCCTATTTTACCGCCGGTGATCGAAACGCCTTTTGTTTCCGAGCAAATACAAAAAAACAAAATTGTCATCTATCTGCCATTCGAGAATCAGCAATACATTATCCAACTGCTTTCGCCGTTCAAAAGCTTCGAGTTTCACATCTATTCACCGGAAGCGGCACCGTCGCCTTTTCCGCATATCCACTGCAAGCCATTGTCACTGGTCGGATTTCAGAAAGATTTATCGGATTGCTCTGGTATCATTTGCAATGCCGGCTTTGAACTGGCCAGCGAAGCGCTGCAGTTAGGCAAGAAAATTCTGGTGAAACCAGTGCATGCGCAAATGGAACAAGCTTCCAATGCAGTTGCATTAAGCACTTTGGGTTACGGACATATGATGCGGACTGTCGATGCCACACGCATTGAGCAATGGCTGTATGAAACCAAGGCACTGCGCGTCACCTTCCCGAATACTGCGAAGCATCTGGTGCAGTGGATAAAAAACGGTATGCCGCCGGTTGAACAATCCTGGTGCAATCAGATCTGGTCTGAGGTAGAGGTTATTCCGGTTGAATTAACTTAGGTTTGAACAAAAAATGCTTGAATCAGCGAATGCGTTTAATTCCATGAATGACAATTCTTTTTTTCAATTCCATCAATTAATCAGCAAAATACCTCCGCCGGAAAACATCCTGATCATTTATAACCCGATATCCAGCGCAGGGAATACCGAATCAGTCGCGTGCAAATTAGCTGAGACGCTCTCCGGTTACGGTAAAAATGTAGAAGTGTGCCCTTCCGAGAAAAAAATGAAAGGCTATGCGCGCATTGAAGACAACATTGCAGCGAGTGAGCTCGTAGTCGTGGTCGGGGGTGATGGCACGGTTAGAAAGTTATTGAGCCTCATCAATAAAACGGACACACCGGTTTATGCCATTCCGGGCGGAAACGAATCGCTCTTTGCGCGCTCCTATGCCATGAGTACCGATACTGCTGATTTACTTCAAGCCATTGCTGCCGGAATCTGTTTACAGCAATTTTACGGTGTGATCAGTGGCAAGGGAATTCGTGGAGAAAAACCCTTTTTTCATATGGCGTCGATGGGATTGGATTCATTAACCGTTAAAAATATCGGTAAAAGGAAAGGCCCGCTCAACGATTCGATTTACCTATGGCATGGCTTGAAAGCATTATGCGCGTTGCACCACCCCACCGTATCAATAAGTGTTGATGGCAAACCAGTGGTTGATCACGGATCAGGGTATATCATCGTGGCCAATACATCAGCATATGCAAAAAACTTGCAGCTCGTTCCCAGCGCCGATCCGTCAAAAAATGAATTGGTCGCCGGTTTTCTGCCGGGTGCACGGCCTCAGCATGAATTGGTCAAGGCCATGCGGATTCTGCAACGCAAACCGGCAAACCTGCCGATGCAGTATTTTTCCGGCAAACATATCACGTGCACCTTGCACGACAAAGCGTATCCACTGCAAGTCGACGGCGATTATTTCCGCAATCGCGATATTGAAGCTGAAAGCACCATTGAATTCAGTGTCAGCGAGAGGCCAATCCGGGTACTGATCCCACCGGCACTGAACACCACCGCACAGCAAACTGCCAGCAATTTGTCATCGAATTAAGGAAACGCTGAATAGTTGTCTCCGCAAGCGATCTTTACTTGCATTTTCGCGGTTAAGCTTGTTGTGCGCTGGCACTAATCGCCTGCTTCAGTTTGGCTATTTCCGGTTGATTTAGTGTTTCGGTTTTAAGCAGCTCATCCGCCGTCCTATCCAGCAGTGCACGATTATTTTGCAGAATATTGATGGCGCGCTCCAAGGCCTGATCAACCAGCACACGCACGGCGATATCGATTTTGTTCGCGGTTTCGTCGCTGTAATTGCGGCTCTGCGGCAACACCATATTGGGTTGCAAGAAAGCCGACTGCTCGCGATCGTATGCCACATTACCCAATGCTTCGCTCATACCGTAACGCAGCACCATGGCACGCGCGATATCGGTGGCACGCAGCAGATCGTCCGCAGCACCGGTGGATACTTCATGAAACACCACTTGTTCAGCCGCTCTTCCGCCCAGCAGCACCGCCATTTTGTTGAGTAATTCCACACGCGTCATTAAAAAACGGTCTTCGGTGGGACGTTGTATGGTATAGCCCAATGCGCCGACACCCCGCGGAATGATCGATACTTTGTGCACTTCATCGGTACCGGGTAAAGCCAGTGCCACCATGGCATGGCCCAATTCATGAAATGCCACGACACGCCGCTCATTGGGATTTAACAGGCGGTTACGTTTCTCCAATCCGGCCACGATACGTTCAATGGCATTATTAAAATCATCCATCGTCACCGATGTGGCAGCACGGCGTGTCGCGAGTAACGTTGCTTCATTGATCAAGTTCGCCAGATCCGCGCCGGTAAATCCGGGCGTTAAAGCAGCGATCTGCTCAATTTTGACATCGGTATTCAGTTTCACTTTTTTCGCATGAACAGCAAGAATCTGTTCGCGCCCTATTTTATCCGGACGATCCACCAGCACCTGACGGTCAAAACGCCCTGCCCGTAGTAATGCCGGATCGAGAATCTCCGGCCGGTTAGTTGCGGCCAGCAGAACGATACCGCTGCTTGGGTCAAAACCATCCAATTCCGCCAGAAGTTGATTCAGCGTTTGTTCTTTTTCATCATGGCCGCCGCCAAAGCTGCCATAAGCGCCACGAGCACGGCCTAGCGCATCCAATTCATCGATAAAAATGATCGCAGGTGCCATTTGCCGCGCTTGCTCGAACAGATCGCGCACGCGCGCCGCACCGACACCGACGAACATTTCCACAAATTCCGAACCGGAGATGGAAAAGAACGGCACACCGGCTTCTCCGGCAACCGCGCGCGCCAGCAGGGTTTTTCCCGTCCCCGGCGGACCTACCAGCAAAATCCCTTTCGGCGCGCGCCCGCCCAAGCGGCCGTAATCTGCCGGATTTTTTAAGAAATTGATGATCTCGACCAATTCCTCTTTCGCTTCATCCACACCGGCCACATCATCGAAAGTAACCTTGGTTTCTTTCTCGACAAAAACCTTGGCGCGGCTTTTACCGATCGACATCAGCCCGCCGCCCATACTGCTGCCCATGCGGCGGATTACAAACAGCCAGATCGCGATAAAAATCGCCGTAGGTATGATCCAGGACAGTAAATCGCGCAGCCACGTGCTTTGCACCACACCGGTATACACCACGTTATGCTTATCCAGTATTTCTGCCAAACCGGGTTCCACGCGCGTGGTGACAAAATCCTTCAAACCATCGGCATTTCTTTCTTTCAATGTGCCAAAAATTTGATTTTGCGTTATCGCAATTTCAGCAATGCTGTCTTGCTCCAGAAAATGATGAAACTGACTGTAGGGAATGGGTTTTACTTGGGTGTATTGCGAGTACAGATTTTGTATCAGCAGTATGCTTAACAACGCCACTATGACATACCAGACGCTGAAGTGAGTTTGTTTGTCCATTGCTTGACCTCAATTTGAGTTGGTAAGAAGTACCGCGAATAACGCCAGTGTCAACTGCCGTCATAAGATACCGCAAACCAGCATAAGTTGCAGCAAGCAATCAGTGCTACGGTTTCAATTAAAAACGCCAGTCGAGTTGCAAACCACCGATATTGATTTGCTCGGAATATTGGCCGACGAGAGAATCCGCCGTCGTTCCCCTACGGTTGATGGCGGCATCGTTCATGAATAAGTGCGCATACGCCGCATGAACATCGACATTCTTCATGACCGCGTAAGTCAGGCCTGCGGTCAACCAATAGCGGCTAGAATCGGGAATTCGCGGCGAGCTGTTTTGTGCACTTGAAATCGGTGTTTCATCGTAAGCAAACCCCATACGCCATGTCCATTTATTGTTATCAGCAAAATAATTGACACCGAAAGCATAGCGCCACGTATCGTTTAATTTCAGACTCTGCACGTCATCCGGTTGCGCCGATGAGAAACTCGTGCGCAACTCCCGCACCAAGCTCCAGTGCGTCCAAAGCGCATCCGCAGAAACGGCCCAGCGCGGATTGAGACGATGCGTAAAACCGAACAGTACGGAGTCCGGCAGAGTAATCGAAGTGCGCGCATTAGAATCAACCAGAGTATTGCCCTGCGTCAGTGCGATAGCTTTGTCCGGCACTGAGAAGTCGGCATTGCCGTGGATATCATGCACTACCCGGGAACGGTAACTGACACCCAAACGGGTATCTTGATTCAGTGCATAGAAAGCACCGAAGTTATAACCAAATCCAACACTGTCACCTTTCACTGAAACATGTCCATCCGCAGCCTGCGGCAAAATTCCGCGGCTGGCGCAAGGCGTTGGCCCTATCGCCAAGAAACACGCCGGACCGAGATCAATGGCATTGGTCAACCGAGCTTGCAAATACTGCACATCGAAGCCGGCGCCGAACGAAAATTTCTCGGTTACCTTGAACGATAGCGATGGATTAAAGTTAAAAGTCAGAATCTCCGAATCAAGCGCTTGATAACGTCCTTTCCAATCCGGGCTGTAGCTATTGCTCATGCCAAAAGGTGTGTTAAATCCGAAACCGAACGCGATGCGGTTAGTCAGCTCCTGCACGTAATAAACATTGGGAGCAAAAGCCAGATTGGGTGAATCGCCGCCGTTGCCACCTTTCAGCGGTGCTCCGCCTAACAATGGACTGATGTGCGAAGCGCTATCCTGAAAGACTGCGGAAGGCGCTATAACATATCCCGCTACCGAAACCAATCTGCCGCGCACCTGACTCATCGCAGCCGGGTTAAAAAACACCATACTGCCGTCGTCAATGTTAGTGGGAGCACCTGAGAATGCTTGTCCCAGCTCCTTGACACTTTGCTCCATCACGGCGATACCCGCACTCCATACCGGAATTGCAACCACCGATAAAAACAAACCGATAAAACGGAGAATATATCGACAAAAAAAACTATCAACTACACGGTGCGTTTTAATAAATTCACCCCTGTCATTTTCTAGAATAATTGAAGATTCGTTACTTTTATTTCGGTACCCGTGATGCCATAAAGGCTTTCTTTACTTAAAAAATTTTTTAAGTATAATTTTCTGAATGTCAATAAGAATATTCCGGCGCGCACAGAAATGAGCACTTCTCGTCCGCAATCGAAGCGACATTATGTCATTGAAATAAAATGTATACAAATCTTCATTGATCAACTGGCTCATATTGCTTTGTGGTTATCTTTTACCCGGCAAATAACCCTAAACCCTTCGGAAAACTTTCCGACAAACTGCGAACAATTTTCATACTCTGTCCGCAATGAAAAATGATCATGGCGAGTTCAATTTCAAAACCCATCCTGTGGGCTCTCACCTTTATCAAAACAATCACTCTACTGCATTACTGGCGGAACAAGTAAAACTGCTTTATCAGCAGGCACCCAAAGCGCTTGTTGTAACATTGATCATCGCCGCAGCACTCGCCTTTGTTTTCTGGAATTACGTTACTAAAGAATGGATCATGGGGTGGGTGGCCGCCATCTGTTTCTTGACTCTCGGCAGATTTCTTCTGATCAGATCCTATTTCCGCAAACATCCGGCAGCTTCGGAATCGGTGATCTGGGGGCGCCGGTTCTTCGTCGGCACACTGTTCTCCGGTGTGCTTTGGGGGTTGGCCGGAAGTATTTTCTTTATCGATGACAGCGCCACACATCAACTATTTCTCGCTTATCTGCTGGCCGGTATGATTGCTGGTGCCATGACCACTTTATCGTCTTATCGCGGTACTTTTCTGGCCTTCTCGATACCGGTTGTCATTCCTTTCACCTATCAGGTCATTGCGCACGAAAGCGATACACACCTTGCGATTGCGTTGACCTACTTGCTCTTCGTTTTTGCCATGGGCGGCATTTCGCACCGGCTGTACAGAACAGTCGCGGAATCCCTCACATTCCGTTTTGATAACTTCGACTTGTTAAAGCGTTTGGTGCAAGCGAAGAATCATCAAAAAGCGATCAATCAAGCACTGCAAGCTGAGATCGCCGAAAAAGACCAGACCCAGCAAGCGTTGAAAAACGTCAAGGAACAACTGGAACAACGTGTCTCAGAACGTACCGAGGCGCTGGCCCTGGCTAATGATGTATTGCATCAGGAAAAGGAACTATTCCAAGTCACCTTGGCGAGTATCGGCGATGCTGTCATTACCACCGGCGCCGATGGAAAGATCACTTTTCTGAATCCAGTCGCGGAGATATTTACCGGCTGGCGCAGTCAAGATGCCAGCGGTTTGCCGCTACTGCACGTGTTTAACATTCTCGATCCGGTCAACCGGTCACCGGTACCCGATCCGCTTGCCAGTCAAACTATCTCGCCCGAAAACATACAAGGGCATCGCGAATGTTTGCTCATCCGTAGAGACAAACAGGAATGGATTATTGATTATGCCGTCGCACCGATTCAGAACGAGCAGAAAAAAGCCATCGGCTTCGTCATCACATTCCGCGATGTTACGGAACAACGCAAATTGACACAAAAACTCGCTTATCAAGCAGCACATGATGCTTTGACCGGCTTGTTAAACCGCAAGGAATTCGAAACCCGGCTCAGCAAAATTCTGGCATCAACGCGTAAAAATGATACGCATGCGTTGTTATATCTCGATTTGGATCAATTCAAAATCATCAACGACACCTGTGGGCATAGCGCCGGTGACGAATTATTGCGGCAGGTGACAGCGCTACTGCATGCCAAATTGCGTACGCGCGATACGCTGGCACGGCTGGGTGGCGATGAATTCGGCATTATCCTGGAATATTGTCCGCAGAATGAAGCATTGCAAGTCGCGCAAACATTGCGCGAGCTGGTGCAAAATTTCCGCTTTCATTGGCAGGGCAGGATTTTCACTATTGGTGTCAGCATCGGATTATTCCCAATCACACATGAAAATAAAGAACTCACTTTTGCTTTGAATGCCGCGGATAGTGCTTGCTATGCAGCCAAAGAGCAAGGACGTAACCGGGTGCATGTCTTTCAGGCCGATCCATTACAGCAAAAACCGGAAGAGACCTATTGGTTATCGCGCCTGCAGCAAGCGATGGCCGATCAGCGTTTGTGCTTATATTTTCAACCGATCAGGCCGCTTTCCGGCAACGGCGGATTGGAAGAGCATGGCGAGATTTTGCTGCGCCTGCAAGACGATCACGGCGAATTAATAGCACCGGACGCATTTCTGCCTGCCGCGCAACGGTACGATCACACGCTGATGATAGACCGCTGGGTGCTCGATCGATCGGTCAAGTTGATCGAAGCGCAAACACATCAGCGGCCCAATGCGGTTTATGCCATCAACTTATCCACTCAAGCATTGGAAAATGCCGATTTTCTCGATTTCACCGTGAATACAATCAAAGCCAGTAAGCTAAACCCCGCCAGCATTTGTTTTGAATTCACCGAACAAATCACATTAGCCGATTTGCATCATGCGATGCGGTTTTTAACTACATTGAAAGCGCTTGGATGCAGTTTCTCGCTGGATAACTTCAGCGGCGGTTTGTCTTCATTTGGTTATCTGAAAAACATTCCACTTAATTACCTGAAAATCGACGGCCGATTGATCCGGAACATGCTTTCCGATCCGGTTGATCAAGCAATGGTTGAATCCATCAACAACATCGCTCATGCCATGCAACTCAAAACTATCGCGGAATGGGTTGAGGACGATCAAACCTTGGAGTTTCTCGAAAAAATTGCTGTCGACTATGTGCAAGGTTACTGGATCGCAAAACCCTATCCTATCGACTCCACCGCAATACAGCCCTCGAAGATAAGCAATCCTGCTTAGTAAGCGGGTAAACAAACTATGATACTCGGCCAACGGCGTTGAAATCAGATTCAAAATACTCATTGCTACTCGTAAACTCCAAAGTTCCCTAGATTTGTAACGATATAAAAATCATGAATCCAGCCGGACACCCCAGAGGTTTATACCTCCTGTTCTTTACCGAAATGTGGGAACGTTTTAGCTACTACGGCATGCGCGCTATTTTCACCTTGTTTATGATCAAAGCGCTGCTGTTCGACAAAGCATTGGCATCTGAGATTTATGGCAGTTACACCGGTTTGGTTTATCTCACACCGCTCATTGGCGGTTATGTCGCAGATCGTTACTGGGGAAACAGACGCGCCATTCTTGCCGGTGGGATTCTGATGGCGATCGGGCAATTTTGCATGTTCCTATCCGCGGCGAATTACAGTGATATTGCTTTCGCACAACCGATGCTCTTTATAGGCCTGGGATTTCTCATTTTCGGCAATGGTTTTTTCAAACCGAACATCTCCACCATGGTGGGTCAACTCTACCCAGAAGGCGATAAGCGCATCGATGCCGCATTCACGATTTTTTATATGGGTATCAACCTCGGCGCCTTCCTCGCGCCGCTGGTGTGTGGCGGTCTGGGCGATACTGGCAATACCGCGGATTTCAAGTGGGGATTTCTGGCCGCGTGTATCGGCATGATCATCAGTATTCTGTCTTTTGAGCTGCTCAAAAATAAACTGATCGTCACCCCAACAGGCGAAGGTATCGGATTGGCTCCGGAGAAAAAAGCATCGCAAGATAATGAAACCGATACATCTGCCCTGCCAATTGCAATTGCTCAGTTTTTCGGCTGGATCGCTGCTGCGTTTGTGCTATTCGCTGTATTTTATGGTTTTATGGAACTGGGCGTGATCGGATCGGCCATTTTTTCCATCACGATCATCGGTCCCGCCGCTATCATTACCGACAAGGGATTGACAGCAATCGAGAAGCAGCGGATCGGCGTCATTTATATTCTCGCTTTCTTTGTCATCTTCTTCTGGGCGGCATTCGAACAAGCCGGTGTATCGTTGACCTTCTTCGCCGCGGAACAAACCGACAGAAATTTGTTCGGAACGGAAATTCCCGCCAGTTTTTTTCAATCGATCAATGCCGTGCTGATTATCGTACTGGCACCGCTATTTGCTTTTATTTGGACATTCCTTGGCCAGCATAACCGGGAACCGTCATCGCCCGCCAAGCAAGCATGGGGGCTGTTGTTCCTATCGATGGGCTATTGGGTAATCGCCTTTGGTGTCAAAGGCGTGGATCCTGCAACTAAAGTCAGCATGATGTGGTTGTTCAGTTTGTATTTGCTGCACACCATCGGCGAATTGTGCTTGTCGCCTATCGGTTTAGCGATGGTGATCAAATTGTCGCCGGCGAAATTCGCTTCGTTATTGATGGGCGTTTGGTTTCTCTCCATGGCCGCAGCGAGCAAATTTGCCGGTATGCTCAGCGCTTTGTACCCCGACCCGGCGCTACCGGCAGCACCGGTCTTCGCAGGTTTTGAAATCACTGGTCTGTACGATTTTTTCATGATCTTTGTAATCCTGTCCGGGCTCGCATCGATCGTTTTGTTCTCGCTGACCAAAACACTGCAAAAAATGATGCAGGGTATACAGTAAAACCGATCTGCCATCGTTCAAACTCCGGTCATTACCAACTCAAAGCGCCATCCCGGACTATTTTTCTCATCTCCGGTGATGATGTCCGCCGCGATGACCACCTTGATGACCGCCGCCCCAATGCCCACGGCCGGAATGCTGATGCCCGCCGCCGACATGGCCATGTTGTCCTGCGTGAGGGCGATAAACATCGTGCCGGTGCGAGTGTCTGTGACCACTGCTGTTATATCCAAATCCGCCTAAATAGCGTTGCCCGCCATAATACGATGTCTGATAGCCATAACCGCTGCTGTATACCGCACCGCGATAGTATCCCCCTCCACCGTAATAGGGAGTAGCTACACAACCCGCTAAAAAAACAATGGCGGCGATGACAAGAGGGATTAGTATTTTTTGTGTACGCATGATATTTCTCCAGATCAATTATTGGAGCAAGCCTTTGCTATTTGTCAGTTATTAAGCTTGCCCTCTCTACAACAATCCAATACCTCGATCGATTGCGGTATTTCATGTGTCATTCTGGAGTCTTTGGGCTGAATAGCAGCTGAATACGAAACACTACCGAACGGTATGTTGCGGGTACAGAAATCCAGTCACTTGACGGTGCGCCGCCGGGTGACCGCGATCTGCTGGGGAAAAGCTTGTTGTTCGAGCTCGAACACAAATCAGACAGTGTATCGAGGTAGCTGCGTTAAACGATGCTTCTAGTTGATCAGTTTATCCAGTCATTGGTAAAACAGGTCATTACGCTTTGGCGGGTGCGGATCGGACCTCATACCCCTCGCCAAATTTGCGGAAAATTGCAGCAATTTTGAAAAAGACCGGTGAATTGAATCGTTCCGAATCATCAATTCATCGCACAGAATCAGAGTGCTATGGATTATTCATACCTGACTAATCAGCCAAATTTACCGGTAATGTAATCTTCCGTCTCGCGCTTCCGGGGCTTGGTAAAAATCGTATCGGTATCGCCAAATTCGATCAATTCGCCCAGATACATATAAGCGGTATAGTCGGAAACACGAGCTGCTTGCTGCATGTTATGCGTCACAATCGCAATGGTGTAATCTTCCTTCAATTGGAAGATCAAATTTTCGATACGCGCGGTGGAAATCGGATCGAGCGCCGAAGTTGGCTCATCGAACAGCACCACCTCGGGCTTCACCGCAATCGTACGCGCAATACACAAGCGCTGTTGCTGACCACCGGAAAGACTGGTGCCGCTTTGATTCAATTTGTCTTTGACTTCCTCCCACAGCGCGGCTTTTTGTAACGCCCATTCCACCCGTTCGGCCAATTCATAGCGGTTGAGCGTTTCATACAATTTCACGCCAAATGCCACATTATCGAAGATCGACATCGGAAATGGCGTCGGCTTCTGAAACACCATCCCCATTTTGGCGCGCAAAATATTTAAATCCTGCGCCTTGTCGAGAATATTCGCGCCGTCCACCATAACTTCCCCTTTGGCGATCTGACTCGGATACAGTTGATACATACGATTCAACGTACGTAGCAGGGTCGATTTCCCGCAACCGGAAGGACCGATGAAAGCCGTAATTTTATTTTTCTGAATCTGCATGCTGATCGACTTCAGCGCATGAAACGAATCATAGTAAAAATTCAAATTGTTAATGGTAATTTTTGCAATATCCGCCGATGAATGGTCGTCAGTCATTTTTGATTTCAGTTTAAAAGGTCGTTTTTGCGCAAGAAAAAGCGCGCCGCAATATTTAGTCCAAGAACGCTCAGCGTGATCAATAACGCGCCGGTCCAAGCCAATTCCTGCCAGTATTCGTAAGGACTCATGGCAAATTGAAAAATGACGACGGGCAGATTCGCCATTGGGCGGTTCATATCCGCATTCCAGAACTGATTGTTAAGCGCGGTAAACAGCAAAGGCGCCGTTTCACCGCTGATACGCGCAACCGCCAATAAAATACCGGTCATGATCCCTACCCTGGAAGCGCGCCAAGTAACCAGCGTAACCACTTTCCAGTGCGGCGCGCCCAATGCGATCGCGGCTTCGCGCAAACTGTTTGGAATGAGCCGCAGCATATCCTCGGTAGTGCGCACGACGACCGGGATAACGATCAATGACAGTGCCAGCGCACCGGCCCAGCCGGAAAAATGACCGACTTTGGCGACATAGACCGTATAGACAAAAAGACCGATGACAATGGATGGCGCGGATAACAATATGTCGTTCACAAAGCGGGTAGCCGGTGCAAGCCAGCCGCGTTGACCAAATTCAGCCAAATAAGTGCCAGCCATGATACCAACCGGCGTACCGATGAGTGTTGCCAGCGCAACCATGACCAAGCTGCCAAAAACCGCATTCAGCAAACCGCCGGTATCACCCGGTGCCGGCGTCATCTGCGTAAAAATAGTATGGCCGACTCCGCTCAACCCTTTATCGAACAACGTCAACAAAATCCAGAACAACCAAAACAAGCCGAACAGCATCGCCAAGACGGAAAACGTCAGGTTGATTGCGTTAACGATGCGGCGGCGGGTATAAATGGAAATCATAATATGACCTTAGGGAAACACTGATTAATTGACTATACGAGCGA
>JAFEEI010000069.1:22576-25046 GCA_018241205.1 Pseudomonadota bacterium
AATTAATCAGCGTTTCCTTAGGAAGCAGTACCTTCACGTTTCTTCAATCGTAACAAAAGAATTTTAGAGCAAGCCAGCACGACGAAAGTAATCAGGAACAAAATCAGCCCCAGCTCAATCAAGGCCGCGGTATACAAATCGCCATCAGCTTCCGTGAATTCATTCGCCAATGCGGAAGCGATACTATTTCCCGGCATGAAAAGCGATGCGTGCAACTGGTGTGAGTTGCCGATGACAAATGTAACCGCCATCGTCTCACCCAACGCACGGCCGAAACCAAGCATGATCCCGCCGACCACACCGCTTTTAGTGTACGGAAGAACCACATACCAAATAACTTCCCAGGTCGTCGCACCTAGCCCGTAAGCCGATTCTTTGAACAACGATGGAACAACTTCAAACACATCGCGCATGACCGAAGAGATAAAGGGAATCACCATGATGGCCAGGATAATACCGGCTGTCAGCATGCCGATACCCATGAAAGCGCCCTCGAACAAAAAACCGATGCCTGCGATTTCACCCAACGTGCCCTGAATCCACGGTTGTATATATTTGGCAAAGAAAGGCGCAAATACGAATAACCCCCACATGCCATAAATGATGCTTGGAATACCGGCCAGTAGCTCAATTGCCGTCCCCAGCGGGCGACGTAACCAGGGTGGGGATAATTCGGTCAGAAACAGCGCGATGCCAAAACTGACCGGAATCCCGATCGACAATGCAACCAACGAAGTAATCAATGTTCCGATGATGGGCACCAGCGCACCGAACTTCTCCGTGACCGGATTCCACTGCGTACTCCATAGAAAATCGAAACCGAACGTTTGTAGCGCCGGCCAGCTGCCGATAATCAGGGAGCCGATTAAAGCAGCCAGCAGCAAAAAAACAACTATCGTAAAAAATAAAGTTGCTCGGCGGAATATCGAATCAAGGAGCCGCTGCCTTTTTAATTTTGTTGCGGCGTGTGCTGTTGACATCGTTTTTGTCACGCCGGATTGAAGGCGCGCAAGGCTTATTTTAGTGATAACCGCTAGCAGGAAATGATGGCGCATGGTTATTAGGCAATCTTGGATTTTTTGCCGATGCTTATTGCGCTGTGTAAATCACTTGACCTGCCTTGCCTTTGATCCTTGTTCTCCAGGAATCTTCAATCAGCTTCACAATATCGTCCGGCAGCGGAATGTAATCGAGTTCCAAAGCCATTTCGTCACCATGCACATAAGCCCATTCAAAGAACTTCAACACCTCCAATGCTTGTTCAGGATTCTCCTGAGCTTGATGCATCAGCACAAAAGTGGCACCGGTGATGGGCCAACTATTTTGTCCGGGTTTATTGGTGAGAATCTCGTAAAATCCCGCATTCTTGTCCCAGAGCGTATTGATGGCAGCCGCCTTGAAACTGTCTTCGGCCGGTATGACATAAAAACCGTCGCGATTCTGCAATTGCACAAAACTCATTTTATTCTGTTTGGCATAAGCCGCTTCCACATAACCGATTGAATTCTTGATTTGCTTTACGAAGTTGGCAACTCCCTCGTTACCTTTCCCGCCGGTACCGATAGGCCAGGCTACGGAAGCATCGGCACCGATCCTCTCTTTCCACTCCGCATTGACTTTGCTCAGATAATCGGTAAACAAGAAGGTCGTGCCGGAACCATCCGCGCGATGCACCACGGTAATGTTATTGGCCGGTAAATTAATGCCGCTGTTCAATTCGGCAATCACCGGATCATTCCATTTTTTGATTTTGCCGAGAAAAATATCGGCAAGAATGGCCCCGGTTAATTTGATCTCACCTTCCTTTATGCCATCCAGATTGATTACCGGCACTACGCCGCCGATAACGGTAGGAAATTGAGTCAGGCCGCTTTTTTCCAATTCTTCTACCGTCAGCGGTTTATCCGAGGCACCGAAATCGACAGTCTTGGCCTTGATTTGTTTGATGCCGCCGCCGGAACCGATCGATTGGTAATTTAAACGAATACCGGTTGCTTTTTTATAGGCGTCGGCCCATTTGGCATAAATCGGGTAAGGAAAAGTCGCACCGGCGCCGGTGATATCGGCAGCAATTGCCGGAGTAACAAAAAATACAGCGATAGAGATGAGTAATAAGCCAAATCGCAGTTTCATCTAACATTCTCCCAATAGGAAATAACGTATACATTGAGGTAGAAATCTTAATTGGCTGATATGACAGGAATATGACAAACCGGTATATATGAGAAAAACCTCCCGGGATGAATCTGCCGCTGGCAGCGGCAACCGGGAGGTCTACTTCGAGACGAGAACGACTTACAGTAAGAAAATAGAACCCAATTCAAAACGCCCCCGATCTCTTGGATCGTCGTGACACTTCTCCAGTCGAAGTGCTTGGGCTAAGCGGTTTTATCTACACTATTAGAGGGGGAGCGTAGATGACCATCAACCTACAAACTTGCATTTGTTTAAGGAAACGCTGATTAATTGA
>JAFEEI010000006.1 GCA_018241205.1 Pseudomonadota bacterium
GGTCATCGAAGATGCGTTGCGAGAATCTTTTTCTCGTCATCGTTTAAATCAGGATTCGGTGAAGTTGGATACAGCTTCCGGTGTTGGTTTGAAACCGGGCGTTGATTTGGATAATAGCCGCAGTTTGAGCGATATTATGGATGGTCGTTGATGTTTCTAATGGATGTGAATGTCTTGGTTTATGCGCATCGGGAGGATACGCTTGAACATTCAGCCTATCGCAAATGGCTGGAGTCTATTATCAATGATACTGTTCCCTATGGTTATTCGGAGTTGGTGTTGAGTGGGTTTTTGCGGGTTGTCACACATCCGAGAATTTTTGAAATGCCGTCTGCTTCGTCTAGCGCGGTTCGTTTCGCTAACCAGGTCAGAGAATCGCAGAATGCTGTTTGCCTTGCGCCTGGGCCGATGCACTGGAAGATGTTTTTGCAGTGCATCGAGCAAATTGATGCGAAAGGAAATGATATTGCCGATGCTTATCATGCAGCTTTGGCGATGGAGTGGAATTGTGTCTGGGTGACGACAGATAAAGGTTTTAAGCGGTTTAAAGGTTTAAAGGTGCGTCACCCGCTTGCTTTGTTGGATACCTGATGCCAAGAAAAAAGCGCTTTTATCAACCTGGAGTGCCGGTGCACGTGTCCCAACGCGGACATAATAAAGAGCCGGTATTTTTCGATGACCAGGATAACTTGGCCTATTTGCGTTTCCTGAAAGCTGCGGCCGATGAGTTGGCGTGTTTGATCCATGCGTATGTGCTGATGACCAATCATGTACATTTACTGGTGACACCAAAGACTGAAAACGATATTAGCGTGTTGTTTCAAAAAATTGGGCGTCATTTTGTGCCATATATGAATAAAACCTATCGGCGCAGAGGAAGTTTGTGGGAAGGGCGGCATAAGGGGCATATTTTAGAATCTGAAGCTTATTTCCTGATTTGCATGCGATATATCGAAATGAATCCAGTGCGTGCCGCGATGGTTGAGCATCCTGGGCAGTATCGATGGTCCAGCTATGCGGCAAATGCGCAAGGAATCGATAATGCCATTCTTCAGCGGCATGTGCTATATCTCGCGCTGGGGGAAACATCGGAGATGCGTCAAGCTGCCTATCGTGCCGGTTTTGATATTGAAACCCATCCAGATGAAATCGAATTAATCCGCGCCTGCTTGCATTCTGGCACCCCGCTGGGTAATGACCGCTTCAAGAAAAAAATTGAATCCGCTATAGGTGGTGCTGTTGGTTTTAGTAAGCGCGGCAGGCCAACAGTGCGCGGATTGAATTAGCGAAGAAAGCGCAAAGTGAAAGAGGAGAAGGGATTGTAATTGGAATTCCAAAATGCTCTTCATTGGTGGTGAGCTGTCCTTGTCGATTTCGTGTATTTTCATAACTGTGTCACTTAACATGAGGTTGCATGCATTGGCCATGGCGCTTCGAGTGTCTGCGCCGCATATTGGTGCTACTGTATAGAATAGGCACGCCATTACACCAGATACGGCTTTGCGTCTAGCACGCTATTTTGGTACTTCTGCAGAATTCTGGCTCAACTTGCAATGATCCTACGCGCCGATTGAATGTGCTCTCGGAAATTGGGGATTATGGCATTTTGGTGCGCGATGTTCAGAATGTCATGATTCTATTCCCGCCTGTCAGGATATCCATACGCGATATCTTGATGATATTGGGAAAAATATCAGGTGCAAATGTTGACGCGGGATATACGCAAGCACAAATTGAAGAAATGTTTCATGCGCAAGATAATGCACCAGCAGTTCAGAACTTCAGTAATTTGATAACAGAAGCATTAGAAACGCTGCAAGAAATAAGAAATTTCCTCAAACAAAAAGTCAATGAAGCTCAGCTCCCGGATTTTAGACAATTGCAGATCACGTTAGAGCCCATTTTGTTATTGTGTAAAAATGCAGCGGCATCAAGTCAGGACGCTGAGCCGGAAGAATCTTCTGGAGCTGGCGAGGGCGTTATGATGGTGGACAAAAATGGTTCATCTCCAGGGGAAATAAGGAGTCGCGAAGATGTCACCCGTGTTCTTGAAAAAGTGTGCAAGTTTCTGGAACGAACTGAGCCCACCAATCCGGTTTCCTTGATCCTTCGATTGGCACAGACCTTAATGACCAAGAATTTTATGGAAATTATTGAAGCAATACCGCCGGAAGATATGAAAGTTTTAAAGAAAATTATTGATTCTGATAAGGAAGAATAATTCTGGGATTCGATTATTAATAGCGATGGGAGGAATTATTGTCACAGCGCAAATATATTTTGTAGAAGGTGGGTTTTAGCTATTATATTCTTCTGTTTCCTTTAACCAAACGTGATTGTTATCACTGATTCATTTGTTTCCAACGAGTAGGATTTTTTCATTGATCTACGGGTTTCTTTTTTTGCAGTCAATCGGTTTTGATTCATGAAGAAACTTTGTCTGCTTGAGCTTGTCATCATTTTTCTTGGCACCGGATAATGTGCTTCCAGCATGCCCATGCCCGGATAATATCACTGCATCGATCAGTTCAGACTTTTTCAGCTTTTAATCATCTCTCTTTGCAGCTCTAGGCCTAGTCCGAGAAGTCGATACTTTAAGAACGAAATTCTCCTTTCTCAAAGATCTATTCCTCGACCACACCCTGCGCCTAATTCCACCAAAAGAACCTGCGCCAACCAGCTCAACGGGCATCGGTTGAAAATCGGCTCCACGATTAACGGCACCGACCGGAAGAAAACACGCTGTATAGGTTTGTGCAAGTGCACGTCGTAATTCTTTGCACATGGTTGAGACGGAAACCGGTTCAGAGTTACCCGACTTTGTTAAAGACGAATTTGAGGCATATGATGAATGTGTCATATCGACAATGTGTTCTTACGCTTGCGTTGTGCCGACTGCACGAATTGAAGCTGGTGGCCCTTTTCCTGCCAGCGGCGTGGATACTGTCCTTCGTGCGGATGGGCGGCGCATGGCGCAGACGGTGGCTCACCTGGTCGATCACGTCATTTCCAATGCGCCCCTGCGCCAATGGGTTCTCTTCCTGCCAATTCCACTGCGCTATCGATTAGCTACCCATCCGCACCTTCTCTCACCCGTATTGCGAGTCATTTTGCGCGCCATTTCCACTGTTCCGATCAAACAGGCGTGATTGAACCGAATTGAGGCACAAACCGGTGCGATTACGCTTATCCAACGTTTTGGTTCGGAGGCTAATCTCAATATTCATCTGCATTGCCTAGTGCTTGACGGTGTTTACCGCAAGCAAAAGGGGGTGGCGGAATTCCACAGCGCACGGTCACCGACGGCTGAGCAGTTGCACAGCCTGCTCAGCCAGATCATCAAGCGTATCATGAAAGCATTGATCTGCCACGGTGCGCTTTTTGAGGAGGAGGGGATGAGTTACTTGGCTGAAATGGAAACGGATGCGGCGTTGGCGCCACTGCAATCGGCGGCCCGCACCTACCGGATTGGGCTCGGTCGCCGGGCAGGACAAAAAGTGCTGGCACTGAAAACTGCGCCCACACAAAATGTGCAACTACAGCCAGACAAAAAATACTGCGTCAATGCACATGGCTTTCGCCTGCATGCCGGCGTGCGTTGCGCCATGAATCAGGGCTAATAATTGGAGCACCTATGCCGTTACATCACGCGACCGGCGATTGCCAATGAACGGCTGACACGCAATGCTGCTGGGCAGGTGGTGCTGGCGCTAAAAACGCCTTATCGGGATGGCACGACGCATATCGTGATGCCGCCGTTAGAATTCATGCAGCGACTGGCCGCGGTCGTTCCCCAGCCAAGACTCAATCTTATACGTTTCGATGGCGGGCTTGCGCCGAATGCCAAACTGCGCGCTGAGATTATTCCTGGCAGCAAGAAAAACAAAAGTCATGCATCAAATGCGAGTGACGCTGTGCCGCAGTCCTCGGCTTCCGTACGCATCAGTTGGGCGCGTTTGTTAAAGCGGGTGTTCGATATCGACATCGAGCACTGTCCGCACTGTGGCGGAGCCCTGAAAATCATCGCCGCCATCTTGGAGAAAGCCGCCATCACTAAAATTCTTGATCATCTTGGTTTGCCTGCCAGGGCGCCGCCTAGAGCATCTGCGCAAAACTTTAATCCTTTCGAGCCAACCTGATCCTGTGCTCGCTCCTTTCAATCCTCATCATCACTGGGCTGACCTTTACCCTTTGGCGTCTTTCGCCTGAAGCGCCAAAATGCGGCAAAATCTTTGATTTTTGTGCGCTAACCGAACCGGAATGCAGTTATTTTTTGAGCGATTATCACCGTGTTTGACAATTGTGCCAGCTTTCAGTAAATTTAAAACTTATGGAAAAAATGGTTTATTTGTCTTATACCTTGCGCGCGCAGTCGGTTGCGGAGTTTTACAGCGAGTATCGGCGGAGCCTGGCGGCGCTGGGAGTTGCCGTGCAGATCGAGCCTGCCCTGCGAACTGAAGGCACCGATCCGTTTTGAAGAAGATACGCAACATGCGTCGTATGACGCCGAAGCTGCGCATCGGTTCTGGCGTGTACTGGTGGTACGGGTTGACCGGAGCTTACTGGAGTTTCGAAAGTATTCATCGGGAAGGTGAGTCCGGTGCACTTCTTCTGGGGATGGTTCTTTCTGACAGTGACGCTGTAATCGGTACGGAGTGCGTCCGGAGTGTGCGACATTATGCGCGAATCTTATTCGCATGATGTGATCAGCGCAGGAGTCTGCCTGGCTATGGCGGCTTTGGATAAGCCGCGTTCTATTGAAGCGACGCGCCTGTACCCGAGGGGATGGACCAGATAAAGATACGGCCGGCTGCGGCGAGTTGCAACGCGACGCTGGGCGAGTTCCTGTTGAAGTACGATGATCTGCGTGCGGAAGAGGATCTCGATGCGGCGCTAAGGGAGTTCCTCGTGAGCACCTGGTTGCGGCAGACCTGGCAGGATGGGACCGCAAGTCGTTGAATCGCGATGCGCTGTATCGCTTAATGTGGGATGCCTTTTGTCTGGACGTTACGGTAATGCTCTCCTTTGTCGGATTTACTTGCTGCCGTAATCCCCATGTATTGCAGACCGCCGTATTTTCAAAACACTCACTTTTTGGAGTTCTGTATGCCTGATCGCCTTATTGAAGCCCGAGACAAAGTTGGTGAACTGAAGCTTAGGAAAGCGTTTAACAGCGTGACGTTCGTCTACGGAACGCAGGGAAAAGGAAGTGTCATCGTGAAGGGGTTGAAGGCGTGGGCCGGTCACGCGAAGACTCGAGATTCCAAGAACCCTGGTGACCAGCAGATCGAAAAAGTCATCGCGCGTGAACTGAATCTTTTCGATCCGGGACGCAGAGCAGAGGTCTACCTTGCCGGTGGCTATCAGATGATGGACATGTACTACGGCCAGGCGGGTAATAACATCTACAAGCTGCGCAACCCTGTGATCGCCGAGTTTGTGCATTACGCCATGGGCTTCAAGACCTCCTTCAAGGAATCTGAAACCGGACGTGACGCCTATATGTTCCACTTCAAAACCCAGACCGAAGGTTGGCGTGAGAACTCCGGAACCAACGCTGCCTACGGCGGTCTCACCGCGACTAAGGAAATCTCGCGCATCATTCGCTGGGGAATCCAGACTATGGGGGGGACGCTGATCTTTGAAGGGAGAGAGTTGTACTACTGGCAGGTATTCGATACCACAGCCCCGCGCGTCTCGGACACTGACCTTGAAGCTCAGGAGCTATTCAAGTTCTTCGTTCCCAATACGGCGCGCGTTCCCTTTGGTAAAGGCACGCTGATCTTTAACTGGGCTGGTAAAGAAACCATCCCGACAAAGTATCACTTCATGACGAACTGGCAGTGGAACGGCTCGGATAATGCCGGCAAGCCGTTGATGCACAGTAAGTTGAATCTCGGTGCACTCTCGTTTACCAGACAGCCGTCCTACCGTCCCATCTGGGACAACTTCACTGATGTTCCCGCGTCCCTGGCAGGGGTCGACAAAGCGAAGCTGCTGGCGTTCGTCGCGCATCACGGCCCGCGGGATTTCTAAAAAACGACTTTGTGTGAGCGTAGGCCGGGATTTTCCCGGCCTACGCTCATTTTGGTGGCTACATGATCAGCATGCTGACGATGCTCGCTGTTTTGTGGTTCGTCATGGTGCTCGAGCATCGCGCGGAGGCCAAGTTGGGCGAGCTCGTTGCGGCGGTGCGGGATGAGTGCCCCGATGCCTCCGATCTGCATGCAGGTATAGGAAAAATAACCCGCCTTTTCCATAAGTTTTAAATGTAGTACTGAAAGCTGGCACAATTGTCAAACACGGTGATAATCGATCAAAAAATGACTGCGTTCCGGTTCGGTTAGCACAAGGGTCTTAAAGGGGTCTGACCCTATTCAAATAAATCCAGGCTTCGATGTTATATTGTATGTATTTAAATCATGCGAACCACAGTCGTTTTTATGGACGGCTATGTACGTGTTCCAAGCTCCATGCAGTGCAGCAGGGTTGCACATTGAAACAGGTCATCGAAGATGCGTTGCGAGAGTTTTTTCCTCGTAATAAGTAATAATTTAACTCCCTGCAAAATTCACGCAGCCATGTCATCACCAGGCCTTTTTGCGGAAAAGTAAAAGTAATTGATCAGCCGCTGCCACGTAACCGATGATAATGACTCTTCACCCCCAAGCTCATATTGCCTGCATAGGCCGGCGCAGGTTGCAGCCCGCCGCGCACAGCACCTCATTCAGCGCATCGCCTATCGTGCCTTGCAACCAGCAGCGTTCATGCGATGAGATACTATATCAAGTGTCCAATCACTGGCTCCAATGCTCGCCATCGCGTGTGCGGTGCTGCGCATCGTCCTCGCCATGTGTTTGCCTATGAATGATTTCCACGTGTGGATTATCGGCATTCGCGCCACGTAATCCGGTTCCTTTTTTCAACTTGTCTTTTGAACACCTTGGAAAAGGTATAAACTCTGTAATGTTTTGCTAAAAAACTGAATTCCAAAAAAGATTTCATTATTATTTTTATAAATCGCCTGATGAATATGGAAATTGAAAGGTTGCTTAAATCAGTGTCAGTTGAATCACCTTGTGGTCCGGATCTTGAGTACGATGCTGATTTTCTCCAATTAAGTGAGGATCTGGAGAGTCCGCCTGAGAGGATTGCGGGCGATGTGTCTGAAAAAGAACCGAACTGGAATACCATTGCGTCTCGGGCTGAAGCATTGTTTTTACGCACCAAGGACTTGCGCGTAGCTGTCTGGTTGTGCCGTGCGTGGACACGCCGTGAGGGATTGGCTGGATTAGTCTCGGGACTCCATTTGATAAATGATTTATTGACGTTGTACTGGGAAGATATTCATCCCAATCTTGACGTAGAAGATGACAATGATCCTACGCGCCGATTGAATGTGCTCGCGGAAATTGGGGATTATGGCATTTTGGTGCGCGATGTTCAGAATGTCATGATTCTATTCCCGCCGGTCAGGATATCCATACGCGATATCTTGATGATATTGGGAAAAATATCAGGTACAAATGTTGACGCGGGATATACGCAAGCACAAATTGAAGAAATGTTTCATGCGCAAGAGAATGCACCAGCAGTCCAGAACGTCAGTAATTTGATAACAGAAGCAT
>JAFEEI010000070.1:0-649 GCA_018241205.1 Pseudomonadota bacterium
AAACAAACATCACGTGAGTTGGTCAAAGTGAAACAAAAATAATATGGAAGATGTGCAAAAGTGACCGGATGATATCGCTCCTTTGAAAAATCATTACTCTATCAGCATGAAACTGCTGTTGAACGGACTTTGACTGTGGATAGAGGGGCACCGAGGTACACGTCATAAATATTTCATGAAGAAAAGAGAGAAAGTGGAGGAGAAAAAGGCAAATGAAAATTTTTAGTCATCATTGGGTCACTTTTGCACGCCACTGTAGCTCACAAGTTCGGGATTGCCCACTCCTGTTCACTACGGTATTCAACTTCTGCTCCCCGCGCCGCCGTTCTCTGGCCGCTGCTCTTGACCTTTTCCTTGCCAGTCGCTTCCTTTCACGGTTCGCGCGGTTAGATTTCGTCACCACCTTTTAAGAGGCAGAGAAGTCCTTCTGCGCAGTCCCATTAAGGGTGTTGATCGGAAACAAAAAGAGCAATTCTTTGATAGCGTCAACATCAGCGTTGATATCGTGGGCTCTCGCCAACATAACAGCCGCCTTACCAAGAGCTGCGTGGAATGGCTTCTTCAGAGTAACGCACGGGCTTTCAAGACTGTTTGTGCTTTTCCAGCAAAAATTTATTCAATGAACACGAGTTCACAGTTTCGCCTTTGT
>JAFEEI010000070.1:705-2951 GCA_018241205.1 Pseudomonadota bacterium
GTGTTTGAAGGCTTTTGAGCCATTTATAAATGCTTCATCGAACCAACATTGATGTAAAGTTTGTAAACCAACGGCGCATGTCGCTTTATCGACACATTCCTTCAGCATTGCGACAGACTGTTGAGCTGCCCATTGTATGCGACAAACCACTACGCAGCGCCAGAACACATCAAAGTTGCTCTCAATTGCCACTAGCAGTCAGGAGTGTGTGAAACCGATTTCACAAGCATGATGCGATGAGATCATGTCAAAATTAGTCTGCCCACACTGCAAACTCTCTTGCTTCATGGCAATTTCTTCATCAATGTGCATTGAATAACAGCACTGTCGATGCCAAGGGATGGCTCATCCCAATTCTTCGTCAATGCAAATGTTCAAGCCAACAACATGCCTTTATTATTCAAGAATTCCACCATAAAGCCAAGCCATTTCTTTCCATTTCCGTTGGACACAAACGGTGCCATTGTCGTCATGCGTTTTCTGAAGCTCGCATTGACGGCTAAGCGACACTGGCCGCCGTGTTCAAGATCTTGAGATTCGCTGAAATGCTTGCATTGACAGCTGTTTGAGCCATGTAGCAAAGTCTTTGCAGATTTAGTCTTGATACAGTGTGCATTGTCATTTTGTCGACTTTTTTGAATTGCCACTTTTCCGCGAATCAACACTACAATGTGTTGAATTGAACATGAATTTTGATTTCCAGCTGTGGCAAATGCTATACGCTTGAATTACAAGACAATTCATCGAGCGGTCCGTCGCAGCAGGGTTGTATCGTAATTAGGTGAGCAGATTGTAACGTGCCATCAAAATGGTGCCAATAACCTGTGGACCCTTGTGATGTCACGGCGCGATGAAAATATGGCCTGTCAGACTCAAAGAATGATTCAGGTTGAACAGGGTATGAGTGTTTGAGCCAATATTGAGTCTGAGATTGAATAGAGTTTGGTCCAAACCATTTCAGGATGGTTATTTCGCTGTATCGCAGCAAGGGGAGCAATACCAGGTATTGAGTGAAGCAGCTGTGATGGGATCAAGACCGCAAAATTGGCAGTGATGGGACTCGCTGTACCATTTTGAAATGGTCTGCATTGTATCGTGCCAAGCACACCAGCAAAAGATTTACATCAGCGCTTCAGTCTCGCAGACACTTCCTCCATCGTTTACTAAAGCCGATTAGCCAATTGCCTTGGCTTCATATCATACTGTATTGACAGTATTGAATGGGAAACCACAAGAGAATCAGTTGCCTCAGTCGTAAATATGATTCGGTCGCGGGTAAAGCAGAATATGGCAACGAGAAGGTTGCTTTTGGAATTTGTAGCACACAATGGCATGCGAGAGTGATCAAACGACGTTAATTTCAATAGAAATTGTAGCTCACTAGGCGTGTGATTGTTCTCAGCGAGGCTTTAGCCGTAGGTAGAGGGGATATCAGCGCAATGTGGAAAATTAACGAGGAATGTCAAGAAAACGGAGAGGGGAAATGATACAATAAAATCTTCAGTTCATTGATCACTTTTGCACGCTACTGCATCATTCCATGTCCTGTCGATTTGTTTGTCGGCATCAATCCTATCCCGCCAGCACCCATGCGTGCCTAAAGCATACAAAGTGCCGTCTTCTAACTCCATTAACGCTGCATTTGAAGCACTTGGTGCTGATGAAGATGCTTACTCTTGTGCAGCGACTCCACAAAACCTTATTGTCGATGTTGCAGATGCTGTCGGCACTTGGTGAGAGATCATTAAATGTTTGCAGGCTAGAGTTGAATCTATGCTGTTTCCGTGTGCATTGATGGCAACAGTAAAGAAGTATGCCCAGGAATGCGCCATTCCATATCCAACCAAAATAATGGTGTTGGTGCACAACGACATCATTGCTGGCTCAAGCACCACATGCATTGCGACATTGTGCAAGGTGATTTTGACAAGGTGAAGAGTGCGCTAATCTTGTCGACTCTGCAGATGAATCTCACGCGATCTCTGTGTGGTGCACTGCTCGCGGATACAGCAGCACCATGTCAAGTGGAGGTGCATTCATTACTATATTGCACGCAAAGAGGTTTCTATCAACCATGCTACGCCTTCACCAAGACAAAGAACATGGAGCATAGAGATCCTACTGTTATGGGTACGCAGATGGATCGTGGAGCAGGCAGTTTAACAAAGAAATATTCACGATTGTTGATGGACTTGTGCCAAGAGATCTGATAACAATTGGTGAGGAGATTGTCAATGCGACTGTGC
>JAFEEI010000071.1 GCA_018241205.1 Pseudomonadota bacterium
CAATTTTCGACCGGTGTCAACACCGACCGGCGCACACTCAACTTTTCCGTTTCATTAACTCCTACAATACCGTGAAGCCTCATAATAGTTCGAATAATGCCGCCTCTTATGAAATACTCAACGCTTGTTTCAATTAACCCTTCTATAAACAACCCTATGGTCCTTACAATTTAGTTACCACTTGATTCTTCATGCACCATATAGTTCTTAATTTGTGTTGCAAGTTTTACTTGCTTGGTATTACTATCACCGAATGCGATTGAATCGTTTACAGAGTGTGTTACAACGCTGATATGTTAAAAATTGATTGCTTCGCTGGTCGGGATACTTGGTGCTCAGCTGAATGTATTTATTTAGGGATCTTAGGAAGTTAAAGCGGGTTTAAACGTAACAATTTAAGAATATGATGATAAACGATTATCACGGCGATGATTAAAACGAAATCCGGTTTCTTTCAGGTGTGGATAGAAGGTATGCTCGGGCACACCACTGAACTTAGCCAAACGTCTTTTAGCAAAACTCCAAAAAGACTCGATGCCATGATATGCCGCTCACCACTGGCGAACTCGTTGTCACCATGGTAAACCCTGAAGTGCTTATCAAAGCCGATATCGACCAATCCGTCATAACCACCGCGCCTCCATCGGAATGAATCACGGTATCTGGCGTCATATGCCTACGGATAATGGCTTGCAATGTTGCCTTGGAGCAATCTGGCACAATCTCTGTATACACTTTTCCCTGACGCTTAAGCACACCAAAGACAATTGTTTTACCCTAAGTGCTACGACCTCTTTTGCCTCGAACACGCTGTGCTCCAAAGTAGGATTCATCGACCTATACAGAACCTTGCAGAGGGGATTCAAGCTCGCAGTTCTGGGCAATTTGCTGTCGTACTTTAAGATAAATAGTATTGACGGATCGGATAGAAATACTGATCAATTGGGCTGTGCTAGTAGTAGTGAAATCCAACCCTGAATTTTGCTTCTCTGATTCGAGAACGGAAATGGTATCTATTTTTTTATATTAATATCAGTAAGTTAACACACTTTGGCAAATGCTTAACTTCCTGAGACCCTTTATTTAGATAGGAAATCAATTGAAAAAGGTTGCGATACTGCAGTCGAATTATATTCCATGGAAGGGTTACTTCGACATCATAGCTGCTGTGGATGAATTTATCATTTATGACGATGTGCAATTTACTCCACGTGACTGGCGCAACAGAAATAAAATCAAAGTAAATGGTCAGCTTCAGTGGCTGACTATTCCTGTATATCATAGCCGTTCCGATAGAATTTGCGATGTCAAAGTATCCTTTGATGATTGGAATGTAAAACATTGGAGGACACTACAAATGAGCTATGGTCGAGCGTCGGCATTTCGGGATACATCGGAGTTTGTTGAAGAGTTGTACCGATCACCTCGATCTGCTTATCTAAGTCAAATCAACGTGGAATTTATCCGAGCAATTAGTGACTTTTTAGGAATTGATACTCGAATCACTCATTCGTCGGAATATAGTTATGGGGGAGATAAATCTGAAAAGCTGTTAACTCTATGTAAGGCTGCAGGTGCTGATTGTTACTTGAGCGGCCCAGCAGCTAAATCCTATTTGGATATTTCCCTTTTCGACCAAGAAAATATGACAGTTGAATGGATGGATTATTCGGATTATCCAGAGTACCGGCAAACAGGAGGGGAATTTGTACATGGCGTATCTATCCTTGATCTGATATTCAATACCGGATCTTTGGCTTGCTCCTATATGAAGTTTGTAAAACATCCAGCACCATAAATGAGGCGTGTTCTATGATTGAAACCTTAGCGGACAAAAAAATCGTAATTGCAGGTGCAGGTGTAACCGGATTGATGATGGCGCTTCGGATCAAACAGCTTGACCCGAATGCGGAAGTTATCATTTTTGATAAAGCTGACCGGCCTGGTGGCATGTACCAAAGTATCGAGTACCCGAATGGGCGGATCTTTGACTATGGTATGCATCTTATCTATGAGTCATGTAATCCTGTTGTCGACGATCTTTATCGAGAAGTAATGGATGAACAGGATTGGCACATACATGAAAAAAATGAAAAGGACATTGCTGGTTTGTTCTATCGCGACCGATTACAGGATTATTCCCATTATGTCGATCTGAGATCGTTTACCGAAGGAGAAAAAAAGAAATTTCTCGGCGATTTCATGCTGAATCTTGAAAATAAGAGAGTAGATGTTAGCCGCTCTGGCTGGCAAGCTCTTCAGAGTCAGTTTGGTCGTGAAATCGTTGACTCGGTGCATCGACCACTTATCCAAGCACTGTAT
The DNA here is from genome assembly GCA_018241205.1 of Pseudomonadota bacterium. GTDB lineage: Bacteria > Pseudomonadota > Gammaproteobacteria > Burkholderiales > Nitrosomonadaceae > Nitrosomonas. The sequence continues at coordinate 2,323 of JAFEEI010000071.1, forward strand.
GGCATGAGTATAGAAGATGCTGATCAATTCGTGATCAAAGCAACAGCTTTGGATCGAATTGTTCTGTTCAATCCAGATACCATGCTTGATCTGATGAAATCAGACAAGATTCGTTCAAGGTTAGCATTTGCGGATCAACTAAACCTACCACCGTATCGTACCAATAACCAAAAAGCTCTTTATCCTAAACGCTTTGGCATGAAACATTTCATTGATCGATTGGTGAAGGCTTTACGAGAACGAGGTGTAGAAATATTGACCAATATTGCAGGTGTATCTTTACATTCTTCTGGTGATCGGGTCGATTCGATTAATATTAAAGAAAGAAATGGTAATTCGAAAGAAGTTGCTGTTCGGACATTATTCTGGTCAATTGGTTGGCCAAGTTTGGCATACGCACTTGGGATTGATATGTCTGGTATTGGTAAAACCGGAGGTACGAAAGTGGTGTTTGCTAACTTAGTGTTCAACAAGCCACCCGAAATGGGAAAACTTTATTATTTTTACTGTTACGACCCGAATTTTGCAACCTTCCGTGTTACACATTATGCGAATTACTGTCCTGCAGCCGCCGTAGACGGTTTTCCGGTTTGTGTCGAGCTTTGGCCCTCCCGTTTGGGTATGCACCCCACGCAATTATCTGACGAACAATGTCTTGCTTTGGCTATCGATGAATTGCGCTGCATGGGTATAATCACCGATAGTCATATGCTTAAATTCTCGGCGATTGAAAATAAGGGAGCAGAATTTCCACTGCCGTCGATAATTAATGTGAAGGGAATTGAAGAAATAAAAAACCGAATACACTGCAAGCGAATGAGAAATATCGAAGTCACGGGAATCATGGCTGAAGAAGATTTGTTTTTTATTCCTGATATTCTGAACCATGCATTTTCTGTCATTGAAAAAACTTTTACAAGTGAGACAAACTATGAATAGCGTTACCATTGAAAAATTGCCTTTTTACTGGCGTCTTAGCCCTTCTGGCGAGCCGCGTAATAACATAGTCGATAATTACTACCCGTTTGTTTTTTCCCTGCAACCAGAGTACGGTTTGGTTATACAAGAGCGTAATGTAGCGGTACTGGATGCGTTGGAGAAAATTTATCAACAAGAATACAACATTGGATATTTGCAGGATGCCAATGAAATTGCCAGGCCTTATGGTGCGGATTTCGTTCGGTTTCTTGATAAAGTGTTGACGGAGAATCCTGGAATCCACAAAATCCTGGAGATCGGTTGCGGAGGCTGTGTTATCCTCGAGGGACTTAAGAAACGAGGTTACGATGTTGTAGGCGTTGATTCAAGCCCCTTTGCCGCAAAAGAAGGTGCAAAGAAAGGCGTGAAAGTTGTGACGGCTTTTTTTCCGACTTCTCTTGTCACTGAAAAGTTCGACTTGGCTTTCAATGTGGATGTGCTTGAGCATATCCATAAGCCACTCGAGTTTCTCCAACAAATTCGAGAAAATCTGAATCCGGATGGAATCGTGATTGTCAATGTACCGGATGCCACTGAGAGCATCGAAATCGGAGATATCTCGATGGCGATGCATCAACATCTTAATTATTTTACAGAAGACTCGCTATCGGCATTATTAAGCCGTGCTGGTTTTGATGTGCTGAACGTTATCAAAGCCGGTTATGGTGGATCACTTTATGCAGCAGCACGCCGTTCAAAAACTGCGGTTTCTGATTTATCAAATGCGCAGGAGAATCCAGTGGATGGTCGTTTTTCTGTGTTGACCAAGCAAGTGCTTTCATCATTTGATCATTTAGTAACCAGTATTTTATTGGATAAATCTGCGAGCCTCGGTTTTTATGTGCCATTACGTACATTGCCTTACATTGCTATGACTGGTCGTTTTTCTGGTTTTCGTTTTTTTGATGATACAAATCACTGGCATTATCGGGAGTTTGACGGTGTGCCGATAACAATTGAAAATTTTGCCGATTTGCAAAAAAAACCGGTGACTCATATGTTGATCATGAGCTTAACATTTGGTGATGTCATTCAGAAAAAAATTCATGCTAGCTTTGGTAACAAAATAAAAACTTATACACTTTCTGAAATTGCACGCGGAACTGTGCTATGACCGAGCAACAAGCTTGTTCACCGCAATTATCGGTGGTGGCGACGATTTATAATGCTGCACCTATGGTGCGGGAGCTGGTTAATAGGTTGAGAGATTCTCTAAAAGAAACAAATCTTACCTATGAAATCATTCTGATAGACGATGGCAGTAGGGACGATTCTGCTTTTGTCATGCAAACTCTTTCTGAAGAAGACACTCACATTAAATCTATTGTTTTGAGCCGGAATTTTGGTCAACAGATTGCCATGAGCGCGGGTATTCATTATGCGAAAGGCGATTATGTCCTGATTATGGACGGAGATTTACAGAATCCGCCAGAGGCAATTCCTATGCTCTATCAAGCTATTCAAGAAGGATTCGACATTGTTTATACCACATCTGTAAAGCGTAACAATTGGATCGACCAATCTACATCATGGTTATTCTGGCGATTTATGCGAATAATCATGAAAGTGAATATTATCGAAAGTCAGTTAATGATGCGGCTGTTTACCCGAAGGGTGGCTGATTATTTTCGTAGCTACCCAGAAAAAATCCGCACGATTGCGGCTATTATGCATGATATCGGCATGAAATATAAAATTGTCGAAGTGAGCAACGCTAAGCGGGTGTGGGGTAAAAGTAATTACGATACTGTAAAAAGGCTCAACCTTGCTATTGATGTATTGCTTGACCTCTCAAGTAATCCGCTTAATATCTTATTTTACGGTGGTTTTTCTATTCTTTGTTTTACCGGTGCTCTATCACTGTATTATCTTTATTTGTATTTGTTCGAGAATATCCTGCCAGGTTTTACTACCCTTATTTTATCAATCCTGTTTTTTGGGAGTATAAATCTGATTTCATTGGGGCTGATCGCGCGTTATATATCCAATATCTATGCTGAGGTTAAGAATAGGCCGCTGTATTTGGTTCGCAAGACATTTAATTTATCTTAAGGGAATCTTAAAAAACGCTATTCCGAGCATATGAGAAATTAATTGCATTGATTATTAGATATTATTTGTTACTTAGTTGCCCCTAAAAAACAATACAGTCTGTTAATAATAATTAGATAACATAACTATTTTTGCTAATCGAATCGACCGGAAATGATAAAACTGCAGTTAATTTCTTGGTCGAAATGGTAAATGCAGATGCTCACACCCAGCAAACCGGTCCGATTGATAGTTGGATTATTAATTCTCAAGCAATTGGAGAATCTGAGTGATGAAGCGATTGTTTTGCAAGGGAAACGTAATCCGTACTATTAGGCTTTTTGCGGCATGAAAGAGTTTCAGCGTGCATTACTATGCCATAGCATGGAATTGGTACATTTTCGCGATCGCATAGGTGCTGAAGGTGTTGGCCGGATCTTCCGGATGAGTGTTGATTTACATGAAGAAGCGGCGTGTGTTCATCAAAGAAGTCAAATCGTTGCGCCTGGCCATCTGGCATTTTCATCACGTTACTAAAAGAGCAAAGGCCAAACATGCACTCAAGCGGCTGAGAACCATTGCGGGTATCTTAATACGGGAATTGCGCCGGCATTGCCGCAACACTGCCTGTTCGAATGCTGCCAGCAGGATTTTATGCTGTATGAGCGCGTGTTAAAGCAACAGCCTAAAGATGCCAACAAGATCTATTCATTGCACGAACCGCAAGTGTACTGTATCGCCAAGGGGAAAGACCACAAACAGTATAAATACGGCAGCAAGGCATCAATCATCGGTGCCGCGAAAAGCAATTTAATCGTCAGTGTGGTCAGTCATGATCAACAGCCATACACTACCGGAAATATTGCGTCACGTTGAAGCATCGCGTGGCAAAGCCGCCAAGCAAGCAGTATGCGATCGCGGTTATCGCGGCAAACGGGAAGTTAACGGCACGAGTATCATTTTGCCGGCGAAGGCACTCAAACAGATACCCGTTATCAAAGGAACAAAAAACGCAAGCAATGCAGAAGACGTGCAGCAATCGAACCCATCATCGGTCGTTTGAAATCGGATTATCGGAATGGCGCGAAATTACCTGAAGGGAGCAACCGGTGATCGTATCAACCTATTGATGGCTGCTGGCCATTTTTTTGCTGTTTTTCTGTGTAAGAAATATACAGATTGCTCCAATTTGATGATGAAAACCTCAATTCATGGAAGTTATTTTTCATAAGCAATGAAGAAATTTTATTAATTGAAAAATATAATGACTATTGGCGACATTTTTTCAGGAACGACTAATTGAACCTATTGCTTGTAGGCTACACCTCTCGATACTAAATTTGTTAGTGAAAAAGTTTGAAGTATGGATATACATTTGATAAGTAATGAGCTAAAGCTTGGAAATGATGGAATTTGGTATAGCATCGATACCCAAAATATCAGCTATCCAGTTGATGGTCATAATGAATGCCTACTTATTGAGGAAAAATCGTTTTGGTTTAAACACCGGAATAATTGTATTTTATCTGTTATTAAAAATTATCCTCCAAAGGATAATGGAACTATTTTTGATATTGGCGGCGGAAATGGATTTGTATCATCTATGTTGGCCGCCTCGGGTTTTGATGTTGCTTTAGTAGAACCGGGCCGGGTAGGAGCTTTAAATGCAAGGCGTAGAGGATTGAATACTGTAATTTGTTCATCATTAAATACTGCGCAATTTAAATCACATTCGCTATCTGCTATTGGTTTATTTGATGTTGTAGAGCATATTGAAGATGACTTATCTTTTTTGGAATCAATTAAGGAATTAACAAAAAAAGAAGGTCGACTTTATATCACTGTACCTGCTTATCCTTTATTATGGTCTGAAGAAGATATTTTTGCGGGGCATTTTAGAAGATATATTTTGAAGAGAATCTGTGCAGTAATTAAGCACGCAGGCTTTGAGGTGGAGTATGCTACTTATTTTTTTCGTTTTTTACCAATTCCAATTGCATTCTTACGAACTATTCCTTATCGGATGGGTTTGTCGCGTGCTGAAAAGAAAAGCGTTGAAGCTTCGAATCATCATGTAATACAAAATAAAGTTATTACTAATATCTTAAGTTCGCTTTTTGACTCAGAAATAGAAAATTTAAGAAAAAATAAATCTATGGCTTTTGGAGGTAGCTGCTTGATCGTGGCGAAAGTCCCATGAGCTAATGTCAAAATTAATATAAAACTAATTTTTGTCCTGCACGAAGTTCCGATCATACAACTCAGAATGAGCCGATAATCCATAAGCTTTTGATGTTTTTTTTATTTTTCTGGATAGTTTGTAACGAAAAACTGCTTAATATTAAATGCTGCTCGATAAAAAAATTTAATGATTTTTCTAAGTGTGTTTGGCCATTCAAGCAAGATTATCAATCTCTGTTACTTAAGCACAATTTCTTCACTATTTACCGCTGTTCGATCCACATTCTCAATGACAATTCTTAACTGTAATTAAATGAAATTAACATCAGAACGCTTACTGTTTTATGTATTTTGTATTCTAGCGGCTTTACCTTTACTATTTTCACATTATCCTCCAATGATTGATGTACCGCAGCATGCTGCGGTAATTGCTACGCTTAATAATCTCTCGTCATCGGATTTTCCTTATCATGATCTTTACTATACTGATTGGATTCGTCCTTATTTGGGCGGCTATTTAATTCTTTGGGGAGCAAGCCAATTCTTGCCCATCTTGATGGCAATGAAGTTATTAATTGGCTTGGCTGTGATTACCACGCCGATAACCGCGTCATTAATTCGCGCGCACTTCGGTGGGGATCCAAGATGGGATTGGCTGCTGCTCCCCATCGGCTACGGTTTTGCATTTCAATGGGGTTTTTTTAATTTCATTATTGGCGCTCCAATTGTCCTGCTATTTTTGTTATCTGCGTTTAAATACGCGGAAGCTCCCCATTTAAAAACGGGATTATGGCTAGCTCTGTTTTCTTTTTCTTTGTTGTTAATTCATCTTCTTGTAGCCGCTTTTGGTTGCGGATTAGCATTTTTATATGTCATAGCGGGTCGATTACCATGGAAACAGAAATTACTAGTTGGTTTACCTTTTATCAGTCCATTGCCTGTTGTTATCATCTATTTAATTATGTTTGTGAGTACAGGCGGGCAAGCTACTGAAGAAGGACCTTGGGGACTTAGCCTATATAGGCCGATTGAATTGTTGGCAACTGGAGTTGGATTAACTCCCGGCAGAAAGAATGCTGCGATCGGTCTATTGATTTTCGCTTTGCCATTTCTACTCGGCGCTCGCATTACAAACGATAGACCAAGGCAGTTTGTTTTTATAGCTTATTTGTTGTGGATGATGTTCGGTCCAAATTTTATTTTGGGGAATTATTTTACGTACAATCGTTTTTCATTGTTTGCTATTCCAATGCTGTTTGTTGTTATGACAAATCCGGCATCTGCGGCACGTCCTGTAAAATATGATACTGTGTTTCGTGGTTTGATAGTTGCCTTCCCTGTAGCGCTGATCGTATTTCTTTGTTTCCAGTTTGCAAATTTTGATAAAGAATCTCAAGATTATCGAGAAATTGAAGCAAGCATGCAGCCGCAAAAACGTGTATTGGGTTTAATTTATGACAGACGTAGTCCTATTTTCAAATTACCTATGTATTTGCATTTTGCATCCTGGTATCAAGCGGAACGTTCAGGGATTGTAGATTTCAGTTTTTCTCAGTACACGCTAGTTTTGAGGTATAAACCAGATGCTCCAGTTGCGATATCTCCAGAATTTCCTTGGCACCCGGATTCATTTGATTGGAATGTAAACAAAGGCTGGCTATATGATTATTTTCTGATTCGTAGCGAGAGCGATATCAATGAGCAAGTTTTTAGAACGGCCGGGTGTCCGGTTAAATATGTCGCTCAGAGTGGTTATTGGAGACTGTATGAAACGGAATTGGGCGATGTGAACGATCCAAGTTCTTGTGCGGCAAAGCGAGTTGCAGAGAATCGTAATTCAACAACGCATTGAGAACGTAACTTCACGCTTCAAATGGATTGTTGTTTATTATGATAACTACTTTAATAGTAGAGAAGCTAATTTTTTTTGTTAGTGTGGCGAAAGTTATGATTTGTTTTTGATGGCATTTTCCAGGGTAGTAACAACTTTCTGTTGCTGGGTTTGACTCAAGCCTATCCATAACGGCAAACGAATAACTCTTTCGGCACAAGAATTCGTATTTTTCATTTCTCCTGATACGCGTCCGAATTTTTTTCCAGCCGGTGCGGAATGCAGTGGAATATAGTGAAAAATGGCACCAATTCCTTCATCTTTCATTTTCTGCAGAACTTTATCGCGCGAAAATTCATTAGATAATAAAACATAATACATATGAGCATTATGCAGGCAACCATCGGGGATGATTGGTCTGCGTAATAGGCCTTGATTTTCAAGTGGCTCAAGTAATTGATGATATTCATCCCAAAGATCCAAGCGATGTTTTGTGATTTGCTCCGCTTCCTCGAGTTGGGCCCACAGAAATGCTGAGATCAATTCTCCCGGTAAGAATGAGGAACCCACATCTTGCCATGTATATTTGTCAACATGACCACGGAAGAATTGACTGCGATTTGTGCCTTTTTCCCGAATTATTTCGGCTTGATGCGTCAAGCTTGGATCGTTTATGAGCAAACACCCGCCTTCGCCTGAGATGACATTTTTTGTTTCATGAAAGCTATAAGCACCTAAGTGGCCTATACTTCCTAGAGAACGGCCTTTATAGGTAGACATAACGCCCTGTGCAGCATCTTCTACTATTTTCAAATTATGGCGCACGGCGATTGACAAAATTGTATCCATCTCGCAAGACACGCCAGCATAGTGAATAGGAACAATAACTTTTGTACGTGGAGTAATCGCCTGCTCGATCAGTTGTTCATCAATGTTCAATGTATCTTCTCTGATGTCTACAAAAACCGGTACCCCACCTCGAAGGACAAAAGCATTTGCTGTTGAAACAAACGTATAAGAAGGCATGATGATTTCATCGCCCGGCTGTATGTTAAATAGTAAGGACGACATTTCCAAAGCCGCAGTACAGGAATGCGTTAATAATACTTTTGCGCTGCCTGTATGCGTTTCAAGCCATTGATGGCATTTCTTTGTGTAAGGACCATCACCTGCAAGTATATTATGGAAGTGCGCATCAGCGATGTAGTAAAGCTCTTTACCGGACATATGAGGTTTGTTGAATGGGATCGTCATATTAACTATTTATGATAAATAAATTAAAGTCTTACCAATTGTTTTCACTATTAATTTTGATTAAACACAAAAAATTTAAGAATAATGAACAAAAATCCAGCGACAAGAAAAATAGCTATACCTTGAACCCACTGATGCGGGTAATGATAGTAATCAACAAATACCAGAAGTATCAAGAAATTAAGAGTATAGCCCATCACGTGCGCTATAACATAGCGAATCATCGAATTGGACCAGTGTCCAGTATGTTTAAAAGTCCATTTTCGGTTAGCAAAATAAGAGGTGGCTATCCCACATACGTATATGAAAGTCATCGCAAGTTTCGGCTCTGTGCCATATGAGGTAATTAGTAAATAGATAGCGTACCAACTTACATTCGTTAAAATACCAGTCACTCCATAATTAAGTAATTGTTTGAGAGATTCAGTTAGTGGCATTTTAGCTATTGAGAAATTTACCAAGTGAGTAACTGGCAAACAAGGTTGCGATGAGGGTAAGCAAACGATTCTGGCGTTTTTCTTCAGCCACCAGATCGACCATTCTTCTTTCCAGTTCATGGTTGCGGTTTTCAGCAAAAGCCTGATGGATCAGACGGGGAAATTCCGGCAGGATGATGGCCCAATTGGGGGCCTCCTTCTGTATCCGGCTGGCGAATCCGCGTAGGCCGATTTGTTCCGACATCCAGTTTTCCAGGAATGGCTTGGCCGTTTTCCACAGATCCAGATCGGGGTCGAGGTCGCGTCCCAGACCCTCGATATTGAGCAGGGTTTTTTGCAGCAGGACCAACTGCGGCTGAATTTCGACGTTGAATTGCCGCGATGCCTGGAATAATTGCAGCAGAACGCGTCCGAACGAGATTTCCTTCAGCGGTTTGTCGAAAATCGGTTCGCACACCGCCCGGACAGCGGCTTCGAAATCGTCCACGCGGGTATTCTTGGGCGCCCATCCGGCTTCGACGTGCGCTTGGGCAACGCGGGCGTAATCACGGCGGAAAAAAGCCAGGAAATTTTGTGCCAGGTAGTTTTTATCTTGATCGCTGAGCGTTCCCATGATGCCGAAATCGACCGCGATATAGCGGCCGTCTTTACCGACGAAGATATTGCCCGGATGCATGTCGGCATGGAAATAGCCGTCGCGGAATACCTGGGTAAAAAAGATTTCCACACCGACGCGCGCCAGCTGCGGAATATCGATGCCTTGGGTTTTTAATTCTTCCACGTGACTGATCGGGACGCCTTTGACGCGCTCCATCACCATCACGCTGTTGCGGCAATAATCCCAATATACCTCGGGAACCAGCAGCAATGGCGAATCGAGAAAGTTGCGGCGCAACTGGCTGCAGTTGGCCGCTTCGCGCATCAAATCGAGCTCGTCGTCGAGATGACGGGCGAATTCCGAAACGACCTGGCGCAATTTCAGGCGTTTGCCATCGGCCCACAGTGTTTCGGCCAGCCAGGCGCCGGTGTCCATCAACGCGATGTCGTGGGCAATCACTGCCGCGAGATTGGGGCGCAGTATCTTGACCGCGACTTCGGTGCCGTCATGCAACACCGCCAGATGAACTTGTGCGACCGATGCGCTGGCGACGGGTATCGAATCGAACTTGAAGAATACTTCCTCAACCTTTTGACCGTATTCTTTTTCTAAGATGGTAAATACCAATTTGGAAGAAAAAGGAGGTACTTGATCCTGAAGCTTGGCCAGTTCATCGGCAATATCCTGAGGCAGAATATCACGCCGGGTTGACAGCATTTGACCGAACTTCACAAAAATCGGCCCCAAGGTTGCCAACGCCAGGCGCAATCTTTCCCCGCGCGGTTTATCCAGCTTCCGCCAAAAGGTCAATGTCCGGACCAGCACGCGCAAGAACCGTAACCGGCTGTGACCCAGAACGAATTCGTCCAGACCGAACTGAAACGCAACGTATTGTATTTTTAGGAGGCGGAATAAGCGCATGAAAGATCAGCAATAGGAAATGAGCGGATATCGGGCGGGTTGATTAGGATTGCGGCAATTTATTCATGATTGAATGAGTATTCCGGTTCGTGCCGGTTGCGATGTATTATCGGATTAACCGGCCTAACTGATTCAGCCGTTGCTCCAGTTTTTCAATGTCAAACTGCAGATTCTGCACTTCTTGCGCGAATCGCTCGATAGCCGCCGGTTTGGTCAGAAAACCGGTTTCTTCGGTGCAATACTCGGCAAGCGCCTGTGACAGACGGTCAACATTTTCAATCTGCCATCGCACGAGATGCTCACCGGCTTGGACGATGCGATGCGCGGGAATATCGCCAACCGTTTTGCTCAAATCGTGTGCAAGGATCACACCCGGATCGATCTGCCGGACAAGTGCGATCAACTCACCGGCAAACGCTTGATCGCCGCTGACGGTGATCGATTCGAACGCATCTGGCTCTCGTGCAATCAGGCGTGGCATAAACAACAGCGGCAATGCCAGCGCCGCATCCGCCGGTTGTGCGCCATCCACGGGCCGTAGCTTACCTTCGCCGTCGATCTCAATGCTGAAGTCCATCATCGGCGGTATGCGGATACTGACCGTTCTGCCGCTGTGCCGCTGCAATCGTCCGCATACCCACGGCTCGCTGCGCAGAACATGATTGATGGACGTGATGACAACAGATGTCAGCATTATAGTTAACGTTTGAAGATTGTAATAACCGGAGTAGAAGAAAAAGCTCCGCTTGTTTCATTCAGCACCCGGTATACGCCGGCAAAGCAATGATTTCTTCGACACTTACCACAAGTTTTTGAGTATAACATTATAACCGGCATACATTGCACGGGTCTGCTGTCCTCCTGCTCAGGCAGCCAGCTCTTCGGCAATCATCTCAGCCTGCTTTAACGCCATTTCCGTTGCCAATAATTGCATATCCGGCGGGTAACCGTATTGCTTCAGCGTTCGTTTGACAATGACTTTCAACTTGGCTTTGACGCTTTCCTTGATGGTCCAATCGATCGAGGCATTCTGACGTACACGCTGGGTCAGGATGATGGCCAGTGCGCGTAACGGGTCGTTTTGCATCAACTCGCGGGCACTATCGTTGCTGGCGACAGCGGTATAAAAAGCATATTCGTAATTCGATAAATGCAGTCTTTCGGCTTCCTTGTCTGAGGCGACGATCTCCTTGCTGATCTTGATCAGTTCTTCAATGGTGTGCCGGTAAAGCCCAGATAAGTGGCATTCGGCAGCGCATCGCGCAGGTATTTGGCAAAACCGTATACCACTTTCTTGTCGATCATTTCACCGTCGGCACTCTTGTCATCCACCGTTTTGGCCGGGAATCCGTATTGCGTGCGGTGCGCTTTGTCGGCAATCACCACGATGTTGCGCCGGTTGGAGAGTTCTTCGTACACATTGCCTTCATCCGGCTGGAATTTCTGAATCGTGGTGAAAATCACGCCGCCGGAGGCCACGCGCGACAACTCTTTGAGTTGCTGGCGGCTTTCCACTTGCTTGGGTTCCTGTCGCAGCAATTGTTTGCACGCGGCAAAAGTATCGAATAGCTGGTCATCCAGACCGTTGCGGTCGGTAATGACGACAATCATCGGATTATTCAACGCCAGCACGATCTTACCGGTATAAAACACCATCGATAGCGATTTGCCGCTGCCTTGTGTGTGCCATACCACACCGGCCTTTTTGTCTCCCATGGGTTGCTGCGTGACATCCGGCAATCCATACCGGTTGTTGGGACAAGCCAGAATGGCTTCACGTTGACGCAAATTACCCAGTGCCAGTTCACCGCGAACAAAGGGATGACCTTATACACTGTTCCCGGTCAGCAGGCGGACTAAATGCGGATCGTTATTGCGCAGATGGTTAATCCAGACCGAGGTATCGACCAGAATCATTCCGGCAGTTATTCGCTGGTTTGCCGGCGAGGGATGATTTCCAATTGCGGTTCGGTACCGCCCAAATTGGCCAGCCTTCGGGCGCTTTCGCGCTCGATTAGGGCTTTCAAGGCTTCTTTAACCAACACGGATTTTTCCTGAACATGAGTCAAGGCTTGCGCTTTTTCCAGTAATTCGTCATCCAATACGATGGTGGTTCTCATGGTTTGTCTCCCAATAGATCATTGGATGATGCACTTTGTTGTGCATGAAGACAAGTAGGGGCAAATAATCATTTTCCCCTACGGATAATCAACCTGCACATCACCGCTCATCAGTTTGGGGAGCAGGGTGTCGCGCAGGGTTTCTAGGGTGCGGATTTGGTTGATATTAACCTTCATTTTTGAGAAGAAACCTGCACATATATCGTTAAATTCTTCTATCAAATTTTGCGGTGGAATCTTTATTTCTTCGGATAAGGTAATGTCACGGTTAAGGCCAGGAACTGCAGAATCTGAATTTTCAAAACTTAATGTCTTGAGCAAGCAGTATTCATAGAGCATGCCTACTAAACTAACTTTTGATTTAATGTAATAAGTTGTGTCGATGGGGAAGAGATTTTCAGCCGCCTTGGGTGACTCCTGGTTCAGGACGCCTTTGAGGCGTTCACCCAATAAGCCTCCGGCTTTGCCGGAGGTGATTTAACTATCCAGCTTTTTCTTCAGCATGGCGTTGACCTGTGCCGGATTGGCTTTGCCTTGGGTGGCTTTCATGATCTGGCCGACCAGCGAGTTGAAGGCTTTTTCCTTGCCGGCGCGGTAATCGGCGACTTGCTGCGCGTTGGCGGCGAGGACTTGGTCGACGATTTTTTCGATGGCGCTGTCGTCGGAAATTTGCTTCAAGCCTTTGGCGGCAATGATGGCGTCGACGTTTTTATCCAATTCGCCGTTCCATAGGCTTTCGAACACCGTTTTGGCCGCTTTGCCGGAAATCGTGCCGTCGCTGATGCGCGTCAGCAGTGCGGCGAGTTGCGCCGGATTGACCGGGCAGGCGCCGATGTCGAGGCCTTGCTTGTTCAACTGTCCGTTGATGTCGCCCATGATCCAGTTGGCGCACAATTTAGCTTGCGTGGGCAGTTGCCGGACCGTGGCTTCGAAGTAATCGGCGGTTTCGCGCGAGCTGGTCAGCACCGCGGCATCGTAGGCGGGTAAGCCGAATTCGGCGATGTAACGGTCGCGGCGCGCTTGCGGCAGTTCCGGCAAGGCGGATTTGATCTGCTCGATCCAGCTTGCGGAGATTTCCAGCGGCAGCAGATCCGGGTCGGGGAAGTAGCGGTAGTCGTTGGCGTCTTCCTTGCTGCGCATGGTGCGGGTTTCGTCTTTATTGGCGTCGTACAGCCGGGTTTCCTGGCGGATCGCGCCGCCGTCTTCGAGGATTTCGATTTGCCTTCTGGCTTCGTAGTCGATGGCTTTTTCCAGGAAGCGAAACGAATTCAGATTCTTGATTTCGCAGCGCGTGCCGANNCGGAACGAGCCTTCCTGCATGTTGCCGTCGCAAATGCCGATCCAGCGTACCAGTGCGTGCAAGGTTTTGGCGTACGCCACCGCTTCCGCGCTGCTGCGCATGTCCGGCTCGGAGACGATTTCCAGCAGTGGTGTGCCGGCGCGGTTCAGATCGATGCCGCTCATGCCATGAAAATCCTCGTGCAGCGACTTGCCAGCGTCTTCTTCCAGGTGCGCGCGCGTCAGACGGACAGTTTTTTCAGTGCCGTCAACTTGAATCGTGATCGTGCCGCCTTGTACCACCGGCAATTCGTATTGGCTGATTTGATAGCCTTTCGGCAAATCGGGATAGAAATAATTCTTGCGGGCGAAAATCGACGGTGAATTGATTTTCGCGCCGACCGACAAGCCGAATTTGATTGCCCGTTCCACCGCGCCTTTGTTCAATACCGGCAGCACGCCGGGCAGCGCCAGGTCGATCACGCAGGCTTGGGTATTGGGCGGCGCACCGTAGGCGGTGGAAGCGCCCGAGAAAATTTTGGAATGTGTTGATAGTTGCGTATGAACTTCAAGACCGATGACAATTTCCCACTGCATGATATGTTTTCCAGCTCAAATGTGTTTCACAAACGAAGGTTGGTTTTAAACCGGCGACCGGGTATGCCAATCGGTGGCCAATTGGTACTGATGCGCGACGTTCAGCATGTGCGCTTCCGAGAAGTAATTACCGATGATGTGCAAGCCGATCGGGCGGTTTTTATCGCCGAAGCCGATCGGAATCGACATCGCCGGCATGCCGGTCAGATTGGCGGCGCTGGTGTAGATGTCGGACAAATACATCTGAATCGGATCGCCGCTTTTTTCACCCAGATTGAACGCCACGGTCGGCGTCGTCGGTCCCATGATGATGTCGCATTGTTGGTAGGCTTCGGCAAAATCCTGCGCGATCAGGCGGCGCAGTTTCTGCGCTTTGATGTAATAGGCATCGTAATAACCGTGCGACAGCACATAAGTGCCGATCAAAATGCGCCGTTTCACTTCCGCGCCGAAGCCTTGCGCGCGCGATTTGCGGTACATGTCGGCCAGATCGCTGTACGATCCGGCGCGATAGCCGTAGCGTACACCGTCAAAGCGCGACAAATTGCTCGATGCTTCAGCGGGTGCCAGCACATAATAAACCGGGATCGCCAGCGGCGCGTTCGGTAACGAAATTTCGACCGTTTGCGCACCCAGTTTGCGGTATTCGTTCAGGGCATTGTCGACCGCTTTGGCGACATCGCGGTTCATGCCCGCGGCGAAGTATTCCTTGGGCAGACCGATGCGTAGGCCGCTTAACGGTTTTTGCAGATCGCGCGCATAGTCTTCGGCATCGCGCTGCAGGCTGGTGGAGTCGCGCGCATCGAAACCTACCATGACATTCAGCAACAACGCCAGATCTTCCGCCGATTTTGCCATCGGGCCGCCTTGATCGAGGCTGGAGGCGAAGGCGATCATGCCGTAGCGCGACACCAAGCCATAGGTCGGTTTGATTCCCGAGATGCCGCACAGCGCGGCGGGCTGACGGATCGAGCCGCCGGTATCGGTGCCGGTGGCCGCGGGCGCCAATCTGGCAGCAACCGCGCACGCCGCGCCGCCCGAGCTGCCGCCCGGCACCGCCGCATGATCCCAGGGATTTTTCACCGGGCCGTAATAGGAGGTTTCGTTGCTCGATCCCATGGCGAATTCGTCCATGTTGGTTTTGCCGATGTTCACCGCTCCGGCTTGGTTGAAACGTTCGATGACGCCGGCATCGTACGGTGAAACGAAATTCGACAGCATTTTCGAGCCGCACGTGGTCAACCAGCCTTTGGCGCAGAAGATGTCTTTTTGCGCGATCGGGATGCCGGTGAGCGGACCGGCTTGCCCCGAGGCGATCATTTGGTCGGCTGCTTGCGCTTGCGCCAGGCTCATTGCTTCATTCACGGTGATGAAGGCATTGTATTCCGGGTTGGTCTGCTTGATGCGTTGCAAAAATTCGGTGGTCAATTCGGTGCTGGAAATTTCTTTTCCGGCAAGTTGCAGCGAAAGCTGTTTAAGGCTGGCGTTAAACATGGATGTGCTGATCAGAGAAAAATGAAATGTTACGGATAGGGCGGTTTATAAGTTCTATGCTTACTTGTACTTATGTTACTAAGATAGTGCTGAGTCTATTCAATAACTTGAGGAACCAGATACAGACCGGCTTCAACTTGCGGTGCGATCGACTGATATAATTCGCGCTGGTCGGTTTCAGTAACTTCATCTTCACGTAAACGCTGTACGACACTCTGCGCGTGCGACATGGGTTCGACCGCCGAGGTGTCAACTGCTTGCATGGTTTCAATCAAATTGAAAATACCGGATAAGTGAGTCAAAGTTTCTTTTGCCTCGTTTTCGTCGATTTCAATATAGGCAAGATCAGCTATACGTTTTACGTCGCTAACGGATAAAGTCATTTTAGTTGGTAACCTTATATTCAAATAACTATTAGGGTATCATGCCCCGTTTCACCGGCGTATTATTTTTTGATGGTTTTATTTATCATTCGCTCTCGTCATCATTATTAACAACGGATTCTGCCACTATGCTTAATTTCTTGAATAACAATATCCTTGGAAGCTATTTCTCGACAGACATGGCGATTGATCTGGGCACGGCGAATACGCTGATTTATGTCCACGGCCAAGGTATCGCGCTGGATGAACCTTCCGTAGTGGCTATCCGTGAAGAAAGCGGCGCCAACGGCAAGAAAATGATTCAGCAAGTGGGTCTCGCAGCCAAGCAGATGCTGGGCCGAACGCCGGGCAACATCACTGCGATCCGTCCGATGAAAGACGGCGTGATTGCCGATTTTACCGTGACTGAGCAAATGCTCAAGATGTTCATCCGCCGGGTGAATCCGCCGCGTTTGCTTTCCGCCAATCCGCGCATTGTCATTTGCGTTCCTTGCGGTTCCACGCAAGTGGAACGCCGTGCGATTCGCGAAGCGGCCTACGGCGCCGGCGCGCGCAAGGTCGAGTTGATCGAGGAGCCGATGGCGGCGGCGTTGGGAGCGGATATGCCGGTCGAATCGCCCACTGGTTCGATGGTAGTCGACATCGGTGGCGGCACTACGGAAGTCGGAGTGATTTCACTGGGTGGTATCGTGTATTCCAACTCGGTGCGTGTCGGCGGCGATAAGTTTGATGAAGCGATCATCAATTATATCCGCCGCAACTACGGCATGTTGATCGGTGAAGTGACCGCAGAGATTATCAAAAAGGGGATTGGCTCGGCCTTTCCCGGCTCCGAGGTACGGGAAATCGAAGTGAAGGGCCGCAACTTGGCGGAAGGTATACCGCGCAGCTTCACCATTTCCAGTAACGAAATTCTCGAAGCGCTGGCGGAGCCGTTGAATAGCATCGTCAGCGCGGTTAAATCCGCACTCGAACATACGCCGCCGGAATTGGGCGCGGATATCGCGGAAAAAGGCATGGTCATGACCGGTGGCGGTGCTTTATTGCGCGATATTGACCGGTTGTTGATGGAAGAAACCGGGTTATCCGTTATTGTCGCCGACGATCCGCTGACCTGTGTGGTACGCGGCGCCGGTATTGCGCTGGAAAATATGGATCGAACCATCGGCATTTTTGCTCGCGATTAAATCAATCCGGGCATTCAGTATTTTCATTTCCACATTGATTGAGAAATCGATTGATTGTTGAGTCCGGAATGTAATGGAAACAGTTCCTCGTTTTTTCCGGCATGGTCCAGGCCCGCTCACGCGGTTGTTCGTATTCACTTTATTATCCTGTTTATTGATTGCCGAAGATACGCGTTTCAAGTATTTTCCTCAGTTGCGTCAGGCCATCGGGGTGATTATTTTTCCGCTGCAGAAAATCGCCTATATTCCTGCCAACATTTACGATCAAACCGGTGACTTCATCGCTAGCTTTAACTTACTGGAAGAAAATGAGAAATTAAGGCAAATTTATTTGGATAATCGCGAGCAGTTACTGAAATTGCAAGCGCTGGAGGCTGAAAATGCGCAATTGCGCAAACTGCTGGGCGCGGTTCAGCAAATCGAACCTGCCTCCAAAACCAAGGCGGTTTTGGCGGAAATCCTGTTCACCCCGCGCGATCCGTTCAGTCATAAGATCACTTTGAATAAGGGGAGCCAGCATCATATTCAACTGGGACAGGCGGTCATTGATGAAAAAGGCATCGTCGGGCAGATTACCCAGCTTTATCCTTGGTCATCCGAAGTGACGCTGCTCACCGATAAGGATCACTCGGTGCCGGTGCAAGTGGTGCGCAACAGTTTACGCTCAGTGGTTTCCGGAACCGGAAAAAACGACGAATTGGAATTGCGCTATTTGTCGGTGAACACGGATATTCAACAGGGTGATTTACTGGTGACTTCCGGAATCGGCGGTGTATATCCTCCCGGCATTCCGGTTGCAACGGTGTTACGAATCGAACGGGATCCGACGGGCGATTTCGCGCAAATTATCAGCACACCCATTGCCGGTGTGGACCGGAACCGGCAAGTTTTGATTCTGGCGCTGGTGCAGCCGGAATCTCATGACACTCAAGAGAAATCGGTAATTGAATCCGGAAAAAATTAAAAATGAGCAATTGAATAAAGAGCATTACATCGCGCAGGAGGATGTACATGCGCCTGCCAGTAATTGGTTTGTCGCCGCCAGTTTGATCGTTACGCTGATACTGAATTTTTTACCGCTGCAAGGTGATATTCTAGTATTGCGCCCTGATTTTCTGGCGCTGGCGCTGGCGTACTGGAACATCAATTACCCGTATAAAATGGGCATGAGTATCGCTTTTGGCATGGGATTGCTGATGGATGCCGGCAACGCCGGAGTGTTGGGACAACATGCGCTGGCCTACTGCGTGGTGATTTATCTGACGCAAATTTTCGGACGGCGCTTGCGGTTGTTTAATCCGCTCCGGCAGGCACCGCAGATTGCCCTGATTTTATTGATGATGCAATGGGTTATCGTTTTGGTCGCGGTATTGAGCGATGCTCTCTTGCCTGATTGGCATTACTATTTGCCGATCGTGACGGGAGTATTGTTGTGGGCGCCGGCTTCCTATCTATTAAAATGGCTGCTGAAACAGAAACCAGATCCTGATGCGTTATGAAGCAACATGTCGAACTGAGAAATCATCCCGCTGAGTTACATAAATTTCGTTTCCGTCTCAGCGTTTGTGCTGGGTTTGTACTGATCCTGTTTTTGATTTTGTATGCGCGTTTTTATTATTTGCAAGTTATCCAGCAGGAGCACTATTACACGCTGGCGGAAGCAAACCGGATTTTTATTTCACCACTGGTTCCCAACCGTGGCCTGATTTATGATCGCAGCGGGCGGATTTTGGCGCAAAATTATTCGGCCTACACACTAGAAGTCATACCCAGTCAAATCGAGGACCTGGAAACGACATTGAATAAACTGGCCGAGATTATCGAGATAACGCCGACAGACCGTCAGCGTTTCAAGAAATTGCTTAAAGAGAGCAAACGATTCAAGAGCCTGCCCGTGCGCAGCCGTTTGACGGATGAGGAAATTGCAACGTTCGCGGTGAATCGCTACCGTTTTCCGGGTGTCGAAATCAAGGCGCGCGTGCTGCGTCAATATCCCGAGAAGGAAATTGTGTCGCACATCATCGGTTATATCAGCCGTATCAATGATCAGGATCTCGAGCAACTGGAGCGCAACGGTGAATTGCATAACTATCGCGGCTCGCAGCACATCGGCAAAATCGGCATTGAGCAAAGCTATGAAAAACAATTGCATGGTATCGCCGGTTTTGAGGAAGTGGAAACCGACGCCGCAGGCCGCTCAATTCGTGTTTTATCACGGACATCGCCGGTTCCGGGCAACAATCTGATCTTGTCCCTCGATCTCGGATTGCAGGAGGCTGCCGAAAAAGCGTTCGGCGAACGCCGCGGCGCGCTGGTTGCGTTGGATCCGAATAACGGTGAAGTGCTGGCGTTTGTCAGCAAGCCGGGGTACGACAATAATCTGTTCATCGGCGGTATCGATCAGGAAAACTGGAATCTGCTGAACGGTTCCATCGACCGGCCGCTCAACAACCGGGCGTTACGCGGTGTTTATCCGCCCGGCTCGACGTTCAAGCCATTCATGGCGCTGGCGGCGCTGGAGCTGGGAAAACGCTCGCCGGAATACAGCATGAGTGACCCCGGTTATTTTTCCTTACCGGGGGTGGATCGCCGCTACCGCGACTGGAAACCAGGCGGGCATGGCCGGGTTGATTTGCACAAATCGCTGGTCGTTTCTTGCGATACCTACTACTACAGTCTTGCCAACGATCTCGGGATCGACAATATCCATAGCTTTATCGGCCAGTTCGGATTGGGAAAAAGAACCGGCATCGATATTGAAGGCGAAGTGGCCGGACTGCTGCCTTCGTCCGCCTGGAAGATGAGTCAATATAAGCAGAAGTGGTATGCTGGCGATACCATTTCCGTATCCATCGGCCAGGGTTACAATCTAGCGACGCCACTCCAGCTGGCTTTTGCCACCATGATCATTGCCAATAACGGCAAGGCGTATGCGCCACATTTGGTGAAGCAGATACAAAACAGTCAAACCGGAGAGGTTGAAGACATTCCGGCGAAGTTGCTGTACAGCGTGTACATGAAGCCGAAGAATCTGGAAGTCGTCAAGAATGCGCTGGTGGATGTCACCCGTCCCGGCGGCACGGCGGCCAAAGCCGGCGCCAATGCGGCTTACGCCTTTGCCGGTAAAACCGGCACTTCGCAAGTGATCGCGATCAAACAGGGCGAACGCTACAATGAAAAGGCGATCAACGAGCGGCACCGCGATCACGCGATGTTTATCGCCTATGCACCAGCGGAAAATCCTAAGATCGCGTTGGCGGTTTTGGTTGAAAATACCGGCACCGGCGGTTCTACTGCGGCACCAATCGCGCGGCAAGTATTCGATTATTTCCTGTTGGGAAAACCGGCTGAAGCAGCCGTTGCCCAATTGTCGGAGCCGGTTGCGGATCATGATCATGAGCATTTATGAACAATGAGAGCCGGTAATAATCACGGACTGCATCGCGCAGTCTATTGAATTTCTCCAGCATGACCGAAATTAAAAAAATCTGGCACTTTCTGACACGCTATGTCGATAGCTTCTTGCTGATTGGTATATTGGCGTTGATGGCGGTAGGGCTGGTTGTGCTCTACAGCGCGACCGGGGCGAATATCGCCAGAGTCAGCAATCAAATGGTCAATATGTTAGTGGCACTGGTGATTATGTGGCTGGTTGCGAATATTCCCCTGCAGCAGATGATGCGGCTGGCCTTGCCCATGTATATCCTGGGTCTGGTTTTGTTGATCGGCGTTGCGTTATTCGGTGAAATCAATAATGGCGCCAGGCGCTGGTTGAACATCGGCGTGACGCGCATTCAACCTTCCGAATTGATGAAAATTGCGATACCGTTGATGATGGCTTGGTATTTCGACAAACATGAAACCGCATTGCGTTTGAGAGATTATTTAGGCGCGGCGGTGCTGCTATTGCTGCCGGTTTTGCTGATTTTGCGGCAGCCCGATCTCGGCACGGCCATTCTGATTACAGCCAGCGGTTTTTTCGTGCTGTTTCTGGCGGGATTGTCTTGGCGCATCATTGCCGGATTGGGGATAACGGCGGCGGGCAGTTTGCCGGTATTCTGGACGGTCATGCATGATTACCAGCGCAAGCGCATCATTACCTTGCTTGATCCTTCGCAGGATCCGCTCGGTGCCGGTTACCACACCATCCAATCTTCCATCGCGATCGGTTCCGGCGGGGTTACCGGTAAAGGGTGGCAAAACGGTACGCAGACGCAGCTGGATTTTTTGCCGGAACAAAGCACGGATTTTATTTTCGCTGTTTTTTCCGAAGAATTCGGATTGATGGGTAATACTGTATTGTTACTGCTGTATTTGCTGGTGATCGGACGGTGTTTGGTGATTACCGGCAATGCTTCGACGCAATTTACCCGGCTGATTGCCGGTTCAATTACACTCACTTTCTGCACCTATATTTTCGTTAACATGGGCATGGTAAGTGGTATCCTTCCGATCGTCGGCGTTCCGCTGCCGTTGATCAGTTACGGTGGCACGTCGATGGTGACAATGCTGCTCGGTTTTGGTATTTTGATGAGTATTCAGACACATCCTAAATTAGTAAAGACATGAAAAGCCTTTATCCCAGATTCCAAGAAGCGCGTAAATATTTACCTCTAAGAACTTTTCCGGCAAGTGGCATGGCATCCGCAGTCGTTTTGGCAGTGCTGACCGCGTGCAGCAGCACGCCGCACTACCCCGGTACTATCACCGCATCCAAGCAAAAAAATAAATGGATTGCAGCAATGCCGGACGCCGGAAAGAATTCCGGTTCAATGGCAAGAAAAGGAGGCGGGTACTATCTGGATGATGGTCCGGAGGATAATCCGCCATCCGATTTGCATTTGGTTCCGGATGCCGTACCCAAAGCCGAACCGTTGCGGCAGGCCAATATGCAACCTTATGTTGCACTGGGAAAGCAATTTAAACCGATGACGGAATTAACGCCGTATAAAAAACGCGGCGTCGCTTCCTGGTATGGCCGCCGCTATCATGGCAACAATACCGCCTCGGGTGAAGTCTACGATATGTATGCCATGACGGCGGCTCATCCTACGCTGCCGCTGCCCAGTTATGCCCGGGTGACCAATTTGGATAATGGCAAATCCGTTATCGTGCGTCTGAATGATCGCGGGCCATTTTTGTCCGATCGATTGATCGATTTGTCGTATACCGCAGCATACAAATTAGGTATATTGGCGGGTGGTAGCGGCCGCGTCGAAGTTGAAAGCATTGTGCCGGATGATTCGACACTGGCTGTTGTCAAGCCACCTGTATCGCAAGCTGCGACGGATAGTGATGCGATGATGAATATGGTTTATCTGCAATTAGGCGCGTTTGGTTCACAGGATAATGCGCATAATTTTCTCACGCAGGTACAGAAAAAACTTCCTTCACTCAAGGATACTGTCAGCATTACAAAAAATAAGGGGTTGTATAAAATCCACGCAGGCCCTTATCCCGATCACACCGTCGCAAAAATTGCGGCCAATACCATTAGCCAGCAACTGGCAATAACGCCTGTACTGGTAATCGATTAGATGAGGGCAAAAAAAATCCCTATTGCAAGCAATAGGGATTAAAGGGCCTCGTCATAAAATCATTCAGCGCAGCTGCGGTCGAATGTAAAACATCTTCCTCAGTAAAAGTATCACGACAATTTTTACATTCCGGCTTCGATATTTCTATCGGTATTGCGCTAACTGATTTTAAGTTTAATACCTACTGAGTACCTTTGAAGATGAAAACAGTGAGGGAATATACCCCTATATCCAAATAATGGTTGTGACTTTTATCACAAGGAGGACAAATTACTTTTAACTTTGATCAATTTTCTTGTTGATAGTGATAAAAAATGTTTTTTAGCAGAATTCAATAGGATAATTTTTTAGCGGTTGTATAGCCATTATAATCAGAGAGTTTTTTAGAGAAAAATTATTCTTTTATGCTACATAGATTTTTTTACTTACAAAAACTTAACTACAAAAAACTTCTTATTTGTTGTGTAAATTAGCTGAATGAATAGTGACGATCAGATTCCGGAAGATCCTGCGAATAGCGATACGGCAATTCCAGCTTCCATTGTTTTGAGTGAAGAACAATTAAGCGAATTGTTCGATGACACCAAAGATCTGATTCAGAGTGTTGCGCTGGATGGCCGTCTTCTCTTTGTGAATCGTGCTTGGCGTGAAGCGCTGGATTATACGCCGGATGAAGTGGCGGCGCTGAATATCTTCAGTGTCATTCATCCGGATCATCATGTGCAGTGCCAGAAATTCATGCAGCGCATCATGGCGGGCGAACATACCGGATTAATTGAAATACCCTTTCTGACAAAAAGCGGACTCACCATTATTGTGGAAGGCAATGTCAGTTTATACAGCGTAAACGGTAAACCGGTCGCAACGCGTGGCATATTCCGCAATATCACGGAGCGTAAGGCGGCGGAAGCTGAGATTCTAGCGCTGAAAGCGGATCTTGAACATACCGTGATACAGCAGACCACCGAATTGCAAGCAAGCGAACGGCGTTTTCGCAATCTTGTCGCCAGCCTGCCGGGTGCGGTCTATGAGTTTTGCGTGGATGCCGAGGGTCACCGCTCACTTCCTTTCATGAGCGAAGGCATTGCCGGTTTAACCGGATGCGCTGCGGCTGAATGTATGGCGGATGTCGAAATTCTATTTCAAATGGTGCCGGCTCAGGCTTTACCGGGTTTTGAGGAATCTATCCGGGACTCAATGGAAAAACTGACGCCGTGGTTTTGCGAATTTCCGGTGCAAACATCGTCAGGAGAGAAATGGCTGCGCGGTCATTCGATACCGCAGCGCGAGGCGGACGGCAATACGCGCTGGCAGGGTGTCTTTGTCGATATTACCCGGCAAAAGCAGATGGAAATCGCACTGCGTGAAAATGAACAGCTTTTCCGCAGCCTCACGGAAGCTGCCCCGGTCGGCATTTTTCGCACCGATGCAGCCGGTCGATGTCTGTACGTAAACGAACGCTGGTGCGAAATAGCCGGTTTGGATGCTGCCGCGGCAATGGGGCATGGCTGGACAACGGCCATTCATCCCGAAGACCGGGAGAAAGTGAGCGGGGAATGGAATAAAGCGATACGGCAGCAGCAGCGGTTTATATCCGAATATCGCTTTCAGACAAAGCAGCAAACAACCACCTGGATTCTGGGGCAAGCGCAGGCGGAATACGATCAGAATGGCGATGTCCGGGGTTATGTGGGTACGATCACCGATATAACCGGCCAGAAAATGAAAGAAACGGAACTGGCGGAGTCGCGCAGCCTGTTGAAAACCATCGTTGACACAGTCCCGGCACGTATTTTCTGGAAAGATAAGGAATCGCGTTATCTCGGGTGTAATCCCATGTTTGCACACGATGCCGGGATGGCATCGCCGCAGGAAATCATCGGTAAGGTCGACTATGAGTTAAGCTGGACCAGAGAGCAGGCGGATCACTACCGGAATGACGACCGGCAAGTGATTAGTTCAGGGAATCCCATGCTTTATTACGAGGAGCCATTGAACAATGCCGCCGGGGAAATGATCTGGATAGAAACTTCCAAGGTACCGCTATTGAGCACAAACAAGGAAATTATCGGTGTGCTCGGTATTTATCAGGATATTTCCAAGCAAAAGCAGACAAGCAACTCGATGCGTCTGGCAGCGGCAATCTATCAATCGAGTAGTGAAGCCATTATGGTGATGGATGAGAATAACCGTATCATCCAAGTAAATCCAGCCTTTACCCGCATGACCGGCTATGAATTGGCGGATGTTCTGGGCAGAGATCCTGTAATGTTCCGCTCGGACCGGCACGATGAAGCTTTTTATCAGGAAATTTGGCACAAGCTTTTGCAGCAAGGCTATTGGCAAGGTGAGGTGTGGGACCGGCGAAAGGATGGCACGGTTCATGCCAAATGGCTCAATATCAGTGTCATCCGTTATCCGGACGGGCGCGCACATTACTATGTTGCGCAATTTTCCGATATCACCGAGAAAAAGAAGAAAGACGAAATCATTCTGTTTCAAGCCAACTACGATCCATTAACCGGCTTACCCAATCGCAATCTGTTCAAGGAGCTTCTGGATCAGGGAATCAAAAAGTCGCAGCGCGGTAAGAAGCCGTTGTCATTGCTGCTGCTGGATTTGGATCATTTCAAGGATATCAACGATACGCTGGGACATGATAGAGGCGATGAATTGCTGAAGGAAGTAGCGTCCCGTATCAAATCCTGCGCCGGTGAAACCGCTATCGTCGCCCGCTTGGGTGGGGATGAATTCGCGGTTATTTTATCGAATTGCGGCGATGCCGGACCTGTTGAGATCTTTGTGCAGCGAATCACGCAGGAGTTGAATAGGCCGCTAAAATTCAAGAACAACCGGGCTAATTACTACATTTCCACCAGTGTCGGCATCGTGTTTTATCCACGCGACGGAATCGATAGGAAAAGCTTGATGAAACATGCCGATCAAGCCATGTATGCGGCAAAGCTCGGCGGGCGCAACCGTTTTTGTTATTTTACGCCTTCCATGCAGCAGGAAGCGCATGAAAAAATGATGCTGGTGCATGATTTGCGCCAGGCCATCGCAAAGAATGAGCTGCATGTTTTTTATCAACCGATTTTGGAATTGTGCAGTGAACGCATCGTCAAGGCGGAAGCGCTGCTGCGCTGGAAACATCCGAAAAGAGGCATGATCAGCCCGGCTGTATTTATTCCTTTAGCGGAAGAGAGCGGGTTAATTCTGGAAATCGGCGAAATGGTGTTCAAGCGGTCGATCGATCTAATCGACCGGTGCCGCAATAAGCTCGGTTACATCGTGCAAATCAGCGTGAACATTTCGCCGGTTCAATTTAAACATATAAACGGCTATCACTGGCTCGACAATCTGGCCCAACTTGGTTTGCCCGGGGATTGTATCAACGTGGAGATTACCGAAGGTCTGTTGTTGCAGGATTCCGATGTGGTACAGCAGAATTTGCTGGAGTTGCGCAATAGCGGCGTTGAAGTTTCCATCGACGATTTCGGCACGGGATTTTCCTCGCTTTCTTACCTAAAAAAATTCGATATCGATTTTCTCAAGATCGATTACTCCTTCGTGCATCAGTTGATGGCCAATGCCACTGATCGCGCGCTGGTGGAAGCGATCATCGTCATGGCGCATAAACTGGATATCAAAACCATTGCGGAAGGCGTTGAAACCGAAGCGCAGAAAGATTTGCTGGCGCATTTCGGCTGTGATTATGTGCAGGGTTTTCTCTATTCGACCCCAGTCGCGCAGCCGGTATTTGAACAATTGTTGTTTGAGCAGGAAGAAAAGAAAAAAGCATAAGCCTGCCGGTTTAGCCACAGTCATCGTACGCATGTTTCCAGCAGAATCGCACATTCCTGTAACCGGCTTAATCCGCGCTCCTGAAAACGCGGGGTTTGTGCGAGGATATCCTGTTGCGATAGCAGCGTGATTTCCGCGCGAGCTCCATAAAGTGCAGTTCCTCATCGAAGGACACCGCAAAAGGCGGACCGGCCATTTCATGTTGCAGATAATCGAGCGTGACGAGCAGGATTCGCGTGCCCAGCGGAAGAATCCGCAGCAGATGATGTGCATAGCGCTGGCGCATATCCGGCGGCAATGCTACCAATGCGGCGCGATCGTATACGGTGCTGACGGCTGCGGTGTCTTGGGCGGTTAAATCGAAAAAATCACCGCACCAAACGTGCACGCCATTTGCTTCCAAATGCGTGAACCGGTCACCCGCATCGCTATGCAATACCAATTTATTCTCGGTGAAAAATGCCTGCGCCGCGATGGCGCTTAATTCAACACCCAGCACCGCGTGTCCCTGTTGACGCAACCACAGCATATCGCGGCTTTTCCCGCATAACGGCACAAGCACCGTGCTGGCCGGGCTTAGTTGCAAACGCGGCCAGAATTCGCGCAGATAAGGATTGATTTCGCTCTGATGAAAAGCGGTGTCATTCCGCTGCCAGCGTTCCAGCCAGTATTCTTTTTTCATTTCAATTTTGCAGTTCTTCCTTAATCTTTTTGCAAAATCACCAGGAGTTGCCCGGCGGCGATACTTTCACCCTGGCGGCACAAAATGCGCTTGATTGTGCCGCTTACCGGGGTCTCCACGGCAATTTCCATTTTCATCGCTTCGACGACGATCAAAACATCACTTGTACTGACCTGCTGCCCTTCCGCCGCCAATATTTTCCATACCGTGCCGGTAACCGGCGCAGCGACCGCATGACTGTCTTCGGGCAGATCCAATTCGCTTTGCGCATCGGCTTCGTCCAGATCGAATTCACTGACGTATTCCGCTTGACCGTTGATCTTCCAGCACTCGCGCTCGGCTTCGAAAGCGGCTTGTTGCCGGGCTTTGAAGTCATTGATCGCGGTTTCATTTTGCTGCAGAAATTGATGGTGTTGCTGCAAGCTGAACGCAGTTTCTTCGATGTGCAGTTTAAATTGCCCGCTGATGAAATCCTTACGCAGTTTCAGCAATTCGCTTTCACTGACCGGATAGAAACGAATCTGGTCAAAGAACCGCAATAGCCACGGTTTGCCATCCTTGAAATCGGCGGTCTGGCGATAGCGGTTCCATACCGGCAGCGTGCGGCCGACGAATTGATAACCGCCCGGGCCCTCCATGCCATAAATACATAAATACGCGCCGCCGATGCCCACGGCATTTTCCGGCGTCCACGTGCGCGCCGGATTGTATTTGGTGGTGACCAGGCGATGGCGCGGATCGACCGGCACGGCGACCGGTGCGCCCAAGTACACGTCGCCCAAACCCAGCACCAGATAACTGGCGTCAAACACGATGCGATGTACCTCCTCGATGCTATCCAGCCCATTGATGCGGCGGATGAATTCGATATTGCTCGGGCACCACGGCGCATCGCTGCGCACCGATTGCATGTACTTCTCGATCGCTAGACGCGTTGCCGCATCGTCCCAGGATAGCGGCAGGTGCACGATGCGCGACGGCACCGTCATGCTGGCGCTATCCGGCAACGATTGTTCTGCGGCGAGCAAAAATTTCAGTAAATCATCGCGCGGCAGGATTTGCGCATCGAAATGAATTTGCAGCGAGCGGATTCCCGGCGTGAGATCGATGATGCCCGGCAGATTGGCTTGCTGCATCGATTCCATCAAGGCGTGCGCGCGC
>JAFEEI010000072.1 GCA_018241205.1 Pseudomonadota bacterium
TCATTGGCGTGCGCAAACCTGTGACCGACGAGCCCAAACGGATGAGTGCATCAGGTTATCCGCCTTTTGCGCAGATTGCCGGGCATGCGTTGAACAGCATTTTTGTCGATAGCCTGGATGTCGATCTGGAGCGTTTGCTGCGTATCAATGAGACGCTAAAATTGATTCCGCCCGAAGCGCTTAAAGCCAAAAATATACCGTTGCGTCCGGTCGAATCGATGATGATCGCGCCGAGCGAGGGAATCAACGAAATCGCACAAAAATATGCGCATACATTGCCATGGATCATGCGGTATTTGTATCGCGCGATTGGTGCCATGGGGCCGAATGGTTCGACGCTGCTCAGCTATGTTTTATTTGAAGTTCCCTTCTGCCGTGATTTGATCGAACTGGGTTATAACGATACCTTGCAGCAAAAAAATGAACTCTTGAAGTTTATCGGGGTTCAAGACAAAGACAAGGCATAGAAAATCCGCTAGTTCTATTCTTATTGGTTTGAAATTTTTGTCAGGAAAAATAAATGGCTCTTGATAGTCCGCAATTCTGGGTTGCTGTGTTACAAATTATTGCAATCGATATCGTGCTCGGCGGCGACAACGCCGTAGTGATCGCGCTGGCATGCCGGCGCTTGCCGGAGCAGCAGCGTAAACTGGGTATTTTTTGGGGTGTTTTTGGCGCCATCGCACTGCGCGTGGTACTGATCTTTTTTGCCCTGAATTTGTTGACGATGCCTTATCTTAAGATCGTCGGTGCGATCCTGTTGGTGTGGATCGGCATCAAGTTGCTGCAACCCGAAGCGGAAGGGTCGCATGAGATCGATGCCAGCACGACGTTAATCGGCGCGATCAAAACGATCATCGTGGCGGATGCGGTGATGAGCCTGGACAATGTCATCGCCATTGCCGGTGCAGCCAAGGATGACATTGGGCTGGTAGTTTTCGGTTTGGTCGTCAGCGTACCGATCATTGTGTGGGGCAGTCAGATGGTGCTGAGAGTCATGGATCGTTATCCGGTGACGATTGCGATCGGTGCTGGATTATTGGGATGGATTGCCGGGGATATGGCGGTTACCGATGTGATCACCAAAGAGTGGGTCAGTAGCGAGGCGAAGTATCTCCAGTGGATTGCACCGGCTTCGGTTGCCTTGCTGGTTATCGTTGCGGGTAAAATGTTGGCTGCGCGGAAACCCGCTAAGCTGGAGCCATTGGAAGACTTGGCTAATGACAAACCCAAGCACTAGATTTGCATAAAAATTTGAGAGATCGATCATGCTGAAAATTTTATTACCTGTGGATGGTTCGGATAACGCCAACAAAGCAGTGACCGATTTCATTGCTTTATTCGGCTGGTATAAGGAAAAACCGGAGCTGCATTTATTGAGTGTGCAACCTCCGCTGCATGGCAATGTCTCGTTGTTCATCAATCAAGCGGATATTAAGCAATATCACCAGGAAGAAGGATTGAAGAGCCTGCAAAGCACACGTGCTTTACTCGATCAAGCGGGGATTGCCTATCAGTATCACATTGTAGTCGGCGATCCGGCCGAAACGATTGTCCGGTTTGCCAGTGAGAAGCAATTTGACCAGATCGTCATGGGGCCGCGTGGCAAAGGCGGTATACAAGGTCTGTTGCTGGGGTCGGTAACCAGCAAAGTGATGCAACTGGCAGAAACTCCTGTGTTATTGATGAAGTGATGAATTTCAAGGGTCAATCTTTTGAAGCTCAGGATCTTGGGGTGTAGCGGAGGGATAGGGAGCGGCGAACAAACCACGGCAATGCTGCTGGATGACGATGTGCTGATCGATGCCGGAACCGGTGTCGGTAATCTGAGCTTAGCAGAAATGATCAAAATCGATCATATTTTTGTTACACATGCACACTTGGATCATGTCGCTTTTATTCCTTTTCTCGTTGATACCGTCGGTTCACTGCGCCACAGACCGATAACGATTCATGCCATCCAGCCTACGCTGGATACGCTGCAAAAGCATTTGTTCAACTGGCATCTCTGGCCGGATTTTACAAAGATTCCCAATGACAATTCTCCTTATATGCGTTACCAGACATTGTCGCTGGACGATCCGACTTTCCTCAATGGGCGCATGATTGCACCATTGCCTGTAAACCATACTGTTCCTACTGTCGGCTATCAACTGAACTCAGGTTGTTCCAGTCTCGTTTTTTCTGGCGATACAACGACTAATGATGCACTGTGGATGGCCGTTAATAAGATCACGAATCTGAAGTATTTAATCATTGAAACCGCCTTCTGCAATCAGAAAAGGGATATTGCGATCAGGTCCCGGCATTTATGTCCCAGCTTACTGGCGGAAGAATTGGAAAAACTGGAACGGAACGTGGAGATATTTATTACGCACCTGAAACCGGGTGAAGTCGACGTCATTATGGAAGAAATACAGCAATGCGCCGGAAAATATAATCCACGCCGCCTTGAGAACAATCAATTATTTGAATTTTAGGAAGCGATGCCATGGGTACAATTACAACGATACAACCACAAAAAAATAGTGCGAGCAGCACAAACGAATCGGCTTTTTCCAAGAATCTCCAGATTGTTATCAATAAAATACAAGCTGCCA
Organism: Pseudomonadota bacterium; assembly: GCA_018241205.1. Taxonomy (GTDB): domain Bacteria; phylum Pseudomonadota; class Gammaproteobacteria; order Burkholderiales; family Nitrosomonadaceae; genus Nitrosomonas. Next base: position 2,601 of record JAFEEI010000072.1, read on the forward strand.
ACGATGTCGATGAAATCATGCTGGAGGTTAGTAAGGATATTTGCACGTTACTAGATGCGGACCGGTTTACTATTTATTCGCTGAGTGACGACAAATCATTTTTTGTTTCCCGGGTTAAAACAGGATTTGATTCTTTTCAGGATCTAAAACTAGCGGTGACGGAGAAAAGTATTATCGGTTATGCCGCCTTGCAAAAAAAAGCTATCAATATTGCGGATGTTTACGATAAGAGCGAGTTAAAAAAAATTAACCCAGTGCTTGCTTTTTCTAATGAGGTCGACAAACGTACCGGTTATCGGACCAAGCAGATGCTGGCGGTACCGATTCTAAGTGCTGATAGCCGGGAGTTGATTGGTGTGGTTCAGGTGATTAATAACAGGCGTAATGAGCTATTCACAACTGAAATCGTTGAATGTGTGGTGGAAATTTGCCGTGTGCTCGCGATTGCATTTAGGCAACGCCAGAAGCCTGTTCAATTGCTGAAATCAAAATATGATTATCTGATTTTTGATGCCCAGATTTCTGCCGCTGAATTGGAGTTGGCGACGCGTTCGGCGCGTAAAAAAGGATGCGATGTCGAAGATATATTGATTGAGGAATTCCAGATTGGTTTGCCTCTCATTGGCAAAGCGCTTGCTTCATTTTTTCAAGTAACGTATGAGCCGTTCAAAGCAGATCGGGTCAAACCGATTGATCTGCTCAAAAATTTTAAAAGAGACTATGTTGAGAGCAATGCTCTGCTTCCCATCGATGATGGTCAAGATGGTTTAGTGATCCTAACACTCGATCCGGAGCGGATTAAAACACAGCGCATTGCCCATACGATTTTTCCCAAACAGAAAATTATTTATGCAGTTACCACCCAGCGCGAATTTAATGCGACGATCGAACAGTTCTATGGCGGCAGCTCTGACGAGATCAGTACAGGCGATATCAATGAGATGCTGACTAATCTGGGTGCGGAAGATATTGAAGAAGCGAACGCCGAGATAGAAGAATCTTCCGCAGCTACCGACAACGAACTGGTTAAACTTGTCAATAAAATCATCATTGATGCCTATAAGATGGGCATTTCGGACATTCATATTGAACCGTTTCCTGGAAAAGAGAAAACCAAGATCCGTTTTCGCAAGGATGGTTCGTTGATGCCTTACATCGAGATTCCTGCGGGCTATCGAAACTCCTTGGTGACACGGATCAAGATTATGTGTGATATGGATATTTCCGAGAAGCGTAAACCGCAGGACGGTAAAATCAAATTCAGAAAATTTGCACCATTGGATATCGAATTGCGCGTTGCAACCTTACCCTCGGCGGGTGGCGTAGAAGATGTCGTGATGCGGATTCTTGCGGTGGGCGAGCCGATCCCGCTAGAAAAAATGGGTTTTACTCCGCATAATCTGGAAGAACTGAAAAAAATCATCAGTAAACCCTACGGGTTATTTTTTGTGTGCGGCCCGACGGGTTCCGGTAAGACCACAACGCTCCACTCAGTTTTGAAGTACCTCAACCGCAATGATACCAAGATCTGGACCGCAGAGGATCCAGTGGAGATTACACAAAAAGGCTTGCGTCAGGTGCAAATCAATGTCAAAGCAGGATTGACCTTCCCGATCATCATGCGATCTTTTTTGCGGGCCGATCCCGATATCATCATGGTGGGTGAGATGCGTGACAAGGAAACTACCAGTATCGGCATCGAGGCTTCACTAACTGGACATTTGGTTTTGGCGACATTGCACACCAATAGTGCACCGGAATCGGTCATACGTTTACTGGATATGGGGATGGATCCGTTCAATTTTGCCGATGCGCTACTGGGTGTTCTGGCGCAGCGTCTAGCAAAACGGTTATGCAAATGCAAGGAGTCGCATGTGGCCAGCGAGCGGGAGATCAACGCGCTACTAGAAGAGTACTGCGAAGAATTAAAAAATATCGAGCACTTCAAAGCGAATCCGGAGGCCGCCTATCAGGAAATTCGCCAGCAATGGTTCGAACGATATGGCGATGGTGATGGCCAGATTACATTATATAAAGCGGTAGGCTGCGATGATTGTGCTGGCACCGGCTACTCCGGCCGTGTGGGATTGCACGAATTGATGACGGCTACTGATGCGTTGAAAAAGGATATTCAAGAACGTGCTCGTGTTGCGGATATGCTGGTGACGGCCCTGGGGGATGGCATGCGGACGTTGAAACAGGACGGGATTGAAAAGGTTTTACAGGGAATTACGGATATTCATCAAGTGCGGGTGGTGTGTATCAAGTAAGTTGCTTGATTTGTGTGTGCGATAGCATTTCCAAGTTACTGCAATAAATGTGACGGAAATTGTCACATTATGTCGTAATTTGCTGTGCAGTGTAAGTACAGAATCAGTGTAGTAATGTTACGTGGAACGAAGTGTGAGTAGAGCTCTACCAAAAATCTGAAATTCAATTCTTAAATTTTACTGTGCAATTCTGTATTGGTGGAGGGAGGAATAGATTGTTGGTGTTAGTGCATGAATGATTTTATGCCAACAAGTAAAAAACCGCCATAGTATATTCAATGGCGGTTTTTGGCTTTTTAGAAGGAACACTGGTGATCTATTTTTTGGCTCGTAATTTCCCGTGGTTTTGCCACGGGGCTGTTTATTGATTTTCAGGCTAGCATATGACTGGAGATCCAGTAAGACAAGTGCCGCCCTTAACCCAGGTTACTTTACCGGCAGCGAATGTGGGGGTGAGGGTATAAGTCTGGCCACCCAGTCCATTTGTACTTATCGCGGTTGCTAAAATTACACCATCTGTAGTTGCTATCGAACTAATATTGCCAGCGGTTGTTACTGCTGCAATACCATTAGATCCATCTGTGCAGCCTGTCACAGTACCTAAGTCTTGAGCACATATCTCTACAGCAGTTTTTATGGCTGATGTACCAATGACTACTTCAGTAAACTTCGCTTTTAGGGTGTAAGTCTGATAAGCAGGCACCGCCACCGCAGCCAAAATACCAATAATAGCGACAACGATCATTAATTCAATCAGGGTAAAACCTTTTTGTACTTGTTGCATTTGTTGTTCTCCTTTAGGTTGAGTAAGGCACACCACGTGTGTGTGGTGTCTATAGCAGAAATCGTGCCAGAATTTTAAACTGCATAGTTGGTCAATTGTTACAAATTAAAGTTCAGTTGGCTTGTAAGCATTCGTAGCGATATCTTAATTTTATATTTGAATGAATTAGCGGGAATTTTGATGGCGTGAGCTTTCAATTCCCAAAGACCTCCTCCCATAACGCCAGTACCGCCACGCGGTCGTCTGTTATATGACTGCCTTCCATCCGAGTAAATTTTTGTGTTTGACCATCACTGGGTGCATTGCCTGCCATATCGGCATCGCTGTTTAATCGCAGACGGTGCTGAATGCGCCGGAACTCGCGATAAGCGGAGCGTGCTTTTCCGGCGGTGTCTTTGGGAATGAGCATTAGCTCTCCCGCAAGTTTAAGAAGTGCGATATTGCCAATGTTTCCAGTTAATTCCGGGTAACGGCTGGCGTATCCAAGCACCAAGTATTGCACGATGAATTCGACGTCGATGATACCGCCCCGGTCATGTTTGATGTCGAACAACGGTGTTGGATTCGGATGAGCCTCCAGCATTTTCTCGCGCATTCTCAATATATCCTCTTTGAGATCAATCAGATTGCGCGGTTTACACAAAATTTCTTTGCGTGTGTTTTCAAAAATATCACCAACTTGCCGATTGCCGACTACGAAACGTGCCCGGGTTAATGCTTGATGTTCCCAGACCCAGGCTTGATGGTGCTGGTATTGCGCGAACGCTTCCATTGAACTGACCAGCAAGCCGGAAGCGCCATTGGGGCGCAGGCGCAGATCGGTTTCGTACAGCAGACCGGCCGACGTGTGCCGAGTGAGCCAGGCGTTGACGCTTTGTCCCAGTTTGGTATAGATCTCCGCAGCATCGGGATGATCGTCTGCATAGAGAAAAACCAAATCGAGATCGGAAACATAACCCAATTCTTTGCCGCCCAGTTTGCCGTAGCCGATGATTGCAAACGCGGGCTTTTCCCGGTGGCGTTTTTTTAAGCCGCTCCAGGCCAGGTTCAGTACTGTTTCCAATATCAGATCGGCCAATGCGGTCAGATGATCGCTGAGCGTCTCGAGCAACAATGAGCCTTCCAAGTCGGTAACCAGCAGCCGGAATGCTTGGGCGTGCTGAAAGTGACGCAAAACGTCCATCTGCCACTCAATGACGTCCTCCTTGGGATTGTTGACATGATTCAACTGATAAGCGAGTTCGTTACTGAGGGCATGCCAGTCGGGAACGGGGTGAGGGGAATCTTGCCGCAGTAACTCATCCAGCAAAATAGGGTGACGCCCGAGATAGTCGCTCGCCCACCGGCTGATGCTGGCGAGTTCCGCGACGCGGTGCAAGGTGTGCGGGTGTTCCAGCAGAAGCGCCAGATACGATGCTTGCGGGCTGATTTTTTCCATCAATTGCAGCATGCGTTCCAGCGTGGTTTCAACCGGCGGCAGCCCAGCCACAGCTTCAATCAGCAAGGGAATTAAGGTATTAATTTGCTCACGGTTGGTTGCAGGCAGTTGCTGATAAAAACTGCTCTGATAAAACAATCGCAACCGCTCCGAGATTTTGACCGGATCACTGAATCCGAGTGTGCTCAGTTGCATGGCGGCGGCTTCCGTTTGCGAAACATCCTGCGTTTCGGTTTGCCACAAATTGGCCAGCGTGTCATGCGCGGGTGATTTCCGCGGAGTGGCAAAAATGAGCTCAAAGTGACGCGTTACGTCCTTCCGGTGAATGTCGAGCTGTTCCATGAAAGCCGTATAACTGGAAAATCCCATCGCAGTGGCGATCAGTTTCTGGTCATCCGCGTTCAGCGGCAAGGTTTGTGTTTGCTGATCGTCGAGATATTGCAGGCGATGTTCCAGTTTGCGCAGGAACCGGTAAGCATCGGTGAGTTCCGTAACGGTCTCTGCCGGGAGCTGCTGTTTCTTTTGCAGGCGTTGCAAAACACCGAGCGTCGGACGGATGCACAAATCTACATCGCGGCCGCCGCGAATCAATTGAAAAACCTGTGTGATGAATTCGATTTCGCGAATACCGCCCGGCCCCAGCTTGATGTTGTCGTGCATTTCGCGGCGTTCGACTTCCTTGCGCAGTTGCGCATGTAAATTGCGCATCGATTCGTACGCGCTGAAATCGAGATATTTGCGGAACACGAAAGGCCGAACAATTTTTTCCATCAAGACCGATTCGGCGTCTGTGCCGGTGTGATTGGCAATTACCCGGCCTTTGATCCAGGCATGGCGTTCCCATTCCCGTCCTTGCTTGATGAAATATTCTTCCAGCATGGGAAAGCTGATGGCTAACGGGCTGTTTTCACCATGCGGGCGCAGCCGCATATCGACCCGGAAGACGTAGCCATCGATAGTCAAATCATTGAGGCTGGCGATCAGTTTGCGGCCGAGGCGGGCAAAAAATTCATGGTTTGAAATGGATTTGGCGCCATCGGTTTCGCCATCTTCCGGATAAACGAAGATCAAATCAATATCGGACGATACGTTGAGCTCGCCGCCGCCCAGCTTCCCCATGGCTACTACCAGCAGATGCTGAATCGCGTTGCTATTTTCGTCGCGCGGAAGTCCGAAACGATCGGGTTGGGTCAACCAGCTTTCGTGATACTTGAGCGCAAAATTGACAGTGACTTCGGCGAGATCGGTCATGCACAACATGACTTCGGCTAAATCGGCCAGACCGCTGATGTCACGTATGGCTAGCCGGAGCATGACTTGTTTGCGCAGATCGCGCAGGATGCGATGCAACGTTTCCTCATCGGCAATTTGACCGGCTTGTGAATTCAGAAAGGCTTGCATTTCATCCCGCTGAAAAGGAAACGGGAGCGTTTCCTGCAGCGCGATTTTTCGTGCCGGTTCGCTGTCCAATATGCGCTGCGCATAACGGCTGAATGGTAGCGCGGCGGTAAGTGTTGCGGCTGTCGGTTGAGCAGTCATAGGGATGATCGAATAGTAAAGACTATATTGGAAATCATTTTAGGGAAACGCTGATTAATTGACTATACGAGCGAATCACTTCGTTGCGCGGTACTCGCTCCCTCGCCTATCTTATTGATATGTCTCGGTTGCTGTGTTCCGTGCGCCTCGTGCTTCATCTCATCCGCCGAATTAATCAGCGTTTCCCTAATTGGCAATGTCGCCGGTTTGACTGGCCCAGCCGCTGGCTTGTATTTTGATACCGGTGAATTCATCCAAGCTCAGGAAACCGAGCTCGGC
>JAFEEI010000073.1 GCA_018241205.1 Pseudomonadota bacterium
CCTGGCAAGAAGTGCTGGAGCACAGCGAACCGGATGGCGTGCTGGCGACACTGTTGCGGACACTCATTGGCAGCGAGCCGGAATGGTACCGGACGACAGGAGAAGAAAGCGCGCCTCCCGCGCAGGAATCAAACGAAGCCAGCGCCGCCTACCGGGAACTTCAGCAACGCCTCACGGCAGGCGAATCGGGCGCCGGACAACACGATTTGCACACGCTGCTGGAAATGCTGGCAACCGATCACCCGGAACAACTGCAACAACTCTATCGAGATTTACGCAACGGCCACTACGATCCGATTGCAGCGCAACTGAACGCAATCGAACTGCACAGCCTGATCGAGCGACTGCTGCGGATGAAATCCACCGCCAGCGGCGCCGACCGGCTGGCTTTCCTGCAAGCGATAACACACCAAGCGGATCACGTGGACGATCAAGAAAGCTACTACCGGCGGATATTGGAAGACCTGCTGCAGGAACGGGAGATCGACCTGGAAGCGATCGCGGCACTGGCGCGGCAGCCACTCGATCGAAGCAAAACTGACCATCAGGACTGGGACAAGCAAACCGGAACGGAAGCAACGAAAGGAGCGGAAACAGCCGGAAAAGCAGATGCGAAAGTTGTTGCCGATTCAACGCGGCAAATCCGCACCGGTCATACGGCGCTGTATGCACGCATAACAGCGGCATTGCACAAGGCGGGACTGACCGGTGAGCAATCTGCAGTTACGGCAACGGCAATGGAAGCGGATGAACTCAGGCAACGTTTGCGCGCGTTACTGCATACGATAGCGGTGCGCGATGGGCTGGAAAAACTGCCGCAATCGAGCCGCATGGATATCGCTTACCTGCTATCGCCGCAAGCGGCGTTGTGGAATGAACATTTGCTGGTGCAAGCGGATACGCTATACCGGATCACCAAGCTGACGGGGCAAAGCAACCGGCAGCAATGGGAACAGCGCTTATGGGCAGCCAGTCTGCGGTATTTGCTGACATTGGATACGACCGATATCGCACCGGCAGCCTACTTGCAGGCACTCGCCCGTGAGTTAACGGCTGAAGCCGATCCGCAGGTGACCTTACGTGCTTGGTATGAAGCGCTGGAGCAGCGCAAAGCCTCCGGTGCGATTCGTACTTTATTGCGGATGCTGGTGGAGACTTCCGCTGTACCGCAGCGAATGGAAAAGGAGAATCAGGATTCAAGCCGGGTGATTGCGCGGGCAGAGGAAAATGCATTATCAGCGGCGCAAAAGCCGCCGTTGCTGGATTGGGATGCTTTGCTCAAAAGAGTGCGATCCACTGATGACGTGTACGAAGAGATTTATATCGAAAATGCCGGTCAGGTATTGGCTGCGCCGTATTTGCCGCGTCTTTTCGGTATGCTGAAACTGGTCGAGGATGGGGCATTCGTTGATCGCCGTGCAGCCGAGCGCGCGGTGCATTTGTTGCAGTTTATGGTGAATGAGCAAACCCGATCGCCGGAGTATCAGTTGACGTTGAATAAGATTCTATGCGGCGTGACAACAGGGATTCCGATTTGCCGCGAGATCGACATCAGTGTGCATGAGCAGGAAACGATCGAAGGACTGATCTGCGGCATGATTCAGAACTGGCAAACCATCGGCAATACTTCCATCAGCGGCTTACGGGAAACGTTTCTGCAACGCAAGGGCAAGCTGCAGCTGAAAGAAGATGGGATGTGGTATTTGACGGTGGAGCCCGGCGTGTTCGATATGCTGCTGGACAGTTTGCCGTGGAGCTATTCGGTCATTAAGCATAGCTGGATGGAACGGGCGGTGCATGTCACGTGGCGCTGATCGATCGTATGAATCGTATAACTGAAAAAATGCCGGTCATGACGGAAAGCGATGCCAATGCAGCGATCCTGGAAAAGGAAATCGCCTGGTTCAAGGCGGTGCTGGCGGCGCGCTGCGATATTTATTTTTGCCGCGAAGGTGCAATCCAGGATATTTACACGCTACCGCCGCCGGATATTGCTGCGGAACAATCGGAGTACGCGAGTCTGGTGCGGGATTACGCTATGGGTTTCGATGAGCGGCTGGTGGTCATTCTGGCGCTGCTGCCGCATATTCAGCCGCATGTGCTGGATACATTTTTGCTCGGTAACCAGGAAACCGCGCGTGGATTCACCGAATTCGGCGGATGGAAAGGAAAGGGACATAGCGGATTCTTGCCGACGTGCGAGACGGCTGTTTTTATTCTGGCGGGTGATAATCTGGTAAGACGTTTTGCCGTAATGCGCTTGTTTCAACCCGATCATTATTTGTGCAAGCAGCAGATTATCAAAGTGGAGCACAGCGCGAGCGATGAGCCGTTTCTGAGCGCCATGTTGCTGATGACGGTCGAGTACTTGAATCGGCTGACGCTGGGACGCCATGACAAACCGGATTATGGCGTCAATTTCCCGGCCAAGTTGATTACCACGTCGCTGACCTGGGACGATCTGGTGCTGGATCCGGAGGTGATGGATGAAATCGACAATATCAACACCTGGCTGCGTCATGGACAAACCATCTTGCAGCAGTGGGATCTGGGCAAGAATATCAAACCGGGCTATCGCGCTTTGTTTTACGGTCCGCCGGGAACGGGGAAAACCTTGACGGCAACCTTGATCGGCGCCAGCGCCGGTGTCGATGTGTACCGTATCGATCTGTCGATGGTGGTCTCCAAATACATCGGCGAGACCGAGAAGAATCTCGCCAATGTGTTTGATCAAGCAAGCAACAAACACTGGATTCTTTTCTTCGATGAGGCGGATGCGTTGTTCGGCAAAAGAACACAGACCAGCAGTTCGAACGATCGCTACGCGAATCAGGAGGTATCGTATTTGCTGCAGCGCGTCGAGGATTATCCCGGCGTGGTGATCCTGGCGACCAATTTGAAAGCCAATATCGACGAAGCCTTCGCCCGGCGTTTTCAGGCTTCGGTGCACTTTGCCATGCCCGATGCCGATCAGCGGTTACGCCTGTGGCGTGGGATGTTTGCCGGCAACCGGTTGCTGGCGGCGGATACTGATCTGGCAAAGCTGGCGGAGAATTATGAATTATCAGGCGGCGCGATTACCAACGCGGTGCGTTATGCCGCGATTCAGGCCATCCGCATGCAGCGCAGTGTGGTTATTCAAGATGATCTGGTTAAGGGTGTGATCAAAGAATTGCTCAAAGAAGGCCGAACCTTGTGAGTGTGCGATGAAAAAAATTTTCTTTTGCTGGATCGTATGCGTTTTTTTCAGTTGCGTGATGACTGCCGCCTGGGCAGCGGATACTTACTACGATCGTCTGATCGATCAGGAAAAATTCAAGCGCCTGGATAAATCCACAGTCAGCCGGATGCAGCGCAATCTTGCGCAGATTTATCAAGGCGATCGCGAGTGGAACCGGGATGTTGCGCTCAGCCAGCATCCGCTGACGGATGGTGCGATGGGGCCGGTGACATTGTACTGGTTGCAGCGCTTTGTGCACGATTTCAGGATCGAACCCATCGGTTCTTACGTCAATGAAACCAAAAACCGTCTGGAGCAAATCGCATCCTTCGCCAATATGTTCCCGGAAGAAACAAAAGTGCTGATCAGCGCTGATTTTGCGAATTGGAACGACGACCAGCCGGAATTGGAAAGAAACAGCAATTACACGGTGCGGCGCAAAGGCACGGATCAAGCGCTGCTGGATCTCGTGTATCTGTATTGGCAGGTGGCGTATGCACCGCCCGGATCGCTGGCCGGCAAGGATCAACCGGTGATCGATTACTATGAACTCACGGCGCAGGATTTCAAGAACCTGCAGGGTAAAAGCCAGCTTTATGCGCAACTGTCCAAATTGGTCAATAAAAAATTCGACAACGTCGCGGCGCTGAAAGAAGCCATAGCCGGAGCGCTGAAGGATCATCCGGAGCTGGTTGATAAGCTATTGCCGGTCATTGAGCAGTACTACCGCTATGCGAATCCGGTCATCAGTCAAAGTTTCTTGGAAATCCTGGCCGGTGATCCGTTTTTCAGTTCCCTGAATAGTGTGCTTGTTACGTTATTGGAAAAAACGCTGCAAGGCGTGGCTTATCCTGACAAGAATCTGTTTGGCCAAGCAGCGAAATCCAAAATCTATGCGGGTATCGGCGCGTGCCAGGATATGAATAAGCAGAATGCCTATTTATCCGGTTTGAAAATCAGCGACGATGATTTTAAAAAATTAAGCGACGATTTGTTGACCGGCCCCTATGAGGGGATGCGCGATTTGTCCGAGCAATTGAAGGAGATCGACTTATTGCGCCAGCACCGGAGAGAGGCTTGCGAGCCGCAGGATATGGCATTGATCGATGAATTTACGGCCGGCTTGTATGAGCATGTCGTGCAGCCTGCCATTGCGCTGCTGTATCAAAAAAATCCGGTTTATCGCGCGACAGCCGCTGTGCAGTGGGATGGTGCTGGCTGCGGTTGCGTCATCGACGATTTGTCCGGCACCGTATACGGTTTTTATCCGTTCTGGCTGGCCGGGGAAAAGCAGACCGTGAATTTCAGCGTGTTGTCGAGAGTGGCTTATTACGGGCTTTCATTTGACGATGATGGCGTCATTAAGCAAGTGAATAATGTGCATAACGAAAGCACGGTATTATCCAGGGACAGTGCCGACTGGAGTGTGCAAACCGCATTTGTCCAGGCTGCCCGCAAACACAACAGCAAAGTCGATTGGGTCATTCGCAACGATAAATCTTATTGGAATCGCTGGCAGAAACTTTCTTACTCGTCCCGGGCGGCTGTTTTTGAAACATTGACTGAGCATATTGTCAGTTTTTTGACCAGCCAGATAATCGATCCCGTTGCAAAAATTAAGCAAAATATGACCTTGGGCATCGTAACACCGCCGACGCTGGGGGATGGTGTCACGCTGTATTTTGACGGTTTTCCCGATGATCGCGAATCCGTTGAATTGTTTAACCGGTTTTTTACCGGTTTACAAAAACGGTTGATTGCTGAGAAGAATGATTATTACGTCAATATTGTGGTGCCTCAATCCGCGTTGGGTAGCGGCATATACCGTTACTCAAATCTCGTAAGGTGGATTGATAATAGAAAATCCTCCAACGACGCTAGTGCCGCTGACATGAGAACCAATATTTTAGTTTTGATCGAAGAGCCGACAACGGATTCCAAAAAGAAATTAAGGTCGGACATAGAAAGCGGCGAACTGCACGGTATCGAGCGTAGCATGTTGAGGTGGCATATCATTCCGGTCATTGAATTCGGCGGTAGGAACTGGCAACAACTCGAGGACGATATCGTTTATTTTAAAGATAATTTTGGCGGAATCGGATTTTGGCCCATGCCCGCTAACGAACCGGAAGCGGCTGGAGAAGTACCGCTGCGCTGCGATGCGATCCAATCCGTCAGCGGCTGCCTGGTAAGATTTTTTCAGAACACAGACTGGTATGGGTATGGAGAACCCGATTCGTTTTTGGAAAGATTCGTTTGCGAAAATCGCAACTATTTCCGGATCGCGCTCGAATTGTTAACGACGCTTTGCTTGGTTTATACCGGGCTTTATTTTTATTCCTGCCGTGTTCACAACGCAATCAAGAATTTTTATCTAACTTGCCTGCTGCTCGTGGTTCCGACATTGATAGTCGCATTCCTGTTGTTGGCCTATGATCCGCTACTGGAGTCGCTGTCTAAAGGAAATTTGCCATTGTTTCTAGTGATTTTCGGCGGAATAACCTTGGCTATCGTTATTTATCTGCGCAGGAAAAAACAAATGCGAAAACCTTCCCGGCCCAGGGTGGCGTTTACCGCAAGCGATGAGCTTGAGAGTTGATGGACAATTGATTGCGAGATAAATCCATGGATCTGATCGAGAAAGCGACCGTCATGCACTATCACCGTCATCGTATTGCCGAGTTTCAACACGGCACAGTCGAATCGTTAGGCTGGCGCAATGCGCACAGCCAGCAAGCGCGGTACCGGACATTGATCAAAGCGGGTGTTTTGAATGGCGCGTCGGTGCTGGATGTTGGCTGCGGCTACGGCGATTTAAAAGCGTTCTTGGACCAGCATTTTTCCGGCTTCGATTATATCGGCATCGATCAAATGCCGGAATTCATCGCCGAGGCCCGCAAGCGCTACGAAGGCATCGAACGGACAACTTTTTATCAAACGGACTTCAGCACCGCAGCGTTACTGCAAGTCGATTATGTTTTTGCCAGCGGCGTGCTCGGTTATCGTTGCAAGAATAACGGTTTTTATACCGCGATGATCGGCAAACTGTATAACAGCGCACGAATTGCACTGGCTTTCAACATGCTGGATAAAAGCCGCTTCCCGCAGCATGATTTACTGATCGGGCATGACCAGGAAGAAATTCTGACGCTTTGCCGGGTGCTGTCGCCGCGCGTAGAATGTTTCGATGGTTATCTGGAAGATGATTTTACGGTGTTGATGTATCGAAACAGCATTAGTGGGTAGTGATCGGGATAAATACGCAGTGCTATCAGAAAATGGAGGATCACATGAAACAATCTATATCAGCTGAATCCGAGCAACAGTCGCGTCAGTCTCAATACGCTAATGGTAAGAGATCTCAAGCAACTAGGTTGCGCAGTTTTGTAGATAATCGTCCGGAAACCATTGCGCAACGACGCTTAATTGACACCATTAATGCTAGCCCGCAGATATTCGCGCAGCGTAAGCTGGCAGAGTCGTTTCATGAAAGTCCAAATATGATTGCACAAAGAAATCAATCTCGAACGACCAAGATCTCAGTTCGCCAGATGGAAGATAGGATGCCGGTCAATTATCATCAAGAGCCGAAATACAAAGCAGGTGTGACGAGCGCGAAGGCGACTGGAAGTCAGTCGGTGGAACGTATGCAACCTGATACTACAAGAAGATCGCATGAACGGAAGGAGCTTTTAAAGACTAAGGCTGCGCTTGGCGGAGTAGCTCAAAGAAACACATGGTTTCACTTTAAAACTAAAACACTTGATTATGACGATGGTAGCGGTATAAATAAATCAACAGATGTTGGAGAAGTGGCTGAAGCTTGGATAGATCCCAGTAATCCCGTGGTGGGTACGGAAACGCCAACTAGAACCGGTGTTTTTAAGGATTTAAATTTAATTCAGGGACATCTTGTTAATGCACAGGTTGGCGGACCTGGCGTTAACCAAAACTTTTTTCCGATTACAGCTAGTATGAATGCAAACCATAAAAATAATATTGAACTGCCGTTGAAATACAAAGTATTAGAGCTTGATCATTTACAGAAAAACACTCATGGGTGGGCGAATCGACATCTGTACTATAAAGTGAGCGTGACGCCACCGAAATGGAATGGATTTACCGCTAGTGACGCGGACAATACAGTATTTAATACTGATATTGCAATTACAAATGCAAAGCATGAGCCGCTAACTAGTTTTGGTGTAGGCGTAGGGGGAATTACTGCAACTGATGTGAGTAACCTTGCGCACGAAACTCTGGATACTCGCCTAGCGGCTCTCGGTATGGGGGCAAATAAACCTACAAGTCCTTCTTTTGGACTCGGAAAGACTTATCAGCAAGGGGCTCCGGCTCCTAATCCTCCGTATAAAGTAGGGTCGTACTATCTGATGAAAGCTGGCAATCAGATAGGTGTTGTAGAACCATAATATCCTGTTACAACGTGTCGTTACAACGTGCAACGTGTCGGGGTCACGCAACGTGTCGGGGTCAGGTCGCGAAACAAGAAAAGATTAGTGTATACTGCAAGCCATGACAAGACCTCTCCGTTTAGAATTTCCGCATGCGCTTTATCACGTGACTTCGCGTGGAGATCGCCGCGAAGCTATTTTTGAAGATGATGACGACCGGTTGAGGTTTTTAGAAATTCTTGAGATGGTTGTGTCGGATCATAACTGGCTGTGTCATGGCTACTGTTTGATGGATAACCATTATCATCTCATCATAGAAACGCCGGACGGCAATTTGTCGAAAGGCATGCGCCAGCTCAATGGCGTTTATACCCAGGCGTCGAATCGGCGGCATGGACGCAGCGGCCATCTTTTTCAAGGACGATACAAAGCAATCCTGGTGGATAAAGATCACTATTTGCTTGAGCTTTCCCGCTATGTCGTTTTGAATCCGCTTAGAGCCAAAGGCATGGTTAAACGGCTTGAAGACTGGCCGTGGAGCAGTTATCCGGCAATGGTTGGAGATGCTGTCAAACCTGAATGGTTGACAACGGACTGGGTTTTGTCTTTGTTTGGGAAGCAAAGGAGAATTGCAATGGAGAAATACCGGCAATTTGTCATTGAAGGCGTGCAGCATCAACCTGCAATATGGTCCAATCTGAAAGGTCAGATTTATTTGGGGGATGAAGCTTTTGTCGCTGAAATGCAGAAAAGAATCGGCAAGGAAAAAGACGATTTAAACATACCCAAGTGGCAGAAGCGGCCGATCGCAAAACCGCTATCCGAGATTGCAGCGCAGCACAAAGACCGCAAAACGGCGATCATTGCCGCCTACAATACCGGTGCATACAGCCAGCGGGAAATCGGAGCGTTCTATCAATTGCATCCGACGACGGTTGGGGTTATTGTTCGCAAGAACAGGAATCCTTGATTCCGCACCGGGCCGCGATTTATCGATGCTACCGGAGTGGCATTGAAGGCCACGCAGTGGCACGATGCCAAAAGACAAATCCTATGAACGGAGGACACAATATGAAGCGATCAATTCCGATTGAATCAGAACCGCAGCAAACGCGCCATTCTGCCGCATCGATCGCCAATGCCTCCGGCACCCGGGCTTTTGTGGATAATCGCGCATCGACCACCGCGCTGCGCCAGTTGCAGGCGGCTATGGCGAATTCGCCGCAAGCCCTTGCGCAACGGAAAATCAGGCAATTGATGAATAACAGTCCGCGACTGCTGGCGCAACGTAAAATGTTATCGGGAGAAGCGGTGCAGCGCGTCGAGGAAGAAGAGCCGCTGCAGGGGAAATTTGCTGCGGAAACTCCAGCGCAATTGGAACAACAATCCTCCGCCAAGCCAAACAACACCCGCCTGCCGGATAATCTTAAATCCGGCATAGAGAATCTATCCGGACTGTCGATGGATTTCGTGCGGGTGCATTACAACTCCACCCAGCCTGCGCAGCTGAATGCCTTGGCCTATGCGCAAGGCACCGACATCCATGTCGCGCCGGGGCAGGAGCAGCATTTGCCGCATGAGGCCTGGCATGTGGTGCAGCAGGCGCAAGGCCGCGTCCAGCCGACGATGCAGATGAAAGAAGGTATTCCAATCAATGATGATAAAGGGTTGGAGCATGAGGCGGATGTGATGGGAGCGAAGGCATTGCAGATGGGCGGTGGAAATCAACCATCGATTCAAAAAAAATGTGCTGAGTGTTCCGAAATTGAAGGCGACATGCAATCTTCTCCTGCACAGAGGAAAGTGAGTTTTTCCTATCAACCGCTTCCAACGGTTGCACAAACAAAAATAATCCAGCGTGCCTGTTATTTTTTTAAAAACTCGGATTGCCAAGGTAAAAAAGTGTACGCTACCAGCAAGCACAATTTTAGAGACTATGCTTCGTACAATTGCTCCGGGGAACGTGGGGGAGACGATTGTGTAGAGAACGATGGCAAAGGACATTGCGCTTGTTAGTATCATTGTCTGACTAACACACTCACCCTATCTCCGCCCGGATTCCGGACTTATCCAATGCGTCGCAACTCGCTACTCCAAAGCAGTCTGCAAGCGGTTATCCATCACCAATGCACGAAAATCGGTCTCCCAGCCTTTGAGCTTATCGTGCGCATGCTGGCGTTGCGCTGGTGTGGTGCTATTGTGCATTCGTGCGATAAAGCCGCAGGTGTGTTCGGCTAATTTCAATTGGTAAGCGCGGTAGTCCGGGTCGTCGGAACGGTGCGTGTGCTCGATCAGTTGTCGTAACGAAGCCGTGGCCAGTTCAGGCGTGGCGGATTCGGCGGCGAGCTGGCGCAGGGTTCGCAGGGTTTCCTGTTGCCGCCGCTGGCGTTCGGTCAGCCATGCCTCCGGATTGAAAGGGGAAGCTTCAAGGCTGGCGATGATGAAGCGCCGCTGGGCTTTGTCAATATCGCCGTAAAGATTCTCGATGCGTTTGACCGTCCGCTTGATCGATGCGCGTAGCCGGTCCTCGGGATCGGCTTGCAGGAAATCCTCGCGCAGCTCGTCGTTACTCTTGGCATAACGTTTTTCCAGATGACGCCACTGCGTTTCACCCAAGCGCAAGACCACCGGTGTGCCGAGATGCGCGGCGTGATCGAAAGCAGGTGCGATGATGTTTTGCAGTTCCTCGGACCAGCTACAGACTTGCGTGGGTGTCAATTCGCCGTCGACCTGGCTACGCACGACAGCCAGCCAGTCCGCGTATTCCGGTAACTGGGTGGCGCGGTGCCAGCCAAACCATTGGCGAATGGCGTGTTTGGCGTGCGGTGCTTGTTCCCGGCTGAAATCGACATACCCATCGAGCCACCACCAAGCCAGTTGCGGCCCGTTATCGTAGCTCAGACGCACCATGCTGCAACCGCTGAACAACAACAGCGCAGCGATCAGCGCGATTCTTGCGAGTGATTTTCGTAGGGTGTGCGGCATACTGATCGGTCTCAATTCAGATATGAACGAAAGGGAATTTTACAGCAATCGTTCCTGCCGATGATTCATTCGGAATTCCTATGATTCCCGAGCTTTTGACGATAATATGGAAAAACTTTTTACTTTTATCACCTTGCAATGAGTGCTCCGCGAATTTTTTACATTCATGACCCTATGTGCAGTTGGTGTTATGCCTTCAGCCGAAGCTGGGCTGCGTTGCAACAGAATCTGCCGCGCGACATGGATATTGTTTATCTTGTTGGCGGTCTGGCGCCGGATACCACAGAACTGATGCCGCTCGCGACGCAAAAAATGGTGCAACAGGCCTGGCAACGCATCGAGCAAACGGTTCCCGGTGTTCGCTTCAACTGGGATTTCTGGTCGCGCAATACGCCGATCCGCTCGACTTATCCGGCTTGCCGGGCCGTTCTGGCGGCTAAAAAGCAGCGCGCCGAGGCTGAACCGGAAATGATCTGCGCCATTCAGACCGCGTATTACCAACAAGCGAAGAATCCATCGCTGCCGGAAACCTTGCAAGCTTGCGCCTGTGAAATTGGATTGGATGCGGAAACCTTTAGCGAAGATTTGAAAAGTCCGGCGATAGAAAGTGAACTACAGCGGCAAATGCAACAGGCAAGAAGCCTGGATGTTTATTCGTATCCGTCTTTGCGGCTGGTGCATAACAATACCGTGTTTCCGGTTGCTATCGATTATTTGGATCATCGCACCATGCTGGATGAGATAAGAACGATCGAATCCGGTAGCGGCTCGTATTAATCATCATTTAATCTGATATCGATTGACTGAGTTCGATCTTGGGTGGTCTTGAGCTGCAATATTTTTTTCAAATGAATCTCGAATCACTTATACTATCTATTCATTAATGTATTCACATATTAATTCAAATGTATGTCGCCATACGCTGAGGCTATTCGGATGCGACTATTGGGTGGGCCGCTATCCGCTCGCCAACTGTCTGAAATGATTGGTGTCAGTCAACCAACGATCTCTCGTGCGCTGACTGAACTTGACGCTGAAATCGTTCGGATTGGAGCCGCGCGATCTATTCAATACATGCTGCGCGATGCCATGCGCGGATTGGAAGATTTCCCGGTCTATCGAGTCGATGCAGAAGGCCGGATACGGCGGCTGGGAGTGCTAATTCCAGTGCATCCGGAAGGGTTTGTTATGCGCCAAGAAGACGGAGTCACTCTCCATAGCGACGGCTTGCCCTGGTGGTTGTTTGACATGCGCCCTCAAGGGTATCTCGGTCGAGCGTATGCTGCTTGCCACGGCGCTGAATTGGGGCTTCCGGAGCGGCTCAAAGACTGGACCGACACGCACGCTTTGCGGGCGCTGCTCGTGCATGGACATGATGTGGTAGGAAATCTGCTGCTGGGCGATATTGCGCGGGATCGTTTTCTTAACGCGCCTGTTTCTGATCCAATCGAAGAGAACCAAAAGGTCGAAGAATATATCCGGTTGGCGAAAGAAGCCGCGCGTGGCGAGAAACCTGGATCATCGGCTGGCGGCGAGCAGCCAAAGTTTACCGCTTTTGCCATGACATCGAATGGACCGCGGCATGTCATCGTAAAGTTCAGCGAGATGGAGGAAAGTCCAGTGAGTGAACGCTGGCGTGATCTTTTGTTAGCCGAGCATCTCGCGCTGGATACGCTACGCGAGGCCGGTATCCCCGCTACCAAGACACGGATAGTGGACATCGGCAGCCAGCGTTTCCTTGAGGCGGAGCGTTTTGATCGTATCGGCAACCTGGGTCGGCGTGCATTATTCTCCCTGGAAGCACTGGATGCCGAATTCATCGGAGCAGGAACAGGTGGTTGGCCCATCATCGCCCGCCGCCTGGCGGTTGACGGTCAGATTCGCCAGGAAGCAGCGGATCGAGCAGATCTCCTGTGGGCTTTTGGCACCCTGATCGGTAATATCGACATGCACAGCGGCAATCTGTCATTCGTTTCCGAACAGGGTCGTCCCCCTTATGATATCGCTCCGGCTTACGACATGACGCCGATGGCTTTTGCGCCTCGCAGTGGCGGTGGACTGCAGGATACCCTATCCGGAGCGAGCATTTGCGCTAGTGTGACCAATGAAACCTGGCGATATGCCGAACAACTGGCTGGTGTGTTCCTTGCTCAGATGAAGGCGAGCACAGGATTCAGCCACCGGTTCGGATCGTGTATCGCCGCACTTGAGGACCACATCAAGACGGCCAGCGCTAAGATTGACCGGCTAGGATGAATTTGTAGAGACTTTTGCACGGCTACGATCCTAGGGTAATCACGCAATACGCCGATCCGCTCGACTTATCCGGCTTGCCGGGCCGTTCTGGCGGCTAAAAAGCAACGCGCCGAAGCCGAACCGGAAATGATCCGCGCCATTCAGATCGCGTATTATCAACAAGCGAAAAATCCCTCATTGCCGGAAACCTTGCAAGCATGTGCCCGTGAGATTTGTTTGGATGTGGAGACCTTTAGCGAAGACCTGAAAAGCCCGGCGATAGAAAGTGAACTACAGCAGCAAATTCAACGGGCGAGAAGCATGGATGTTTATTCTTATCCGTCTTTGCGGCTGGTGCATAACAATACCGTGTTTCCGATAGCTATCGATTATTTGGATCATCGCACTATGTTGGATGAAATAAAAACAATCGAATCTGTAGCTTCACACTTTAATTAACAGAATTTGATCCATTGCGGGCATTTGTTCGAACCTAAAACAGCTCACCAAGTTGGATAAAACTGGTAACTGGATTGTCACTATTTCAACTTAATATTGATGTACACCCAAAGATATTATTGCCAAGCTCTCGATTGATAATTAATCGAAGGTAAAATTGCAGTTATCCATTCGGATATTCAAAAGATAAATGAGGAAAGTTACGTCACATAACCCGTATTAGTGCATCAAAAATTATAAGACCAATTAAACTGCAACAAATCGATATAACGTACTCCATGTTGTTGATTAATAATTGATCTCTGGATTAAAGGCCCCATCTCAATCCTTCCATACTGTGCAGTTTGATAACCGATTCCCACATAGCTCCAGTTTTCGCTATAAAAAGCATTTCTGGCGCCTGTTAGACTGAAATAGAATTCATTATAAGTATTAAAATAAAATTCCCCATTGTCTAATTCTTTTCCATGCAATGGTATAAGAAGAGCAATCTGGTAACGGAGTCTTGTACTCAGCGGTGTTTCATCGAGAATCTTGTTATGAATGAATCTTTCTTCGAATCGAGCCCGCTGGGTAAGTCTCCCAAAGATGGTATCTGTGGCATGGACAATTTGCTGAAAAAGCCTGTGTTCATTAACAAAATCTTCAGAAAAAGGATTGGTTCTTTGAAAGATATATCCTAAAAAGACAAAATTAAGATTTGGACTGTACTTATAAATAGGGCTAGTCTGAAAGTAATATTGTATATCAGTCGGAAACTGAGTTCTTCCGTACAAGATGGGGTGAGTCGAAGTAAAAATATTTAGATCCCATCTATCAGAAATATCCTTGGTAATATTGATTTGAGGTCGTATTCCGTAGAATTGCTGTGATTCTGCAAATACCGAACGGCTAAAAATAATCACTATGATAAACAGTGCTAGTTTTATGTCATTCACCGTTTTCCCTCTGAATGATTAACAAAACTACCTGATATGCCAAATAACGATGCTAACGCCATAACAAGCAATACAACTTAGTTGAGTGTTTCAATAGATTTAATTTTTATATTAACAAACTCTCTGAATGTACCTGATTGATACTCAAAAATTGCTTCAACAAATCCAGTTTTGGCTTTGGGGTGTGAGAAAAAAACTTCCAACAGCATTTCACTGTGCGTATAAACTTCTTCAATCAGCAGAATATTATAGTTGGGATAATGCTCGGATAAGATTTTTTCAACTTTTATCCTTAAGTCATAAGGTATATCAGAAAATTTCACCTCCTTTTCTTCTTCTAATATCTTGCCCTGCTCATCATAAGCGATGGAAAATTTTTTCCTATCTTTTTCATAATCCACATCATAGCTAGTGATGCCATTTTTCAATTTACGCTTATAGGTGAATTCTTTCTTGTCGTACTCTTTGGGCAAAGCCATTAAGACCTTAGGTGGCAAGTCTTTCACACTTATGAACTGTTCAACTTCTGTATTGTGAAAAATTTCTGGTGTGGTTACCGCACAGGCATTGAGGAAAAAAGACAGTAAAAAAGAAACTAAGATTGCAATAGGAGGCATGACACTTTCATTCCTTAATTTTGAAAGTACCTTAGCAAAACAACACGAAGCAGGTCACAATTTCTTTTTGTTTGGTGGTCTGCTAAAGAATGATTTCATCCTATCATAGACTGTCATTCCTAATGCATATGGAAATTTGTGTGTTTTGGCGAAAAATTGCATTCCATTTTTCCCGCTCAAGTAACACGGGGGGCTATAAATACATACTTTAGTAATCAGCCGCAGAATATAAAGGTTTTCTGCCTTTAAGACAATCAGTTAAATCCTATCAGGCCATCTTTGCGGGCACTCGAACGAAAGTGCACATTCTGCAGAATAAAAACAACTAGAAATAATTTTAGTGTTCGCGCGATTAACGACAACGATGTCACAGACACCACCAAGAATAACCAACTTGCCAACTTTGTTAACCGGTTTACTCAAATGCGGCTGCTGTGGTGCTAGCATGACACTGGCAACGGGCAAAGGCGGGCGTTATCACTATTACAAATGCAATACGCGAATCAGCAAGGGTAACAAGCTGTGCGATAGCCGAAGCATTCCAATGGAAAAACTCGATAACCTGATTCTCAGTGCCTTGGCTGACAAGGTATTTGATCCCTGCTCTGCCTTTATTCCTTTTGCAGCCTCTCGAGCAAATTTTTCTATTTCTTCTTTGTTCATCGTCTATCCTTTAAAAAATTAATGATAGACAATTACACAGTTAATGGGACAGTCTCACCAAATCATTATATCCACGCCAGCCATCACTATAAATAACGCTTTCAATGGTAATCCTTCTTTTTCCAATGCATCGATAATGACGTGTGTGTAATAGTTTTTTTCAAGGTGATTTACAGCGCGTTGTAACCGGGGAGAATTTTTCCAGTATTCGATATAGCGTTTGACTTCTGAAATAAAGCCATGAGGGAGCTCTAATTCACTTTCACCGAACCCCCTGGCAATTCTGACTATTAGTTCTTCCTCATACTGAGTATTGGTGGAAAAACGGATCTTAAGTGATTTGGCTTCGTCAACGTATTGTTGATATTTATTTCTCATGTCGGCAAGCCCGAGTCTTTCTTGCGCTACCCGCTTTCTCTCTACCACCATTTTCTGACGTTCCGCCCGGATCTTTTCTTGATTGACATTTAATCTCTACCGGGTTTAATT
>JAFEEI010000074.1 GCA_018241205.1 Pseudomonadota bacterium
TCAGGGAACAACAACTGATCAGGGAAACTTAAGGAAACGCTGATTAATTGACTATACGAGCGAATCACTTCGTTGCGCGGTACTCGCTCCCTCGCCTATCTTATTGATATGTCTCGGTTGCCGTGTTCCGTGCGCCTCGTGCTTCATCTCGTTCGCCGAATTAATCAGCGTTTCCCTAAATATCCGATTCAAGATCATTGAACGGATGAGGCTTGGCGATACCGAATCCCTGTGCGTAATCTACGCCGATTTCCCGTAATTTCTCGGTGATATCATCGGTTTCGACCAGCTCTGCGATAGTTTTTGTATTAGCCTTATGAGCGAATTGATTGATGTTTTTTATTTTAACCAGCTCGTCCTCATCTCGAAGAATGTTGCAAACGATACCGCCATCAATTTTCACATAATCGACTTTTATTTTATCGAGCAGACTGAGTGATTCGGGACTTTCATTGAAGCTGCATAGCGATATCAGGCATCCCAGTTGACGAATTTTGTTCGTAAACGCGCTTGTGTCGGTTGTATTGGCTTCCGCATCGGAAATCTCGATCTCAAAGCAGAGATTAGACGCAGTGGCTCCGGTTCTTTTTAATAAATCTTGAATAAAGCCCGGAAAAGCCTGATCGCTCAAAGTATCCCTTGCGACATTTAAATAGAATACCGAATTGGCTTTCGGGTGAGCTGATAGCCAATGAACGATGTGATTAATTATCCAGCGATCCAGTTTCGGCATCATCTTGAATTGATCGACCAAGGGTAAGAACGATCCCGGCGGCATCAAATTATTTTCTTCTTCGTGCATGCGGATCAGAATTTCGTAATGAGCAGAGGAAGAAATTGAGGGTTTGACAGGAATTATTTTTTGGCAGTATAAATTGAATTCTCCACTTTCAATTGCCTGAGCGATACGGTTTGCTGTAACGCCCGGTTTAGATGTCTGTGTGCCAGGCTGCGAGGTTGCTTCGTTTTTATTTTCTATTGCGGTGGATTTCTTCGTTTCTGTTTTTGGTGCGCTATCCACTTTGATATTTTTTGCAGAGACGCGGTTTTTTTCCTGTGCCCGAGGCGTGTGCAACGTATAGAAACCTATCGCTCTTCCCTTGTTATCTAAATGCGGCAGGTATTGTTCTGTGAAGATATAAGGAAAGCCTTTAATCGATTTAAGAATACGCTCGTTATGAATGGTTTTTCCAGACAAGATTTCTTCACTTCGGTTTTGAATATCGGAGAAAAATTCTTCATTGGAAAATTCTTTTAGAAAATGACCATCGATTTGGTCCGGCTTTAATCCAAACCAACGGCGGAATATCCGGTTGTGATAGCGGCAACGCAGGTCAGTATTGAAATAAGCCAACATGACTGGAATATTTTCATCGATAAACTGCGATTTTATTTTATTCTCAGAAGCGGTTTTTTCAGCCCATAAGCGATGTTTGATCTCATTTCCGAGCCTTTCCTTACTGATAGTAAGTTGGTCGGAAAGATTCCGGATAATTTTTTCAGCGCGTGCTATCTGAATGATTGAGATCAGAATTGTGAAAATCAGCGAGAACCCTAATGCTGCTCGCCAATGCGGCGCAATTTCACCCATAAAATAAGCATCAGCTATCAGGATTGTAGCGACAGTCAATGCGATACAGATTGCTGAATAGGACCTAACGCTATCAAATAAAGAAGTTTTTTGCATGATAATTCCTTATTCCGGAGAGCTGAGATTCATGTTGGTAATTTAAGTGTATGGGTAAAGTTAGCGTCGCTGCGATGTTCAATCTGACTTAGGTTAGTGCTTTTCGCTGTATATGGAAAGAGGTTTGGTGATAAGCCAGAATTTCCATAAGTTTGAACGAGTAAGCGTAAAATTCCGCGTGGAAGTTTCATCGAGCGTTGTGATCGTCAATTGATTGATTTTTCCTTGCTTAAGCGCTGCATGTAACGGTGAAAACCAATCTTTTTCCATCGCTGTAAGTATTTCGCGCCAACCGTAAGCATTCCGATATTTGGCTTTTTCCCGGAGTGAATCCAATACTAACAGGTGGTTACCTTGCGGTTGAGTCATCAGCCATTCATCAGCGTTAGCCGGTAGCTTTGAATATTTTGTATCGCTCATTAATGCTAATGCGCGGGTAAAATCATCATCACTCCATACTTGCGTATAAGGTGATTGGATCGTTTGTGGTAATTTTCCGCCTCCCCACAACCAAACACTGTTAATGATTAATTCACCACGTGCGTCACGCGCCAAATTAACGGAGTGTTCGTGTAGCAGCATCTGAATTTCATTGAAAATTTTATGCCATACAGTGCTATCAAGTCCGGATGGCAGGAAATTATTGATATTTCTGCATGTGACCTGCCCTAGCGTATATGTCCGTAAATCTGGTATTTTTGATAACCGCAAATACCACCGGTCAGGCCGTAACGGCAAAAGCGAGTAATCGTAATCAGCGAGGTTATTGTTGAGATCTTGTGCCAATTCTTTAGCTTCTTCTTCAGTGATCTGGAAAGCTTGGCTATCAGCTAACATGATGTGATTCTGTTCAATGCGGAGATGGACAGGATCGGCACGTATCCAGAAATCTTTACTGGCTTTTGCTAAGTCAGGAGCATCCATATGCAACATGATCGCTGCAATCGGCCAATCGTTTTGCTGCTGCGCAATATTGAACTGCCGGCACATCCAAATTTCCATTTCTTGCCCTGGAGCTGTTGTCGAGACACTTTTTGACAACAGCGCTTCCAGGTGACGAACCGGTAATTCATGATAAATATTGATCTGCGCGGCATCAGGCCAAAACAGATTCGGTACGAGGATATTTAGATTCATTGTAGAAAAAGTGCTGATGGTTATTTCCCCTAGGGATTTAGTCCCACGATATGCTGGGATGGACTGAAGTTAAATTGTTCTGGCTCTTTTGCCCATATTTTGCAAATGTATTCATAAGGTGTGAAGCTCTTGAGAGTTTTCAGCCGTCTAGCGAAGTTATATACCATCACAAAAGATGTAGATGAATTTTCAATTGGTTGTGAATATAGTGAATCATAGCAATTAATAGCGTTCCACAAAGTTTCTTTGATTGTTCTATTCATGCGCTCGACCTGTCCGTTCGTCCAGTTTCGAGAGTCTGTGTTCGATGCCATATTTACTACAGATGCGATCAATGATATGCATGAAGCGTATTTCACAGGCGCGGTTGACGAATTGGATGCCGTTGCTGGTCGGGAACAGTGTGGATTCTGTAAGGCACGGGCTTTAAGCAAGTTACGTAAAAAATCCACCGCGATCATTTTTGTGGAACGCTCATGCTGCCAACTTTGATATACGATCAATGGCAACAAACAAGTAAAGCTTTCCTTCTTCCGCTTGAAAGCCACACATTTAGCTTCTTCCTTTGACTTCAAAACCGTGGAGGCAGGTTTCTTCGGTTCCATCGGCGTATTATGGATAAAGTCATCCTTGCACCACTTTAGAATTTGTCCCATAATTCCTCCTTCCGTAGCTGTTCGTATATTACATAACGTGGGACTAAATACCTACACACAGTGACGTAATCAGACAGGCTGCCGACTATTACCTCGACGATTTTGAAGATATTTCCCGCGTCGCTGTAGAAGTCTTGCGCGATCCGGCGGATCCGGTGCTGGATTGGAAAACCGTAAAACATGAATTACGCCGTCAGCATTAAGCAAAGCGCACTGAAATCACTGAAAATCATCGTACGCGAAGACCGGCTCCGCATCATCGAAGCGATTGATCAATTCAAGACAAAACTGGCAACCGGTGGAGCGCTTAAAGGTGAATGTCTGATCTTCGGCTCAGTTTATCTGTGAATGCGATGGCGTTCATTTTGTCAAGATGTGATCCTGTAATGGGGGGATTCTGTCATGAATGCGCGGCTTCTATTACTGTTTTTCTGCTTAGGGCTCATCGCCTATAAATTTTACCTGCTGGAAATTAATTCACGCGCTATTCTCGGTTGCCAGTGGTGTTTGGCGAGTAAGGCGATACTCTTTGAATTGCAATTTGTTTTTATACTGGGAATCTTGCATCTCGCGGCAGGATTTTTCCGTTGGTACTGGCTTCGTTTCATTTTCCGTTTAAGTGTCATTACAGTCTTGCTAATCATGGCAATCGATCTAATCGTATTGCAGCAATTCCTGGTACGTTTTACCTGGCATGAATTTCTGAAATTTTTATCCGAATTCGGCGCAATCATGGATTTTTCAAGACAGCTTTTCGCGAGCTTTTGGTCCACACTGATTGCGGCAATTACTCTTTTTGTAATCTTATGGGTTTTGGGTCGTTACCTGATTTTAGATTATGCAATTGCACGTTCGCCTGCGTTCTTGGTGTTTGCTGCCTTTGGCTTATTCGGATCGGAATATCTGAAGCCTGTCGAATTTCATGAGCCATATCTGCAAAACTCTATTGAAACCTTTTTCTCGTCGCAAACAAGGAATCGTCCTTACTCGGAAGGTTTTGCCAAGAAAATAGAGACTGAGATTGATTCGAATGAAGAAAATCAATGTTACGAGGGAACAGGTGCTCGCCCCAATCTTATATTGCTGATCGTCGAGTCGCTTTCGATGTACCACAGCAATCTCTTTTCCGGGCTTCATGATTGGGTGCCGCAGTTCGATAGTGTTAGCCAAACAGGACGAAGGTTTAGCAACTTCTACGCCAACGCCATCAATACCGAACAGGGATTGGTTGCATTGCTCACAGGCGAACCGCCCATTGCGAAAGGAACTGACAGTGCATCGACTTTGTTATTTGAGCAATTCCAAAGCACTAAACACACCGTGCCCCAAATGCTCAATGAGTTCGGTTATCACACTGTTTTTCTGACAACTGGAAATCTTGGTTTTCTCGGCAAAGGAGATTGGCTTAAAAAAATAGGATTCAATTTTATAGAGGGTCACGAGGCAACCTACTACAACGGGATGAAACGCTTTCATTTCGATGCTGCTCTGGATCAAGCGCTGTACGAGCGGGCGCTAATCGAACTGCAATCTTTTAATCGCAAAAATCCAATCTTTATGACCTTGGAGACCGTTTCAACGCATCATCCTTTTATCGATCCTGAGAGCAATGCCCAATCTGAAGAGATGGTGTTTCGCTATGCAGATCGTGCACTGAAGGTTTTTGTTGAGAATTTAAAGTCTATTGGTTTCTTCAACAATGGCTACTTAATGATCGTAAGCGACCACCGTGCCATGATACCCACAAATCGCAATGAAATGATCCGCTTTGGTGACCGCGCTTATGCTCGTATTCCATTCAGCATTATCGGTAATGGCTTAAATAGTGAAGAGGAAATCAATCCTTTCTCTCAGACTGATTTATTACCTTCGCTTCGCCATTGGTTGAGTAAAGACCGGCATTGCATAAGCACGTATCAGGGAATCTTTCTGCCGCAGACCAAACGCCTGCCCGCTTGTATTTTTTCACATCGTAGCTACAGTCTGGACGATGTTTTTATCCATTGCTGTGACGAAGACTACATCATTCGATTAAACGGCGATTACAGTCACTATGTTGATTCCAAACCATCTCAAGATTTACTGGGAGAAGTGCATCGATTAAGGCTGGGTAAAATTCATTGAACTCTAACCAATTATCAAAATAAGGCCGGCATAACCCGTGAGCACTGCGATTGACATACCGTTGCCACTGGCCACTAGCTTCAGGGGTGGCATTCAATTTGGAAATACTAGCGGATGACCTCGGCAAGTATTTGGTGCGCCATCATTAATCCTTTAAAAGCTTTCCAAAATCCAACGAAGAATATTCCGGCAACTCGTTCTCCACCAATCGAACCCAATACGTTGCGCCGAGTGGCAGAATTTCATCATTGAAATCGTAGTTCGGGTTATGTAGCAAGCAACTGCCTTGCGAGCTGCCATTGCCAATCCAGATGTAGCAGCCCGGTTTTTGTTGCAGCATGAAGGCGAAGTCCTCGGCGCCCATGCTCGGAGTTGGTGCGGTATTGACACATTGTTCACCGGCGACTGCGGTAGCGGCGCGGATAGCGCCGGCGGTTTCAGCGGGGCTGTTGAGCGTGACCGGGTAACCGGGATTGTCGGGGTTAAAATGGATGTCGGCGCGGATTCCGAAGCTCTGAGCGGTACTTTCAGCCAGATGGCGGATGCCGTGTTCTAGTTGTTCACACACGGAATTTTTGAAGCTGCGGAAAGTGCCACGAATGACGGCGGAATCCGGCAGTGCATTCCAGGTATTGCCGCCATGCACTTGCGTCACGCTGACCACGGCCGCATCGGCGGGATCGATGCGGCGGCTGACGATGGTTTGCAGTTGCGTGATCAGGTGTGCCGCGGCAACCAGCACATCGTTGCCGAGATGCGGCATGGCCGCGTGCGTGGCTTGACCTTTTAAGGTGATTGCAAAGCAATCGAACGACGCCATCATCGGGCCGGATTTGACGGCAAAATGGCCAACCGGAATATCCGGAAAATTATGCATGCCGAACACCCGCTGCGCCGGGAATTGCTCGAACAAACCTTCGTTGATCATTTGATACGCCCCGGCACGGCATTCTTCCGCCGGTTGAAAAATGAAATATACGGTACCGTCGAAACGGCCGTACTTGGCGAGATAACTCGCGGCACCCAGCAGCATGGCGCAATGTCCGTCGTGGCCGCAGGCGTGCATTTTACCGTCGTGACACGAAGCGTGCTCGAAACGGTTTTGTTCTTGGATATAGAGCGCATCCATATCGGCGCGCAACGCAATGCTGTTGTTGCCGCTACCACGACGTAAAACGCCGACAATGCCGGTTTTTGCCAAGCCCTGATGAACTTCGATTCCGGCTTGTTGCAGTTGTCCGGCTATTAGCCGGGCCGTTGCGGTTTCTTTGAATGCCGTTTCCGGATGTTGATGAATGTGTCTGCGCCAGCGTTGCATGTCGGCATGCAACGCCCGGATTTCTGCAGGAATGTTCATAGTCAGTCAGAGATTGGTATTAAACAATCCCGGTAGCCGTATCAAACCTGAATCGACGGCTAAAACACCGCCCATGATTCTGCAAGCAACCGGATTAAAACACAATGAAGTCATGCATTGGCTGCAGCAAACACCACGCCACAACCAATGCACCTTTCATGCAGCTTGAGCCTCAGCGCCAGCTCAATACCACATAGCGCGATACGTCATCGTCCCGCACCAATAGCAGTACCTTGTTATTGGCACTGCTTTTCACTGCGTGATCGAATTCCGCGGCGGTATTGACCGCTTTGCGATTCACTTCCAGGATCACGCTGCCGCGGCCGATGCCCGCCATGGTGGCTACCGATCCGGGCGCTACTTCGGTGACGACTACACCTTTTCCGGCTTTGATACCCAATTGCTTTGCCAGATCGGCGGTGATCGTTTGCACTTTCAAGCCCAACTTTTCACTGGCTTGCGATGATTCTTCCGCTGCCAGTTTATTGTCGGTCAATTTGTCGATTTTCACGGTGATGCTGCGCTGCTTGCCGTCGCGGACGATGTCGAATTCCACTTTACTGCCCGGTTGCTCCATTGCGACTTGGTTGCGGAAATCACCGGTTTCACTCACCGGCCGTCCCTGAAAGCTGACGATGACATCTCCGGCTTTGAGTCCCGCCTTGTCGGCCGGTGAATTTTTGGTCACTTGGGCAATCAGAATGCCTTTTTCATTTTTCAAATCGAAGGATTTGGCCAAATCAGCGGTCAGCGGTTGGATCATGATACCGAGATAGCCGCGCACCACTTCGCCCTTTTCGATCAATTGATTGGCAATGCGTTGCACCAGATTGATCGGAATGGCAAAACCGATGCCCATATAACCGCCGCTGCGGCTGAAAATGGCGGTATTCATGCCGATCACTTCGCCGTCCAGATTCACCAGCGGTCCGCCGGAATTGCCGGGATTGATCGCGGCGTCGGTTTGAATGAAGTCTTCGTAATCGTTAATGCCAAGCGATGTTCTGCCTTTCGCGCTGACTACACCGACCGTCAGGGTATGGCTCAGGCCGAAGGGATTGCCGATGGCGACCACCCATTCGCCGACTTCCAATTGGGAATAATCGCCGATTTGCACTGCGGGCAACCCGCTTGCTTCAATTTCGATTACGGCGATATCCGACTTGGGATCGGTTCCTTTGATTTTTGCTTCAAATTCACGGCCATCGAGAAACTTGACGCTGATTTTGTCATTCCCTTCGACCACATGATTATTGGTCAGGATGTAGGTTTTATTACCGTGCTTATTATCCGCAGCAAAAACAAACCCTGAGCCTTGTCCGACTACGGAACGTTGTTTTCCCTGCTGCTTACCTTTCCCTTCGGGCGCATTGTAACGTGGCATATCCGGGAAACGGTCACCAAAAAAACGTTTAAACAGATCATCCCCGAATGGCCATTGCTGCCCATCGCCAAACGGTACGCCGAACGGTGACATTTGCGCTGCTTCGGATTCCCGTTCAACCTGAATCAACACCACTGAGGGTGAAACTTTGCGCGCTACTTCGGCAAATGCCTTGCTAGTTTGCCGCAAACTTTCCACGCCGTTTCCCTGTTGCGCGAATAAATCAACCGGCATTAGCAGCGCCAGCATCAACAGTATAAAAATACGATATTTAAGCATGATTTGCTCCTCTGATTGACAAAAAACAACTGTAGTATTTGATGGATTGGGCAGCTTATAGTTTAGAGCGCCTAACGCAAATTACAAGTAACCCTCATGCGATGATCAAATCTGATAGTATTTTTTATTTCAGGATGAACACACATGATGATTGTCATTTCTCCGGCAAAAACACTGGATTTCGAAACGCCTCCGATCACGCAGGAACACACACAACCCGATTTTCTTGAGGATTCGGCACAATTGATCGATGTGCTCAGAAAGCTGGAGCCGGATCAGATCGGCGCGTTGATGTCGATCAGCCCGAAACTGGCAATCTTGAACTCGAATCGCTATTTTACCTGGAAGCGGCCGTTCACCCCGGAGAATGCCAAACAAGCTATCTTCGCATTCAAGGGCGATGTTTACACCGGGTTGGATGCGCAAACCATGACCGCAGCGGAACTGGCTTTCGCACAAAAACATTTGCGCATGCTATCCGGCTTGTACGGCGTGTTGCGCCCGTTGGATCTGATGCAGCCGTACCGGCTGGAGATGGGCACGCAACTCAAGAATCCGCGCGGCAATAATTTGTATGAATTCTGGGGAAATAAAATCACCCAGGCGCTCAATCAAGCTATGGCAAAACAAGAAGACGATATTCTGATCAACCTCGCCTCCAATGAATATTTCCAATCCATCCAACCAAGCAAACTTAATACGCGAATTATCACCCCGGTTTTCAAGGATCAGAAAAATGGTGTTTACAAAATTATCAGCTTCTTCGCCAAGAAAGCGCGCGGCATGATGAGCCGTTACATCATCCGGAACAAACTTACGGAACCCGATGCCATTAAAGACTTCGATGTGGCGGGCTATCAGTTCAGCACAGCGGATAGCTCAAAGGATGAATGGATTTTCACCCGCACGGAATCCAAATCCGCATAACCCGCAGCAGTGACTTGTTAACTTTCTAGCTGACTCAATCGATGCGCGCGAATAAACCCGTAGAATTGGCGAAAAACTATGTCACGTTATCCAACCATCACGACCTCGCGTTAATCAAACCTTTGTTCGCTGATGATGCTACTTATTACTCCGCCTACTTTGGTGAATATAAAGGAAGTGCCGCTATTCACGCCATGATGATCAGCTTCTTCGATCGCTTTCCCGATGCACATTGGAATGTAGCAGAGTATCGAAGTATTGAGAATGATGGCGTGGAGTTTGAATTTTTAATGATCGGCACGGATGCATCTTCCGGAGAACGGGTGAGAAGAAGCGGTGTAGAACGCATTTACTTTACTCTGGAAGGATTGATCAAACAGATTGCCGTTTACAAATCCGGCAATCTGTCGCAGTCGGGCTAACATACTAATGACCGGAAGCATTGTTTAAATTTGCAGATAACGCTATCCTGATAAGTCATATCAATTTTTAGACTAGATAAGACCATAATGACACAAGATGAACAAAAACGTGCGGTCGCAGCCGCAGCAATCGAGCATATTCCGGTTGGCTGTATTGTTGGAGTTGGAACAGGTTCCACTGCCAACTACTTTATTGACGAATTAGCCAAAATCAAAAATAAAATCGAAGGTGCGGTTGCCAGTTCGGATGCAACAGCGCAACGCCTCAAAGGTCACGGTATCGAAGTACTCGATCTGAATAACGTTATTGACCTTCCTGTGTACGTCGACGGCGCGGATGAAATCACCGAACATTTACATATGATCAAAGGCGGTGGCGGCGCATTGACCCGGGAAAAAATCGTCGCAGCCGTAGCGCGGAAATTCATCTGTATGACCGATCAGAGCAAACTGGTCAATATTCTTGGCAACTTCCCATTACCTGTTGAAGTCATACCGATGGCACGTAGTTATGTTGCGCGTGAGATCGTGCAGCTGGGCGGACATCCGGCATTACGTCAGGGGTTCGTTACTGACAATGGAAACGTTATTCTGGATGTGCATGGCTTACAAATCATGAATCCGGTCGAACTGGAAGGAACACTGAATCAAATTGCCGGAGTCGTCACCAACGGCCTGTTTGCCCGACGCCCGGCGAATACGCTATTATTGGGAACAGATAACGGCGTCCGGACAATTACTATCTGATTAACAAATCAATCTTCGGCATAAGCATAAACTCACAAACTTCGGAATCCTCAAAAGGCAATTCATGGCAAACAAAGAACATATTTCCAAGCAGTTCGATGCTGATCTTGAAGAAGTGCGCACACGAGTTTTGCAAATGGGTGGCTTTGTCGAAGAACAGATCGAATGCGCGATTGAAGCGCTAACCAGTGGTAATGAAGAACTGATTGATCAGGTTATTACCCGTGATCATCGCGTCAATGCGATGGAAGTTTCAATTGATGAAATTTGCAATCAAATTATTGCACGCAGACAACCGACTGCGAGTGATTTGCGGATGATCATGATGGTGATTAAAACGATTACCGATCTGGAACGCATTGGCGATGAAGCGGCAAAAATAGCACGCATGGCCAAGTTGATTTACGCATCGGATCGTATGCACATTCCACGTTTTAATGAAGTCAAGCATGTTGCCAGTATCGCCATGGATATGCTGCATAAGGCACTTGATTCCTTTGCCCGGCTGGACCTGAATGCAGCCGCGCAAATTGTGCGGCAGGATGAATTCGTTGATGAAGAATTCCGTTCGATCTTGCGTCAATTAATCACTTTCATGATGGAAGATCCCAGAAAAATCTCCACCTGCCTGGAAATTGTATTTATCGCCAAAGCCATTGAACGTATCGGCGATCATGCAAAAAATATGTCCGAATACGTTGTGTACATGGTAAAAGGCAAGGATGTGCGCCACGTAACAGCCGACCAGATTGAACAGGAAATCAAGGAATAAGCAAAGAGATTTTCTAGGGGTGCAGAAGTGCCTTACAGGATTGGAATCAGCGATTCCAGCAATCCGCAATACTTCCACCCGCACCCTGAGCTCCCGTATTGCTCAAAGTCAGTGCGCCGCATATATCACCGGCCATCGAACCAACCGGTACTGCCTGTAGGACAAAAGTGTTGTCGGCAACCGCTTGAAGCGAAATATTGTATTGCGCTGTCCCACTTCTCGGTGATTGCGTAACCGGCAAAGTAACGGCGATATCGTCACCTCCTGTGTTTGCTATACCATTGGCACCGACCGTCGCGTCGTATTGATTGTTCTGAGAATAAAAACGTTCCATAAATTGAGCGTTTTCATAAAGTAATGACTTCGCAACAGCTCGATTAGATTGCCTCACATAGTTCTGATAAGACGGAAAAGCGATTGAAGCAAGAATACCCAGAATAGCAACTGTAATCATGAGTTCAATCAAAGTAAGGCCTGCAGCTTTTAACAAAAAGTGTCTTGAATTCATAACCACCTTTTCTCCTAGAAATTAAATTTTACCAATTCTTTCATTCATAAAGAATCACATAAACTATTTAATCAAGTTAAATTAATACACATTACCGCTGGACGAATTCAGAAATAGTACGGATATTAGCTATTGCTAAATTTATCAGTGCATCAGTTCTCGCCACGTGACTCTGCCACGTAGTCCGGCAGCACCTTTCGCTGTTGTTACTTGTTCGGGCGAGCCATCAGCTTTTGAAAGCACTAACTTATCGTCATCTGCAGGACCTCTAATACGTGTAACGCCGCCAACAGAAAATCCAATCTCCACACCCGCAGACAATCCATCATCAAGCGAGAGAATTCTATTTCTATTGGTGTCAAACGATGGTGAAGAAAGCATGCCTCCAGTCAAGAAATCGATTGCATTCACGAACCCTCTACCGCCAAAGTCGCAAGGCGATGCGGAAGGCACAATACTCGTGAATACAAAAATCCCATCTTCCAAACTAGGCACACCTGTAAGTCTTTCACCACTAACGGGCAGATTTACATACCAACCCTTAATTGTGGTTGAGTAGGACACCGCATTTTGGGTCGCGGTTCTAACCGTCCCATCTGTTATCACTTGTTGAACAAGCGCACCCGCTGTTACCGTTGCTGCCGTGTTATTATCCCATACCCCATAGATAGTCTGCGCACTTGTAGTTGTAGTATCAGCAGTTTCCAGGTATTTGCCCGTCCCAAACAAAACCAGCTGGCCACCTTTAGGATGGAAACTCACAGAAGGCGGAGCGATAATAGGTTTTGACGTACCGGACACAAATAAAGGTGTTCCGCCAATTGCCACATTCCAGCTCGAGGGCGTGGCTGAGCTTACATCAAACTTCCACAAATTACCCTTGATATCACCGGCATAAATCACATCGGCCTTCCCATTGCCATTAGTATCAAACGGTGTCGGTGTCGAAAGGCCATTGCCAGTACCTGAATCGGCAATCAACTTAATGTAATCCGTCCCAATGGCCCAGCTGCCATCCTCTCCTCCAGTAATAAACAGGATATAAAGAACCGCCTTGCCGCCTGCGCTGTTATAACCATTACCAACTATCACAGCCCATTGATTGTTCTCCATCTTGACAATCTGCGTTGCTTGACCGGTAAATGCGTTAACTTGCGGCAGATTGTGGCTATATCCCATGTCATTATCGTCGGTGCTGGTGAATTCCCACAGTAATATATTTGCCGCATTTGTCGCAGTAAAAATCGGTGCTGCCTTTGATGCATCGGTTGGATTCGTAACATCCAGTGCATAGTAACCCTGACCGCCACCATTCATACCGCCGACAAGGATACTTTTCCAGCCCGAAGTGGAGCCTGAATAAATATCACCCGTCATAGGAGAACCATCGACAAAATAGCGATGATTGGAAGTGTAACCTTTGTCTGTTAATCTACTTAGATTTGCATAAACCATACTAGGAATATAGACCAACTGTTCCTTCCCGGCATTCGCGGTCGTACATCCCGCCGTCACCCCAGCAATGCAAGCATTAAACCCATGCAACATCCCGTCATTGGCGCCAACGTATATCATTGGAGTCCGATCCTTATAGTTATTCTTGAATGATGCGTAACCGGGGTGATCGACATCCGAATAACCCGCCATAGGTTTTCCGACATAAATTGGACCTGAGTTAACGATATCGCCCAATTTACTGTTTGGCCGAGTACGAAAATTATTGATGGAAGTGGAGCTGGCGCATGTAAACGTGCCACTTGCCCCCTCATGCGCCGAATCTCCCCGTATAAAAGCTACTCTCTCCGGACCACAATTATCCGTAGTACCTGCAGCATTTTTATTGAGAAAAGCTTTTTGCGCATCGGTTAAATTAGTATATTCAAATGAAATCCCGTCACTAGTACCTTTTGTGATAATCACGCGGGAAGCTGGCGCCACTGTTCCTGGCGCAAGTGAAACTTGTCCAGCATCCCATTCAGTGGTGCCCAGTACTCCTGTTGAGCTGATTGGAATCGACAACAATTGGCCACTCCAATCACCACTATTAAACTTTGCTTGATAAACGCGACCGTTTGTCATTAATGAATTTGAATTGGCTGCTACAGCAGAAGCAGAGCCCGTTCGCGCCACAATGTGCGATAGCGTGTTGGATAAAGCATTGGCAAAACTGGTTGGATCGGCAGCACTAAAAAAAGCACCTCGACCATTTACAGCAGCATGCCAAAGATCATCCACTTTTGCTGTATCACTTGCAGTTGGATCAGGCCACGATTCCGATCCGGATGGTAATGTAGTGCGTGTTCCATTTACCCCTAAACCTACAGTAAAAGTTACCATGTGCTGCCAAAAAGCAGGATCAGCAAGATTAGTAGGAACATTATTTGATAAATCACTCCGCAAATCATTCTTCCAATAGTTCATCGCCACATCGGCTAATGTATTACTGTAACTATCAGAATATGGAAGCGCAGGTGCATAGGTATAAGTTGCAGGTACTGCCGGTGAGGAATTATTAGTAATGGAAGAACCTGCTAGATTGTCGGAATTTCCTACACTTGGCGCAGTACTATCATTCCAGTAGCCGTCTGTCATTAAGATATTGTAATTTTGACGGCAAGAATGTTGCGTACCTCCCGTAGATCCGGGATTTTCACCCCAAGGACCCTTATCATCAGTTCGTTGAAAGTACTTTCCCACTTTGTCAACAGCAGTGCGAAGCGGTGTCCCCAATGCAGGAACATCTTGGGTATAAAGATTAGTGAAGAAATTTGTCCTATCCGTGCCGGTAAACTGCCTGACGCCACTTACGACAACGCTTGTTGATACACCATCTATAGTTGTGGCAGCCTGATTAATTGTGGCAAATCCAACGCGCATGGTATTTCCCTGCGCAACAAATGCCTTGCCAATCCCTGCGCGCGCCAATAAAACGCGAGAACGATAATAGGTATACCAATTGGCAAAGTTCTGAATCTCTTCACCGTAAGTGCAGTTAGGTGCGGCGGCACAATCAGAACGGTTATCTCCGCCTACGTATGTAGAAGTAGAAGATTTTATTTGGATCTGAGTATAACTACTGGCAGAATTAGTAGGGCCACTGTTATATTTGAAATAGACCGCAGGATAAAAAGTTTTTGATGAACTGGATGAAAGAGTCCCATCACTTTTAAGCCAGCTCGCAGTTTGTGTATTGTTGACCGTGAGATTGCGACATCCTGCTGCAGTATTCAATGGATTATGGTAAGCACACGTAGTACCGGCATTACTCATCAATGATCCGTCAGAATTACTCCAGGGCTGATATCTTATTGTTGGATCGTAATAAATCCGGTTGACATAACTGGAACGTAACGAAGCAGAGTATTTATTGGTAGGATCAAAATCGATGGAATAGTTACTGTAATCAGCTGCACCATAAACCCCTGTTGCGCGGGGAAACATGAAATATACATTCTGAAGAATCAAATCTTCCGGCAAAATCTCAAACTGCATTGATCCGGAATCATCCAGTGTAAACATGATATTGGGAGAAATATTACCTCCCAGAAAGAGGGGGGTATTGGAAAGTGGTGATAACGCTTGAACACTGTTCATCAAAAAAGCTAGAGAAAAGCTAACCACATTTCCTATTGTTAAAAATTTTCTCTTCATGATCTTCGTACCCCTTATAGTCTTTTTTTATTTCCTACGGTCTAAAAACTTCTTGTAACCAAACGATGGTACCCTGTTTCGCCCCTTGCGCCCGAACCGTAATACGGTAGTAATATCTTAAAAAATTACCTGGCGGCGTTTTTTGAATCCCTTCGATCAAATAAGTCGGCGCTGGTACGCCAGCCGGCAGAATAGGTGCGGTGTACGCAACACCGTCAACTCTAAAAGTATTGCCTGCAACATAACTGATAGGGCAAGACGGAGTGCAGTACGTCGTCCATGAGGACACACTCGGAGCATCGACACCGGAACCGTAATAACAAAATCCATCGGTACAGTTTGTGTCGAACTCACTCATTCCTTCAATTGATTTGGGTGAATTCGTGGAAGGATCATTGTCGCGAATATGATGCTCGGCATAACGCAAAGCCATTTCGGCAGCCTGCGTTGCGATCATGCGGTCCCGTATATTGGCGGACATCCGTTCTTCTACTGTCGCCATTTTTGTAGCTGTTATTCCCAATAGAGACAAGACAAGCAAAAAAATTAAGCCTGTCACAAATACTGCTCCGCTTTGCCGCTGATGAAGAGAAAGTTCTATATTCATGGCGTACCATTGATGCGGTTACGTAAATTAAATGTCGCCGTAAAAGCCCTTCTTAATCGCCTATCGGATGGAATTGCGATTGATGTTCCACTGCAATCAAGATAATTACCTGCAGAAACAACATTAGTCTTTTCCGAACGAACCAAAACGCAAATACGTGCGGTAATAACATCATTCCAATCCGCAGGTAACGCGATATATTGATCGACGGATTGATCACCGTCGTTATCTATTCCATAAAGAATTTGTAAATCTTCTATGTTGCTTAATAAAACTTGACCTGATGGCGGCGCTCCCGGTACGGTTGGTGTAGCGGAAACTTGACCCGCGCACTGCAATTCCGCGTTAGCAGCATCAATATTGAAATAATTTTGAATGATCGTACCTGCAATAGCTACCCCAGCACCTCCGCAATCGCTATCTCCCATTGCGCCTTCATATTGCAAAGTTAATGTATCCGCTATACCGGTACCGCCATTAGTACCGCTAATTGCAGTTCCTGCGAAAGCTACTTTAAAGCCCGTAAAAGGCATTTCCACATGTCCGGCTTGCTTGATGTTGCGTCCAATAATCTCTAGCGCGAAACGTCCGCCTTCTTGCACGCGCGCATTATCTTCTTGTTCGCGGAAAACTTGCCGGCTGCTGACAAATACGCTACCGATAACAAGCAGCAATACCAAGCCTATCGTCATTCCAACCATCAACTCGACCAGAGTAAATCCATGCTGAGTCCCCGGCACACCATTTCCCCGATAGTCCGTGAATCTATTTTGCTTGACTGATGAGGTCATCATGGCGCAATCCTTGTGACAAAACATCGTGTATTCACACCTACAGGGCAGCTTGGATCAGCATTAGGATCAATATCGCCATTCATTTCTTTCTCTGTCCACATCAGTATAATTAAATACCCCGCTGCTAAACTTCCATTCACCGTTCCAACTCCACCAGGAAGTAATCTTGCGTTTGCTGTGTTCCATTGTGCATGATCATAAGCAGCTATTTGTGTTGGATTGCATACGCTGGCTACGCAATCCGAGCTACTGGGGATACTTGCCGAAAGTGCATCGTATGCACCGGCAGTTACACCAGCAATATTGGCACGCATGCGATCGGCGATATCCTCTGTTTGTTTACTGGCTATCGAACGATAGTATGCGACATTGTTACCGCGCGCACCCGACACAACCAATGCTGCCATGCTCAGCAAACCAAAAGACACGATCAGAATCGTAATGAGCACTTCTATCAAACTAAAACCGCTAGCTTGAATTTGTCGTTGCACTAAGGATTTTCTATTTATCCGCATGCTCTGCCCGTCTCAGTACGAAAACGTCCCTGCATATTCAAGATAATGGCTTTGGAATACGATGTTCCCCGGCTGTCACATAATGTAAAAGTATCGTTGGATCCCATCGAAAAACCATTAGCGGTAAATATCACTCTTAACTTGGTTCCGGTAAATGTATTGCCACCTGTAAAAGCGGGGCCAACTTGCAGAATTTCCTCACCCGCCTCAACCACGCCATTATTATTGACATCCAAAAAAACCAACCAGCCATTGGACCAGACAACTCCACCAGTACAGCTGGTTCCATTTGTACTTGGGCAAACCGTGACGGGGCTGCTGCGCCGAATAGCTTCACTTTTCGCTAAGGCCAGCGTGGAATAGAAGTTATTGCTTTGCATCATTAGCAAATTGTCTTGTACAAACGTGCGATAGCTTGGAACGGCGAGTGATAGCAAAATGCTAGCAATGCTCATTGTGACGAGCAGCTCGATCATAGTAAAACCATTGTGGTACAGCCGACTAGCCAGCGATCTCTCTCTCATTTGAATATTTCCATACCATCTTTTAAGTTGATTTGCAGCTAACTACCGGCTAGATTTAGCGGCCACAATTTAGACAAACTT
>JAFEEI010000075.1 GCA_018241205.1 Pseudomonadota bacterium
GAATTAATCAGCGCTTCCCTAAATTGTTTGTCATACCACTTTCCTGTCCCGCGCGATGAGAAAGTGGTTTTATCTTTTCACTGATTCATTCCGGACAATCCGGTCATTATGGTGTTGGATTTTCCCGTGACAATCGCCGCAGCGCCGCTGCTATCGTTCGTTTTATCCTTCTTCTCCATCCTGTGGTTGATTAAAAGAAAAGCCGGTTGGGGGCTGGATCATCCCAACGCGCGCTCGCTGCATACCGTACCGGTTCCGCGTACCGGCGGATTGGGTTTGTTATTGGGCGTGACCGCCGCGTGGTCGTGCATTTCTGCACAGATCCCGCTCATTATCTGGGCCTGTATCGGCCTGCTGATGGTAATATCACTGCTGGACGATATCCGGCATGTGCCGGTGTGGTGCCGGTTATTGATACATAGCTTGGTTGCGGCTGCATTTTCCGCAGTTTTTTTGCTGACCGCGTATGGCTGGCTGACTGCATTGTTTGTTATGGCAGCGGTTATCTGGATGTGCAATCTCTATAATTTCATGGATGGTTCGGACGGGCTGGCAGGTGGCATGACGGCAATCGGGTTCGGATACTATGGCTTGTTGGCATATTTAGCTGGCGATAGCGATTTTGCCGCGATCAATTTTTCGATAGCGGCTGCGGCAATGGCTTTTTTGTTGCACAACTTTCATCCTGCGCGTATCTTCATGGGCGACGTTGGTGCCATTCCACTTGGGTTTCTGGCTGCGGCACTGGGGGTACTGGGATGGCTTAATCAGCTGTGGTCACTGTGGGTACCCCTGCTGATATTTTCGCCGTTCATTGTGGATGCGACAGCGACGCTGATCAAACGCTTATTGCGCGGCGAGAAAATCTGGCAAGCGCACCGTGAGCACTATTATCAGCGCATGGTACAAAGCGGATTGGGGCATCGCAATACCGCATTAGCGGGTTATGCGCTGATGCTGGCCGTCGGCGGTTGCGCGGTATGGGCGGGCAGGCAGGATTCGTGGGTGCAAGGCTGGACTGCAATGGTCTGGGGTAATATTTATTTGTTGTTCATGTTTATTGCTGACCGGAATCAAAAAAATTAATCCAACCGGGGATAGGATGTTTTTCAAAAAATACGGAATACGCACGTTTATCGCTTTTACGCATGATTTTATCGCGATCGCCGCCGCTTGGTGGCTGGCTTATTTTCTTCGTTTCAATTTTGAGATTCCTGCGGCTTCGGTGCAACTGTTGCTGGAAATTTTGCCTTGGGTGGTGCTAATTCAAGGCGGTTTCTTTTTGTGGTTCGGGCTTTACCGGGGGTTGTGGCGTTATGCCAGCCTGCCCGATTTAAAACGGATTTTTGTTGCCGTGCTGTCCGGTACCGTCACTTTGTTGTTGATCCTCTCGCTGTTTGGCTTGTTGGCTAAAATTCCAGGCGCGGTGATTGTGCTGGTACCGCTGCTGTTGATGCTCATCATGGGTGGGAGCCGCTTGATTTATCGTGCCTGGAAAGAGCGTCGCCT
The DNA here is from genome assembly GCA_018241205.1 of Pseudomonadota bacterium. Classification (GTDB taxonomy): domain Bacteria; phylum Pseudomonadota; class Gammaproteobacteria; order Burkholderiales; family Nitrosomonadaceae; genus Nitrosomonas. The sequence continues at coordinate 1,510 of JAFEEI010000075.1, forward strand.
GTACGGACTGGAAAGCAATGAAGCCAAATTGGTTTTGATCATCGGCGCGGGCAGCACGGCGGTGAATCTAGTCAAGGCATTGACGGGAAGCCGTGAATGGCATGTGGTCGGCATGTTGGATGATGATCCGCGCAAATTGGGCACGCGCTTGCAGGGAGTTCGAGTGCTGGGCAGGATCGACGAATTGCCGCAGTGGGTGCACAAATTGAATGTCGAACATGTGATTATCGCCACGCCGTCGGTGTCTCGTCAGATTCACCGCAAGGCTTTGGAAATGTGCTCGGAAATCGATGTGAAAGCCATGACGGTGCCATCATATGCGGATTTGATCAGCGGCAAAGCAATGGTGACGAATATTCGTGAAATCCAGTTGGATGATTTGCTCGGCAGAGCACCGGTGGTTCTGGATGATGATGGCCTGCACGGTTTGTTGACGGGAAAAGTGATTCTGGTGACAGGGGCGGGTGGTTCGATCGGTTCGGAACTGTGCCGTCAGCTGGTTGCATTCGAACCGGATCGTATCGTTTTTCTGGAACTGAACGAGTTTGCGCTTTACAGCATTCAGGAAGAATTTTTACCGCGTTTTCCCGCTATGAAAATGTCATTTGTGATCGGCGACATCAAGGACCGTGCACGCATGACGCAATTATTCGCGCAATTCCGTCCCGCAGTGGTTTTTCACGCCGCCGCATATAAGCATGTGCCGTTGATGGAGGAGGAAAATGCTTGCCAGGCGCTGCTGAACAATGTTCTCGGTACGTATGTGCTGGCGCAGGTCGCGATCAATTTCGCTGTGGAAAAATTTGTTCTGATCTCGACCGATAAAGCGGTCAATCCGGTCAGCGTCATGGGCGCCAGCAAGCGCTTGGCGGAAATGGTATGCCAGGCCTTGCAGCAAACCATTGCAGCTGACAATACTCAATCGGATCAGACCAGCCAAACGCACCCGACTTGTTTTGTGATGGTGCGCTTCGGCAACGTGCTGGGCAGCACCGGCAGTGTCATTCCGAAATTTCGCGAGCAAATTGCCAAAGGCGGTCCGATTACCATCACCCACCCGGATATGACGCGTTATTTCATGTCCATTCCCGAAGCGGCACAGTTGGTTTTGCAGGCGGCACTGATGGGTGGAACTAACGGCGGCGGGGAAATTTTCGTGCTGGATATGGGCGATCCGGTCCGGATCGTCGATCTGGCCAATGATTTGATCCATCTATCCGGACTGGGGGAAGACGATATCCGGATTGTCTTCAGCGGATTGCGGTCGGGAGAAAAACTGCACGAAGAGTTACTATCTACCAGCGAAAATATGCTGCCGACGCCGCATCAGAAATTGCGCATTGCGCAAGCCCGTCAAGTCGATGAACAGTGGCTGTCCAATCTGACGGCGTGGTTGAATAAAATTTCGGTACTCAGCGACCAGCAAGTGCGGGATGAGCTGGTGAATTGGGTGCCGGAATATCATAGTAGAGAAATACCAAAAGCTGCTGAGTAACATGTTCTCGTAGCAACCAAAAGTTTGAGTTGATTGCACGAGTAAATACCAGTAATTTCCTAGGGAAGCGCTGATTAATTCGGCGAACGAGATGAAGTGATAGACGTACGGAACGCAGCGACCGAGATCTATCAACGAGATGGACCAAGGAGTGAGTACCGCTCAACGAAGCGATTCACTCGTACAGTCAATTATCAGCGTTTCCCTAAGGAAAGGTTGTTTCGGTAATACAGCCATTTTCCAGTACAAAGATTCGATCGATTCTTTGCAGCGGTGGAATCGATGGATTGAAAATCAGCGTGGTGCGGTTCTGCATCAGTGCTTCAAATGTAGCGAGCAGATTTCCGGCAGCCAGTTCTTGCTGGGAAAACGGCTCATCCAGAATCAGCAGCGGTGAATTTTTCACGAATGCGCGCGCAATGGCGATTTGTTGCAATTGTTCCGGTGTGATCGCCGTGCCATCCGGACCGATGGTGGTCTGAAAGCCATCCGGCATGTGACGGATAAATCCGGATGCATGCGACATTTGCGCAGCCGAAGTGATTTTGGCTTCGTCGCTACAGTGTAGCGCACCATAGGCGATATTGCCGGCAATTTTGTCATCCAGTAAAAAGGTATCCGAGGACACCAGAGCGATACTGGCGTGCAAGTGACTTAAGCGGATATCTGGCAGCGGATGATCGTCGAACAGAATTCTACCGCTAGTGGGTTGCCGCAAACGCAGGATCAGATCAATTAGCAAGTTTTTTTCTGCTGCGCTATAACCGGTAAAGACAACGACCTCACGCGGATGTAAGGTGAAATGCAGGTGGTGGAGAATGGTTTGGGTGTGCGCGTCATTGTCGCAGCGCACGTGTTCAAATGCCAGTTTGCCGTTACCATGCGCGATGCTGATAGTGCCGCTATCTTGTTCGGAGGGTTGATCGAGAAAGGCAAAGATGGCTTCCAGCGCCGTTTGATCGTGCTCGAGTTGCTTGGGTAGATTGGCGATGCGCCGTACCGGCCGAATCAGCAGTAGTGCGATGGTGATCAGTGCAGCAGTTTCCGGCAGACTGAGCGTGCCGTTTATCGTGTGCAGCGCCATGGTGTAGGTTACGGCGATGACGATCAATGCGCTTATTACTTGATCGAAGGGAATCATCATGGCCTTCGTGTGCGTTTGTTGTGCGTCTGCTTGCGCAATCGTTGCGGAAATTTTACCCAGACGCTGGCTTTCATGACGCTGCCCGCCATCCAGCCGGATTTTTCTGAAATGGGCCACGGATTGCGACAAATGTTCGATCAAGTCATTAGTCGCCTGCAAGCTCTTGGCACCGGGCTTATTGAAACGATTGGGTCCGGCTCGATGGATAAGGACGATCAGCGGCGTAATCAGCAGTAGCAGAATCGCGAATTCTTGATTAAAGTGTAGCGCGCACAGCATGAGTGCGATGATCGTCAGACCATCTTGCATGAATAGTGCGATATTGCCGGTTGCGGTCTGTGCGATGGTGTTGATATGGGTTATCAGCATGCCGGTCTGCTGAGGATTGTAATGTGTGTAATAGCCGGCAGGCAGCGTCAGCAGCTTATTGAAGAAATCCATGCGCAAATCGGCACCCAGCTGACCGCTGGCTTTGCCGGTAGCGCGGAGATTGATATAGCTTGCGATTCCACGTACGAGAAAGAGGCCGATCAGCATCAGCGAGGTTGTTTGTATTTGTGATGAATCTCGCAAGATAAATGCGCCGTCTAGCATGTTTTTGACGAGCATGGGCAGCAATGCCAGCGTGGCTGCTGTAACCAGCATGGCGAAGAACGCCTGTAAGCGTAATGCCCGGCTAGGTTGCAGTTTTCTGATTAAGCGGTGATAGTGTTGCAAGTCGATCATAATGTGTCATTTTACATGAACGGCCGTGGAATCACTTGAGGCATGGTCCGGTCAGCGGCGGTTTCCAGCGGGGATCATCCGGTCATCGTACAATTATCGGGAGCGTGCGGAGGATAGTGTACAATCACCATTCGTTTATGCGCTGATCTTGATGAGAGCAATTCAGCGATTCAATCATCCACTTCGCAATTGATTTATGTCCTATTCCAAAATTTCCCCTAAGCAATCCACATTACTGCGGAGAAAAGGTATTGTACTGGCCGGCGGTTCCGGAACGCGGCTTTATCCGGTGACCCAGACAATATCCAAACAGTTGCTGCCGGTATTCGACAAGCCGATGATTTATTATCCGCTCAGTACGCTGATGCTGGCCGGGATCCGGGATATTCTGGTGATTTCAACGCCGCGCGATGCCGGCAATTTTCAGGAATTACTGCGCGATGGCAGCCAATGGGGTTTGAATATTTCGTATGCCGAGCAACCCTCGCCCGATGGTCTGGCGCAGGCTTTTCTGATCGGCGCATCGTTTATCGGTAACGATAACTCGGCGCTGGTGCTGGGCGACAATATTTTTTACGGGCATGATTTTCATCATTTACTGATGAACGCCATGCAACGTACGCAAGGCGCCAGTGTTTTCGCTTATCATGTGCACGATCCGGAACGTTATGGCGTGGTTGAATTCTCTGCCGACGGCAAAGTGGTGAATCTGGAAGAAAAACCCGAGCAGCCGAAATCGCATTATGCCGTGACAGGCTTGTATTTTTACGATGCGCACGTAGTGGATTACGCCAAAAACCTGAAGCCGTCGGCGCGCAACGAACTGGAGATCACCGATTTGAACCGCATTTATCTGGAACATGACGCGCTCAGCGTGGAAATCATGGGGCGCGGCTATGCCTGGCTGGATACCGGCACGCACGAATCGCTGCTGGATGCGAGCCAATTCGTCGCCACGATCGAGCACCGGCAGGGGCTGAAAATCGCTTGCCCGGAGGAAATCGCATTCCGCCAAGGCTGGATCGATGCCGCACAACTGGAACAACTGGCACTGCCGCTGGCCAAGAACGGCTACGGTCAGTATTTGCTGCAAGTGTTGAAATGCGAATTTTGATGAATAGTCGATAAACACGCCATGCTAAAGTCGACACCGCTCGCCATTCCCGAGGTTTTGTTGCTCGAGTCGCGTGTTTTTGGCGATGAGCGCGGTTTCTTTTTTGAAAGTTTTAATCAGCGTGAATTCGATGCCACGGTTGGTAAAAAAGTAACCTTCGTGCAAAGCAATCATTCCCGGTCCACGCACAATGTGTTGCGTGGCCTGCACTACCAGATCCGGCAAGCGCAGGGAAAACTGGTGCGTGTGGTGGCGGGGGAAGTTTTTGATGTGGCGGTGGATCTGCGCCGCGCGTCGCCGACTTTCGGGCGCTGGGTGGGCGAAGTGCTCAGTGCCGAAAATAAAAAACAACTCTGGATTCCGCCCGGATTTGCGCATGGTTTTCTGGTGCTGTCTGCCTCTGCCGAGTTTTTGTATAACACTACCGATTACTGGGCGCCCGAATTTGAGCGCTGCATCGTGTGGAACGATCCTACACTCAGCATTGCCTGGCCGGTTACCGGAGAACCGGTGCTGTCCGAAAAGGACGCGCGCGGAGCAAAATTTGCTGCCGCAGAAGTCTACGATTAGCAGGCTTTTTTCATGGCCAAACAAAAAACGGTTTATTCCTGCACCGAGTGTGGCGGCCAGACCTTGAAATGGCAAGGCCAGTGTCCGCATTGCCAGGTGTGGAATACGCTGGTCGAAACCGTTGCGGAAAAGTCTGTGTCGCGTTTCAGCCCGGTTTCTGAAATCGGTCAGGTGCAAAACTTGAGTACCATCGAAGCGCGCGAAGAGCCGCGTTATCCGACCGGCATCGAGGAATTGGACCGGGTGCTGGGCGGTGGAATGGTGCAGGGTGGGGTGGTGCTGTTGGGCGGCGACCCGGGCATCGGCAAATCGACGTTACTGTTGCAAGCGCTGTCGTATATGTCGGCGCAACACGCCGTGCTGTACATCAGCGGCGAGGAATCGGCGCAGCAGGTCGCGCTGCGCGCCAAGCGCCTGGCACTTGATGTGCGGTCGGTCGATCTGTACGCCGAGATTCAACTGGAAAAAATCCAAGCGGTTTTGACGGAACGCAAACCGTCAATAGCGGTGATCGACTCGATTCAAACTATTTATTCCGAGGCGCTGCAATCCGCGCCGGGATCGGTTGCGCAAGTACGCGAATGCGCGGCGCAACTGACGCGCCTGGCCAAATCGAGCGGCACTTGCATCATTCTGGTCGGCCATGTCACCAAGGAAGGTGCTTTGGCCGGACCGCGCGTGCTTGAGCATATGGTCGATACTGTGCTGTATTTCGAAGGCGACATGCACTCCAGTTTCCGCATGATTCGCGCGTTCAAAAATCGCTTTGGCGCGGTCAATGAGCTGGGTGTGTTCGCGATGAGTGAAAAAGGCTTGCGTGAAGTCAAAAACCCATCGGCGTTGTTCCTGTCGCACCACGACACGCAAGTGCCGGGTTCGTGCATCATGGTGACGCAAGAAGGCACGCGTCCGCTGCTGGTGGAAATTCAGGCTCTGGTCGACGAAGCGCGCTCGCCCAGCCCGCGCCGCTTGTGCGTCGGCCTGGAGCAGAACCGCCTGGCGATGCTGCTGGCGGTGTTGCATCGCCATGCCGGTATTCCTTGTTACGATCAGGATGTATTCGTCAACGCCGTCGGCGGCGTCAAAATCACCGAACCCGGCGCCGATCTGGCGGTTTTGCTGGCGGTGGTGTCGTCACTGAAAAATAAACCGCTGGCAGAAAAAATGATTGTCATCGGTGAAGTCGGCTTGGCCGGGGAAATCCGCCCGGTGCAGCGCGGGCAGGAACGGCTGAAAGAAGCGGCGAAACTGGGTTTCAAACAGGCCATCATTCCGGTGGTTAACAAGCCTAAACAAGCGATTGCCGGTATGAACATTATTCCGGTGGCACGGATACGGGATGCGGTGGCAAGCATGCATTGATAAAAACCGGAAAATCCAGGTACGAACGGATGAAATCAAAACACCATCTCTGGGGGCTCGCGGGAACATCGGTTCTGGTGTTCATCGCCGCGATGATTCTGCCGCCGGTTGCGCAACCCGCCGAATACCATCATTTCGCCGACTGGCGTAGTTTCTTCGGCATTCCCAACTTCAACGACGTCATTTCCAACTTGGCTTTTTTGTTGAGCGGCAGCGCCGGTTTGCTGTTTTTGTGGCAGACTCATCATAATCCCGCGCAAACGGTATTTCAGGATCGAAAAGAAAGCTGGCCCTACTGGGTGCTGTTTCTGAGCATCGCGTCCGTTACGTTCGGTTCCATCTACTACCACTGGACGCCGGATATCGATCATTTGCTATGGGATCGCTTGCCGATCGTCATCGCAATCGCCGCATTGCTGGCCGCGACTATCGCCGAGCGCATCAGCCTGACGGCGGGATTGCGGCTGTTACCGCCGCTGGTAGTTTTTGCGGTGTTGAGCGTGCTGTATTGGTACCGGACTGAACAGCAAGGCGCGGGCAACTTGAATTTTTATATCGCGATGCAGTTTTATCCGATCTTGCTGATTATCTGGATCAGCCTGCGCTTTCCGTCGCATTACAGTCATAGCAACGGTATTTTTCACGTAATTGCGCTGTATGCAGTGGCAAAAGTAGCGGAAATGCTCGATGGGAAAATTTTTGTCTGGACAGACGGCTGGATCAGCGGCCACACGCTCAAACATCTGATTGCGGCATTTGCGGTTTATTGGATTGTGAGGATATTGCGAAAACGGATGTTAGCAGCACCAAAATTTTGAATTGCTCTGCTCCGTTACACTGTGGAGCAGAGCAATTTCAGAAATGATTACTTCGTGCGCGCAGACTGATAACCGGCTTTGTTGCCGTTATTATTGCGGAAAGCACTATTGCCACGATTGCCGTGTCCAAAAGTGCGATTGTCATCGAAAGTTCTGCCGCGCTGGCCGTTGCGGGCTCGGCCGGATTCGTTGGCTACGCCAAAGCCGGGGCGATTATCGTGCCCTGCAAACGGTGAACGTTTGCGTTTTTGTGTCACGCTGGGCGCATTTCTCGGGCCATTATTCTGAAAACGCGGTTTGATGCGCGGTTCCAGGCCGGGGATGATGTGCGAGGCGATACGCTGGCCGGTATAGCGTTCGATTTTCGACAGATGCGCGCTATCTTTATTGGATGCGAACGAAACGGCAATGCCGGTTGCTCCCGCGCGGCCGGTGCGGCCGATGCGGTGCACATAGTCTTCGGCGAATTTTGGGAGATCGAAGTTGATCACGTGGGTGATATCGGCCACGTCGATACCGCGCGCGGCAACATCGGTTGCCACCAGTACTTGCAAGCCGCCGCTGCGGAGCCGTTTCAATGTGCGGGTGCGTTCACGCTGGTTCATATCGCCGTGTAACGCGGCGGCTGAGAAACCTTGCGCGTACAAGTTATCGGCCAAGGTATCCGCATCTCGCTTGGTTGCTGTGAAAACGATCGCTTGTTTGACTTTTTCATCGCGCAACACATGATCCAGCAGACGGTTTTTGTGCGACATGTCGTCGGCGTAGTGCAGCCGTTGTTCGATGTTGTCAAGCTTGGCTTTTTGTGTTGCCACTTGAATGCGCTGCGGCGTTTTCAGCAGTTTCGCGGCGACTTTGTCGATGGCGTTATCCAGTGTGGCGGAGAACAGCAAAGTCTGACGTGTGCCGGGGGTTGCGGCTGCGATGGTTTCGACATCGTCGATGAAACCCATGTCCAGCATACGATCGGCTTCATCGAGCACGAGCATTTGCAAGCGTTTGAAATCGATACGGCCGCGTTGAATGTGATCGATCAGCCGTCCGGGTGTGGCAACCAGAATATCGACCGGTTGCGACAGTAGTTTGTTTTGCAATGGATATGGCATGCCGCCCAGGATGCTGATGACATTGATACGCGGCAGATATTTGCCATATTTTTTAGCGGCATCGGAAACTTGCAATGCCAGTTCGCGAGTCGGTGTCAGCACCAGAATGCGCGGCCCGCGGCTGCGGATTTGCGATGGTGTTGCCAGCACATGCAATGCCGGCAGCATGAAAGCAGCCGTTTTTCCGGTTCCGGTTTGCGCGCTGGCCATCACATCGTGACCGGCGATTAATTCGGGAATCGCTTGTTGCTGAATCGGGGTCGGGGTGGTATATCCCGCTTCGGTGATTGCTTTGATAATAGAAGGGTGTAGATTTAAATCTTCAAAAGACACGTTGATTTCCTAAAAAGTGAAATAGAACGCGCGGGCAAGAAAACATTGCCGAAACAGTGATGGTGCATAACCTTGCAAGCGCATTAATAAAGCATCGCCGCTAACCAAAGTTGTTGCACATTTTCCGGAAAAACTTGAAAAATTAAGGAGAGGCCAGGAACGATGAGACCAGAAAAAGTTGATCGAATCAAAGATTCCGATCAACTTAGGCCGCGAAGTATAGCGGGTTCTTCTCAAGCATGCAAATTATTCGCAACTGGTAAGTTACTGAATGATGGCTTTGGCGAACTTTCGTTTGCCGACTTGAATAACGACGGATTCTCCCCGTTTAATCTTGGTGGACTTATCTTCCACTTTTTCACCATCCAATTTGACTGCGCCTTGCTCGATCATGCGCAGCGCTTCGCTGGTGCTGGCGGTTAATCCGGTTTGTTTTAATAACTGCACCAGCGCGATTTCGCTATCCGGCGATTGAATGATTTTTTCCCGTATTTCATCGGGCAGCGCGCCGTGCCGGAAACGTGCTTCAAAATCCGCCAGCGCTTCCTCGGCGTCTTTCTGACTATGGAAACGTGCGACGATTTCTTGCGCAAGTTTGACTTTGATATCGCGTGGATTGCGGCCTGCTTCGACTTCTTCGCGCCATTGGCGGATGGTTTGCAGCGATTCGAAAGACAGCAATTCGAGATAACGCCACATTAATTGATCGGATACCGACATCAGTTTACCGAAAATATCCTGCGGGCTTTCCGTGATGCCGACGTAATTATTCAACGATTTGGACATTTTGTTGACACCGTCCAGCCCTTCCAGTAACGGCATCGTCAGAATGCATTGCTGCGATTGCCCGAAGTGCTTTTGCAATTCCCTGCCCATCAACAGGTTGAATTTCTGATCGGTGCCGCCCAGCTCCAGATCGGCTTTGAGCGCCACTGAATCGTAACCTTGAATGAGCGGGTAAAGAAATTCATGGATGGCGATCGCCTGGTTGTTGCGGTAACGTTTATCGAAATCGTCGCGCTCCAGCATGCGGGCGACGGTATGCGTGGCGGCCAGTTTGATCAGGTCGGCGGCATTCAGTTTGTCCATCCAGGTGGAATTGAACACGACTTCGGTTTGTTCCGGTTTGAGAATTTTGAAAACCTGCGTGGTATAGGATTGGGCATTTTCCGCGACTTGTTCGCGTGTCAATGGCGGGCGGGTGCTGTTTTTTCCACTGGGATCGCCGATCATGCCGGTGA
>JAFEEI010000076.1 GCA_018241205.1 Pseudomonadota bacterium
GTAATCAAAGCGGCTTTAGGCTTATTCCCTTCAAGCAACTGCAATGCGATATAAAAACAAACGGCTAAAGCCCAAGCGATAAAAATGACATAACCGGTAACCAAGAACTCTGCCGGCAAGTAAGTCAAAAGGGTAAAAGAAATCAAATAAAAGAAAGGCAAAACACAATAAGTGATCACCAGAATCTTCAGCAAATCACCCGGATTACCGGTCAGTTTTACAAACACAAAACTTACCACCAGAGCAATCAATAATTTGACGCCGAGGTAGCCCAGTCCCGACAGATCAAAAACCGCGCTGAGTGTGACCGCATACGAAACAAGCACTGCTGTCAGCGCATAAAACCCCAGCAGCAGAATGAGCTGGTCGTAAGAAACGGTTATTTTTTCGATAGTGTTGCGGCGAAAAGCAAGCAACCGGATTCCACAATAAAGATTCAGAAATACAATCCGGAATTCCCCGGTCAATCCGGATTGCTTCGATTCTTTAGAAATGCTTGCATATAAATCCATTCTTTTCTCCAGGCTAATGGCGGCTGCTACAGCGTACCATGAACGGCATTAATCGATCTGAATATAGGGGGTTGTGAAAGCCGATTCTGGCGAAAATATCACCAATGCATATTCCATCCAGGTTTGCTCAAATCCAGAAAAAAACAAGGAAAACCGGTCATCTTTCAGATAACCATTGTCCGGCTAAGTTCAGCGATAGTCATCCAGGGTTTTATCACATTAACAGCTTCGGCGAGATTTGTTCCGGCAACGCAACAAAATTGTATCCATATACATCATTAAAGCGCAAATAAGCAGGCACTTTGTCACGTTTCTAAAGTTTTTCCCTCGTAGATCGTTACGTTACACTTCCGATATTAATCCCGATTTTCTCTTGGATTAGTCGAAGATCCGGATACAACTTACTTATCAATAGCGGGGAATATTACATGAACACAGCATTGCATGAAATTGATGAGCGTACCAATTTGACTACCAGCAACAAGTTCGAGCTTTTGCTGTTCAGGTTGGGCGAAGCCTCAGTCAATGGTCAGCGGGAATTGTTCGGCATCAATGTTTTCAAAATCCGCGAGATTCTGGTTATGCCGGCTATCACTGCCATCGCCAATGCGCCCGCCAATGTGATGGGTGTGGCCAACATCCGCGGCCAAGTTATTACTGTCATCAATCTACCGAAGGTAGTCGGCTGCACGCCGAAAAAAGGACTCCCGATTTTATTGGTCACCGAGTATGCGCGTTCGACACAGGCTTTTGCAGTCGAGGAAGTCAACGAAATCGTGCGTCTTGAGTGGAATCAGGTCATAGCGGCGGAAGATACAGGCGGCAAATTAGTCACCAGCATTGTTAGAATCGACGGCAACAGAGAGGATTCCAGATTAGCTCAGGTGCTCGATGTCGAACAAATTCTACGCGACGTTATGCCCGAACCCATTGAGGAAGTATCAAAAGAAAAAATAGGCCCTCCGATAAAACTCCCAGCGGGGCAAGTCATTCTGGCGGCTGACGACTCACCGCTGGCGCGCAGTATGATTGAAAGTGAACTCAAGGCGTTGAATGTCCCATTTGTCATGACCAAAACCGGATTGGAAGCTTGGAATCGTATCCAATCCATTTCGGATGCCGCCGCCACCGAAGGCAAAACCATTCAGGACAAGGTCGCGTTAGTGCTGACCGACTTGGAAATGCCGGAAATGGATGGCTTTACACTCACACGTAACATTAAAAACGATCAACGATTCAAATCGATCCCGGTCGTAATCCACTCTTCATTAACGGGTGAAACCAATGAAAAACACGTTAAATCGGTAGGCGCTGACGCTTATATCGCCAAATTTGCTGCGGATGAACTCGCCGAAGCAATTCGCAAAGCATTAGCGAAGTAAATGCCGAGCGGCTTGTCGAGAATATCCGGGTATCATTTTTCCGCCAGGAGATGTTCGACCATCGCTTGCTTATAATCGATCTGACCAAACGAAACATCCTTTAACTCGCCCTTACGGTCGAACACAATACAGGACGGCGTTCCCTGTAGCGCAAAACGCTCGAAAGTTTCCGCGCGCATCGATTTCTGCTCCATGTAATGCCGGACTTGCTGCAGTACGGTTTGTTTTTGCTCAGCACTGAATTTATCGAAATCGGGCAGAAATTTTTGCGCGTACTGCAGCACACGTTCATCGGTAACCGGTTCGGTTTCCGCTACGACGCGATCCATTCCCACGGCAAACGGAATTTTCCACGGCAACTTGCCTTCCCGCAGCAAGCTATATTGACTAAGCGCCTTATAGGTTTCGCCGATCACTTCGCCGGTAGTAACCAGTTTCTGCAAATTCTCCAGCGTATTTTTATCGTAATCCTCAAATGCAGTAGCCAGGCCGATCACGGCCAACCCCTGCTGGTGATAACGTTCATGCAAATCAATTGCCCTGGGTAGCGAATAAATAAAACAACCAGGACAGTTCACCTGGAAAACTTCGATCAATACGACCGAGCCGGTCAAATCGTTGAGCGAGAGCGGGCCGCCTTGTACCCAGGTAGCCACCGAAATATCGGAAAGTGAGTGATTATTCATTGTTTATGTAATTAGAATGAGCAAAAAACTGTGGAATATTACAGAAGCTATCCGTTGCCGTGCAGAATTTTCGTCCAGAAAACACCACTTCTGCAAGAACCGGTTGAAAGTAATCAACTATAATTGACCGATTCCCGCTAAACTGCCGGACAAAAATCACCATCCCCTTTGAAAATGCGCTACTGGTTAATGAAATCCGAGCCTTATGAATTCAGCATCGATGATTTTGCTGCATTACCCGGCCAAACGGTCGCATGGGAAGGCGTGCGTAATTATCAGTCGCGCAATTTCATGCGCCATCAAATGACCATTGGCGATCGGGTATTTTTCTATCACTCGTGCTGCAAAGATCCCGGCATCATGGGCATCGCCGCCGTCAGCAAACCAGCGTACCCGGATGCCACGCAATTCAATCCCGCGAGCAAGTATTTCGATGCTAAAGCGGCCAAAGACAACCCGCGCTGGTTTAACGTCGAGATCACCTTGCAGCAAAGAACCCGGCTAATCCCGATCAAGGAACTGCGGCAGTATCCTGAACTGCAGCGCATGCGCGTGCTGCAAACCGGCAACCGCTTATCGATCACACCAGTCGATCCGGCCGAATGGCAATTCATCATGGGCATTCTGTAATGCGCTTCGATTCTTTTTATCCGGTTTGAATCATGGAATGGTGGTTGATTTATCTGTTAACCGGCGCGTTTGTGGGATTTTTTGCCGGATTGCTCGGCATTGGCGGCGGTCTCATCATCGTGCCGGTGCTGATCTCGCTATTCACCGCGCAAGATTTTCCCACCGACCGCATCATTCATTTGGCGTTGGGCACCACGATGGCGACGATCATTTTCACTTCGGCTGTCAGTTTGCGCACTCATCATTTGCATGGCGCGGTGAACTGGCCGGTCGTGAAAAATATCACTCCCGGCATTTTTCTCGGCACCTTCGGCGGCTCAATCCTTGCCGGATCGATGACCGGCCAGCTTTTGAGCGTTATTTTTGTCATTTTCATCTTTTACGCCGCCACGCAAATGTTGCTGCAATTCCGCCCCAACCCCATGTTCCAGCTTCCTGGCCGAGTTGGCCTGTTTCTCGCGGGTAATGTCATCGGCGCGCTGTCCAGTCTGGTTGCAATTGGCGGCGGATTGTTGTCGGTGCCTTTTCTGACGCTGTGCAACGTTAAACTGCAACATGCCATTGGCACCGCCGCCGCGATCGGTTTCCCTATCGCATTGGCCGGCACGGCCGGTTACATCGCAAACGGCCTGCTGCAACCGGAAATACTGCCTGATTATTGCCTGGGTTATGTGTATTTACCGGCCTTGTTCTGGCTGGTAACCGCCAGCATGCTGACAGCGCCGCTCGGGGCAAAGCTCACGCATTCTACCCGGACGGCCACCCTGCGGACAATCTTCGTGGTATTGCTCTATGGCTTAGGTATCCGCATGCTAATCAGCATTCTTTAATCTCAATATCCGATTGTCTCGCGGTTTATCGATGCGCATCGCCCAGTAACCACTCAACATGAAATCCGGGGTTATTGAATCAGTCACTTAAAACTACCGGATAACAATTTTTCAGTGATTTTTTCTCGTATCATGCTATAGTCACAATGCAGTAAAGAAGTAAGCACTGTATTTTTTAAATTTTAAGGATATAGCTATAAATGAAACTCTCAGTAATTTTAATCGCAGCAATGTTCGCATTGACAACATTAACCGCATGTAAACCTAAAGCACCTGAAAGCGCAAGCTCGGATAATTACGGCACAACGCATGAAGGTAAAGCCCCTGAAGGCCGTAACGAGCTGCCAGGCAAATAATAGTTACTTGAGTAATTATTAACACGATTTATCGTACAACGTTGTTAAGGTACACCCTGTAGGATCTGATGTTCCTACAGGCGCCTTCAGGCAGTCAGCAGCAAAACTCCGGAAAATCCCCTGCAGAAAATCTTTCTCAGTTTCAAAAAAAGCCCATCAGTAATCGATTCCCGCCATCTCGCGTCCTCTTTTCTCATTGACCGTTGCCAGCATCACCAGACCGAGAACAAAAAACACCAGCGTGCTGAGTAGCGCAATACGATGATCTCCTGCAAACAGATAAACCATTCCGCCATAAGTCAATGGACCGACGATCGCCGACAATTTCGTTGCCAGTCCCCACAAGCCGAAAAACTCACCTTGCCGCCCGGCTGGCGTAAACTGTCCCACCAGCGCCCTGCCCGCCGATTGCGCGCCGCCGAGCGCGGTACCGATCAAATTGGCGGCAACCCAGAATAGCAGCTCATCAACCGCAAAATACGCGCAAACAATCGCCGCAATCCAAATCACCAGTGTGATCGCGATACACCGCAGCGAACCGATGCGATCCTGCAAATGGCCGAACAGAAAAGCGCCGATGGCCGCGGTCACATTCACGACCATGATCAGGACAATCGTATCCTGGGTTTTGAATCCCATCACTTCTTGCGCGTACACCGCCGCCAGCACGATCACGACATGGATGCCGGCATAATACGTAGTCAGCGCCAGTAAAAAACGGAATAAATCGGTATGCAGGTACGCTTGGTGCAACGTGGCGCGCAACCGGCTAAAGCCTTGCCGCACGATATGCGCACGGTCGAACGATTCCGCCACACCTGCGCGCTCGCGCAGCCACAGCAAAGTCGGCAACGCGGCGATGCCAAACAATGCCGCAACGATCAGATTGGTCACCGGCACGTATTGCGTGGCTTCCATGCCCTGCTGTTCGGCGTACGTGACGTAACCGAGACACAACACCAACGACAGCAAACCGCCCAAATAACCCAGCGCCCAGCCATAACCGGACAGCCGCCCGATCGTTTGCGGCGTGCTGATTTCCGGCAGAAAAGCCGCGATCAGGTTTTCGCCGCTGGCGAACATCACGGTCGCCAGAATCACCAACACAACCGCCAAGGCGACATCGCCCGGCCCGGCTAAATACAATAACGCGGTAAACAAGACGCAGCCAGCCGTCGTTGCCACCAGAAAACGCTTTTTCGCCCCGGAATAATCGGCGATGGCGCCTACGACCGGCGCACTCAACAACACCAGCGCATTGGCCACCGCTATGGTCAGCGTCCACAGCAATGTCGCCGAACCGTTGCCGCTGCCAGCGGCAATGACACCGACAAAATAGGCGTTGAAAATGGCGGTCAGAATGACGGTGGTAAACCCGGAATTGGCGAAGTCGTACATGCACCACGCCAAGCGTTCGCGGCGCGTAACGGGTTCGAAAGAATGAAAGGGCGATGTCATGATGCGGCTATTTGCCGGTCATCTGCTCCGGCACGACCCAGGCATCGAATTGCTCCGCGGTGACATAGCCGGTCGCAATTGCGGCGGCTTTCAACGTCGTGTCCTCGCGGTGCGCTTTTTTGGCGATTTCGGCGGCCTTGTCGTAACCGATATGCGGATTCAACGCGGTCACCAGCATCAGCGAATTGTGCATCAGCGCATCGATACGCTCGCGGTTGGCTTCGATGCCGGTTGCACAATGGTCGTTGAAACTCACCATCGCATCCGCCAGCAGCCGCACACTTTGCAGGAAATTGTGAATGATCAGCGGTTTCATCACGTTCAACTCGAAATTGCCCAGGGCGCCGCCCATGTTGACCGCGACATCGTTGCCCATCACTTGGCAGCACACCATCGTCATCGCTTCCGATTGCGTCGGATTGACCTTGCCCGGCATGATCGAACTGCCCGGCTCGTTCTCGGGAATGCGCAATTCGCCGATGCCGCAACGCGGCCCGGACGCCAGCCAGCGGATATCGTTGGCGATTTTCATCAACGACGCAGCCAGCGTTTTTAATGCGCCATGCGCATGCACCAGCGCATCGTTGCTCGCCAGTGCCTCGAATTTATTCGGCGCGGTGACAAACGGCAACCCCGTCAACCGCGACAATTCCGCCGCCACGCGTGTCGCAAACTCCGGATGCGCGTTCAACCCGGTGCCGACCGCCGTGCCGCCCAGCGCCAATTCGCACACATGCGGCAGCGCCGCCTCGACATGGCGCAAACCATGATCCAATTGCGCGACATAACCGGAAAACTCCTGCCCCAGCGTTAACGGCGTTGCGTCCTGCAAATGCGTGCGGCCGATCTTGACGATGCCGCTGAACGCTTGCGCTTTGGCGGCCAAGGTTTCACGCAACAACTGAATCGCGGGCAGCAATTGCTGCTGCAATTCCTGCACGGCGGCCACATGCATCGCGGTCGGAAACACATCGTTGGACGACTGTCCTTTGTTGACGTCGTCGTTGGGGTGCACTTTGCGATCCGCACCGCGCCCGCCGCCGAGAATTTCCGAAGCCCGGTTCGCCAGCACTTCGTTGACGTTCATGTTGGTCTGCGTGCCGGAACCGGTCTGCCACACCACCAGCGGAAATTGATCGTCGAAATTGCCCGCGATCACCTCGTCCGCCGCTTCGATGATCGCCGCCGCGCTGGCCGCATTGAGCAACCCCAAATCGTGATTAACCTTGGCGGCGGCGCGCTTGACCCTGGCCAGCGCGTGAATCAATGCCAGCGGCATACGCTCGCCGGAAATCTTGAAATTCTGCAACGAACGCTGCGTTTGCGCACCCCACAATGCTTCGGCGGGCACCTCGACCACGCCCATAGTGTCGCGTTCTTCACGGGTTTGCATGGATAATTACCTCACTAAATGGGATGAATTGGGGGATTGGTTGACCGGAATCGCGATTTTTTTAGCTCAAACTCACTCTTCAATACGCGAGCTGATCCAAGGTAATACCCATCGCCGCTGCGGCTTTCTCAAGTGTTGCCTTACGCGGGCGTTTGGCAGCTTCGATCTGCGCGTAACCGGCTTGCGTAATCCCCATGCGTTTAGCCATTTCCTCTTGCGTCAGCATCAGATATTCGCGCCAGGCGGCGAGCATACTGACTTCATCCATGATGCGTTTACCGGCAACCTCGTTGGGGATCATGCCCGGGCGTACTACGCCGGGAAGTTTGACAAACTCGGCATAAGGCACGACGACAAAAGCCGGTTTTCCGTTGCTGTCCAGGATGGTTTGGTAATTAATAAGTGCGCTCATCGCGTTTTTTTACCTCCTCAATATCAGTAATTCCGTTTCCAAATCAGACATGACGCGAAAGCTATCCGAAGGACAGTATAATTAAATACGACAAGGATAGCTGACAAACTCATGTTTGATTTAGAAATGGAATAACATGCACGTTGCCGCCAAACTCGAGAAATACCCGATAGTCACCAACTCGCAGCCGGTAGCTATACGCATGATTGGCAAGTTTCTTGATACCTTGGCAATCCGGAAAATGAGCCAGCGACTGGACTTCAGTAAAAATTCTTTTGTGCACGGCGGCAGCCTTGATTTTCTCAACCTGCTTAAGCGCTTTGGGTTTCCAGTCAATGTCATTCACACTTATTATAAGCCTAAAATAAGTATTTAAACAAAATTATAAGAATTTAAATCTCTGTAAAACTTTATTTCTTGAAATTCTGCAACAAGCGCTGCGTTTGTGCGCCCCATAACACTTCGGCGGGCACCTCGACCACGCCTATGGTGTCGTGTTCTTCACGGGTTTGCATGAATATTACCTCACTATATGGATAAATCTAGTAACTGGTTTACTAGGATTCCGGTTTGACATTTTATTTATTGCATATATTTAGCGTTTGAGTTCACCTGTGAGCGGCAGGTGCAACCTGACGCACCTCAAGTTGGAAGAAAAGTCAGGTGTCATTGCTGCTCATCGGGCCATCGCGAGTCCTCCTCTAGATAGATGCCTAGGGAATCGGAGATCCGCTCAATCCGCTTTGCGTTAAACTTATAAACCTGATTGTCGACTCGATAGAGACTGTTCGACAAGCCAATTAGCGCTCTTGCGGCGGCGAGCAGTTTGTCCTGCGAGGGAAGTCTGAAAAGCCACACGGTTACACGATAACAAGGAACGAGATAGAGGTGAGCGTGTAGTTGGGATGAAAGCTTGCGCAGCAGTAGTGACGTTTCGTTCATCGTTTCCTTGGGTGGTACACTGGGATTAGCAATGACCCAAGCGTGCTCTACAAGTGCATGAGAAATCTGACCGATGGTTCTCTTTAGTTCCTGCACCGGATCGAGAACCAGTTTGACGGCAAGCTGGCCGAGAACAAAGGTGAGCACCCCGGAGAGAACGGTGATGAAAACAGTGAAATTCATGAGCGAATTCGTGACCTCTAGCATAATTTAAGTTATTCCTAATCAGTTATTCAGCAATAATCAATCCCAACTCAACGCCCCCCCCGTTTGATACTCGGTCACCCGTGTTTCAAAGAAATTCTTTTCTTTCTTCAGATCGATCATTTCCGACATCCACGGGAACGGGTTATTGGCGTTCGGATACAACGCGTCCAGGCCGATTTGCTGGCAGCGGCGGTTGGCGATGTAGCGCAGATATTCCTTGAACATCGGCGCGTTCATGCCGAGCACGCCGCGCGGCATGGTGTCTTCGGCGTA
>JAFEEI010000077.1 GCA_018241205.1 Pseudomonadota bacterium
AAGTCAAGTCATTTGTCATAAAATTACCCCCCCTAAAAAAGGGATTTTATCCCCAACCCCTCCTATTTCCCCTTTATCTACAAGGATTAATTCATAATCCCCTTACCTCAGATTTTTTGAAAAAATTTCTCTGCGATCAATTTGGGTTGCTGCAAAACGTAGTCAATTTTCACCACTCGCGCCAGCCATTGATTAATGGAAAATAAATCCCCAATCTTATGAGTTGTGGATCAATCTGCTGCATGAGTTTTGCATAATGATTGAGCTGATGCTGGTAACGGATTTGCTCACGATCCAGAAAATCCTCTAGCGCCGAACCTTCATGACTGCTTGTTTTATAATCAATTATCCAGCGAATTCCATTGGAATCACAGAATGTTCTATCGATTATCCAGTTCATGGTTTTGCCATTGACGATACCGCTAATTTTCAACTCATTCTGCGCCGATTGCTGAGGCCCAAGAATCCATTGCCCGCGTTTATCACTGACCGCATTGCTCACAGCGGAAACAATGCGGTCGACCGCGTATGTTATTTCACTATGGCTTCCGTTCATCCCGCCAGCAATCAAATTTTGTGTAAACTGTTCCCGCATCATTTCTATGCGGACTGTATTCCAGTCACACATTTGATCTTCGGCTATTTTTTGTAACCAGCGATGTACCACATTCCCCACGTGCCGCGCCATCTCACTGGCCCATGAAAACTCTATTTCTGCTTGAGTTGTTTTTTGTTCATGAAGCACTTGCCATTCGACCGATTCTGGCGCATCCGGCAATACCCAACCGGTTTTCAGTCTATGAATACTTTGATCGCTGACACCAACGCCAACTTTTTGTCCTGCTTCACCTTCTAGTTGACCACCCTTCAACCTGGAATAATTCGCAGCAGTAGCACTATAGGCCGGCAGCACGGCCGCCCAGAGCCTATCGAGCAGTGAACCCGATAACGGTTTTGATGGAATCACTTGCCCACCATCTTCTGAAATTCCGTTTACATGACCCAGCAAATGTAAAAATTTTTTTGCGCGCGTCGCAGCAACATACAGCAAACGATCCGCTTCAAATTGTCCCTTGTCCCAGTCGAGTTTCTCCACCCATGTGTAAATGGAGTCGATGACCGCTCCGGCTTCCTGAATCGGCGCAAGTAACAAATCAGGGACTTCTCCGCCATTTTCACTGGCAAATCGGCTATGCGGCTGCTCCATCCATTTAAGCAATTGTTTGTCGCGATTACGCGAAGCCCGGCCCAATCCGGGCACGATAACCGTATCAAATTCAAGTCCTTTGGCTTTATGGATTGTCATGATTTGCAATGTATCATCGGCATCCAGATCGGGAGAAGCGTACAATGCCGTTAGTCCATTCTCAAAATTTACCGGATCTTGGATATTACCGGCCTCTTCCTGATTCTCCAGATAGTCCAGATAAATCATTGCATCATCCAGATGATTTGCACCTTCTGAGCCGTTTTCTGCAATTGGACTCAAGCACCCCGGACCTCCCATTGCATACCAAACAGTTTCTACCGTCGCGCGCAATGTCTGGCGCTCCCGGTTGCTCATGCAAGGGCTCAATACTTCCCGGATCCAGCGCAAGCGCACAATGGCATCGGCTGACACTCCCCGCCAGCAATTCTCATCGCTGATCAATCGCCACACGGTAATTTCTTTGTTAAGCACAGCGGGATTATTTTCCGCCAATGCCGTGATATCCTTTAGTAAAAGCCCGCACCAAGGCGCGCGCAACAGCGCAAACCAAGCAACCGCATCCGCCGGATTAATCAAAGCGCGGGTCAACATTAGTAAATCCTGCACTACCGGTCTGTGATGCAGCAACTCAATGTCGATAGCTCGGAATCGTAAACCAGCGCCTTTGATCTGCTCGATGATTTTTAATAAGTGACTGCGATTACGTACCAGAATTGCAATTGTGCCGGTAGGAAAATCACGGCGCGTCTGCGCGATAATTTCAACAACTTGCCGGGCCTCCGCCGCCTCATCTTTTTCCAGAAAGGGATAGATTTTCACTGCATCACCCACAAGCTGATCATGGATTGCCATTGAGGATGCATAAGTTACCGCACCCGTTGCAACATCTTCGCAATCCGGCATGATGCGTCTAAAAGTAGTATTCACCCAATCGATAATGCCCCGCTGCGAGCGGAAATTCGCGCACAGCGTTAGCGGTTGCAATGTCAAAGAACCGATTCCCGCATTGCGCGCTTGCAAAAACAACCCGACTTCCGCTTCACGGAAACGGTAAATCGATTGCATCGGATCGCCGACGGCAAAAAAACTGCGTCCGTCCCCTGCTTCCCAGCCGGCGATGAGTTTTTCGATTAAGGTGAACTGGCTGATGGAAATATCCTGAAACTCATCGATCATCAAATGCTTGATGCGGTAATCCAATGCCAAGGCAAGATCGGTCGGAGATTCGGAATCACCCAATGCGAGCAATGCACGCTGCGCTACTTCCGAGAAATCGACTTTGCCGCTTGCCTGGAAAATAACTTTAAGTTGAGCTACCGCGTATGGCAACAAGCGCGTGATCGCACCCAATACTTCCCATTGCCGGTCGGAATAATGCGGCGGCGGTAGTTGGCGCGTATCGTACAACGCCTGACGCAGTGTTTCATGCGGCGCGAGTATCTCCAGCAAATTCTCCAAGCGGTTTTTCCACGCTTTTGCTTCATCCTTTTCAGTCTTGCTATCGCCGGCCGGAAAACCCTCTTTTCCGGAAATTCTCTTGCGCCAATCACCTTTTTGCGTCAGTAGCAATTCCGCAATACCCTGCCACTGCGCAACATCGGTGGCCAATAGCGTATCCAAATGGCTGCAAAGCGTAACGGCTGATGATTTCCCGGCAGCGGTCAAATTTGCAGCGGCATAACGCAGCAATGCCAGCAGCTCGTTATGCAGTTCTGCCGGAAATAACCGGAAAACAAATTGCAGCGCATCACGACGCGAATTTTGCAACGCCGATTCCAATTCTTCCCGCGTTCTGACATGCAGATGCCGCAACCAATGATCGCGCCGCGCCAGCATACCGGTCAACAATGCTTCAACGCGCGTCCTGTCGTTGTCCAGATGTTCAAGCAATAAAACAATATCCCGTGCTATCGCAGAATTTTGTTCGATCGAATCCAGCGTGGCCTGCGCCGCTTGTAAATAAAAATCCGCTGCATCCTCGACCGTTTCAGGTTGTGCACCGAATTTTGACAGCACCGGCATTTGCCGCGTCAATGTCGCGCACAAAGAATCAATCGTCTGTATCCGCAAGCGTTCCGGATTCTCGGCGATATGCCAGCCTGCTTGCCGGTCGCGCTGCAACACCGCCGCCGACAGTTCACGATTGAGCTTTTCATGAGCTGTTTCAGCACCGGCAGGTTGATTCCCCATTTCCAGCGCGGCCAAAACACGCGTGCGCATTTCTGCGGCGGCTTTGCGGGTAAACGTAATCGCCACGATCTCTTCCGGCGCATCGACAAAAGCCAGCAATCGGAGATAGCGCTGAATCAGCAACGCCGTTTTGCCTGAACCGGCCGGCGCTTGCGCGATGAATGACCTTGCGGGATCGAGCGCCTGAAGGCGCTCATCGGTATCGGGAATCTGTGCGGAATCACTCATTCTCATTGTCCTGCGCTACCGCACGCGTACTCATCCGCTCATGAATCCGGCAAAACAAGTGCATGTCACAGTATTCGCATGTTTGCGGGAAATTCTTCGGATCGGCTTGAACGTCGCCCCTGCAAAAACCCGCCGCTAAATTGGTCAAACATTGCCGCCACGCAGCAACCAGATCTTCCCACGTACTATATTGTCTGCACCCATTGATTTGCGAAAAGGCCTTGATACCCGGTAGCAGGTCAGCGTCGCGCGCAATCGCTGCAAACCCCATATCGCCCCGCTTCACAGCGGCGAACGCCACACCCGCGGCTGGCTGTTGCGCCTCCATTGTCACCAGATATAGCGGCAATTGCGGCTCATCCGGGCGCTCACCGGTCATCGTTTGAACCGATTGCTTCCGGGTCTTGTAATCGATAATGAGCCGTTGCCCGCCTGCCAATTCATCGATCCGGTCCAAACGGGCACTTAAAACCAGATCGCCGATGTGAATCGTCTGTTTTTCCTCGACTGCGATCACGGCGAAATGGTCGCGTTTCTTCTCTTCATCCAGCCATTCGCGCGCCAAACGCACCAAACGTTGCTGCTCAAGCTGTGCAAAACGGCCTGAGAGCGCAACTGGTTTCACTTGCTGCAGCGCGGAAACCGCATCACCGGCAATACCAGTCAACAGGAAATCGAGCTCGCGATCGCCGATGGCATCAAGCGCTTCCTTGGTTTCCAAGCGCTGCCACACTTGTGCCAGCACCTGGTGTACCAGCAAGCCGCGTTCCATTGCATTCAAACCGCTGCGCGGTGTCTCCAGGCTTTCGATACGCAAGCGGTGCTTGGCCCAAGCACGGAATGGACATGCCGCGAAATCCTTGATGACCGCAGTACCGCCTTTGATTCCTCGCGCAGCTGCTTGCCCGTCCAGTGGCAGCGCCTGATCATCTTCGATTTGCTCCAGCTCGCAGGATTGCATGATCCGGTCGCGATGCCGCATCATCGATAGAACAACCGGCTTACTTTCGGCTAGCGCCCGAATCAGCGGGCTGGGTTTTAATTCATGCCCATCGCGATCGTCGCTGAACTTGGGGTAGCTAAGAACGATTTCCGGTGCAGCGGATAACCAGCCTTGCGTCAAACGCTGGCAATAAACCAGTGCTTCCTGCACGGAACTCAAGGGTAATTTTGCGTTGCGCTGCAGCGCCAGCGGCAGAAACGGATTGGGCTGAGAGCGTAACGGCCATTGTTCATCCGATAATCCCATGACCCATACATGATCGAATTCCATTCCCGCCGCTTCCAGCACGCCCAGAATATGAATCGGCACTTGCGGAGTTTCCGGTTGAAACAGCATATCACCCGCTATTCTTATCAACCGGCCGATCGCCTCGTGATAGCTTGTTACTGCGATTACACGATCTAATGCGGCAAAATCCGCAACAAGCGTTTGCCATTTCTGAAGCGTCTGATATTCAATAGAGTCCAGACTGCGTTCACCGGGAAAGCCGGTAACCCGCAATACCTCTGTGATAATTCTGGCAAAGACGGAATGACTACCCGATCGGGGTAATTGTGTTTGGCGCAACGCGTGCATCGCCGATATGCACTGCAACAACGCCGGGCAACTCGCTTGTCCCCCCGCTTGTTTCACCAGTGCAAACAAATGCTCCAACGTAATGACCGGTCCGGCAAACCGGCGTATGCGCGCATCCAGCAATGCACGCTGTTCCATCTCGGTATCCGCGCCCGCCAGAAAAGGCGATCGCAGCCAGCGACTGACACGATTGAATTCTACAGCCTGATCCAACAGCACCAAGTTTACCAGCGCCGCATCAATTAACGGAAAAGACGTTAACGCTAAACCCAGGGAAATATTAAACGGCATTACCGGACGCGTAGCTCCCGGCAAAGTAAAACGGATATCCGGATGCATAACGGCAGAAAAAGTGCGCTGCAATGCGCTACGGTAACTTGCCAATGCCGGTACCACGATGCCGATTCGAACAGCATCACCTGCTTCTTCCAATCTGGATCGCGCCCACAGCGCTGCCTGTTCGATCTCTTCAAGGCTATTGAAGTACTGCATACGGCTGGCAACAGACGGAGATCGCCGATGCGGTACGGCTAAATCAGCCATCAATACTGTACAACCACTAACTGTCAGTTTTTTTAGGAAGGCATTTTGCTGCGGTGTAAAAATGTCGAAACCGTAACAAATGAGTAGCGACGTTTTTTTTACTTCCAGAGATGAGTAATGCTCCGCGATCAAATCGCAGATTCGCGCGTGATCTGTTTGCCGCGCTGAAGTTGTTTTATCCCGGTAGGCAGTTATCCAATCAAGGAAAGCCCTGCCGTCTTCATTCGAATTGAAATCATCCAGACGGTGAACAAGCTGCCATGCATGCGCCAGTTGCCAAGCCTCGCGCACCGTTTGGGCTGTTGACGCGATGCGCAGCAATGTTTTTCCTATCGAGGAAGATTGAATGATCGATTCCCACAGCGCCTGCTCCTGCGCTGTAGACAATAGCAAAGGCAACTTGGATGATTGCCGCGTATACAACGCATCATGGTAAATACGCTCAATCAGCGCGGCAAACGGCAGAATATCAGCCGAATGCCAGGCCGTCATTTTCCGGCTGATTTGCTCGCGATCGAATTTTTCTTTAAGCGCTGATGCAAGCCGCCGGTTCGGCGTTACAACCGTCGTACCGGCATCGATGCGCTTAAAAACCTCGGAAAGGGATACTTGCGGAAATTGCGGAGTGTCAGACATGCGGTATCTTGATTACCGCCAGTGCTGCTTAACGTTTCAGTTGATCCAGCTTATCTTTGACACTGGCCCATTCATCGGCATCCGGCAATGGATCTTTTTTCTCAATGATCGGGCGCCATTTTTTAGACAATTCCGCATTCAAATCGATAAAATTCAGTTGTTCATCAGGCACATCATCTTCTGCATAAATCGCTTCCACCGGGCACTCCGCAACGCATAACGTGCAATCAATGCACTCATCGGGATCGATAACCAAAAAATTGGGCCCTTCACGAAAACAATCCACCGGGCATACATCCACACAATCGGTATACTTACATTTAATGCAATTTTCAGTTACTACATAAGCCATGACTCTTCCTTGCTTGACACTTTGATAGAATTGCGCATTCTATCAGAATTCAGATTAATAACGCCATCACCAAAACCGATGAAACCGATGCCAATAATCACTTGTTGCCCGGTACCACCGGAATCATTCCGGCAAATTTATTTTCTGTGGCAAAATACCCGGCTGATCCGTTTCCGGCGCCACAAAGCTTAATAATCCATCGATAGAAACAATCTGACCAACAAGACAAAACCGGTAATTACGATGTGTTTTTCAGCGGAAGCAAGTTTTATCGTCAGTGGAACGCTTTTGGTTATCGGTGCTTCAACAATTCGAAAAACTGTTTATTCCAAGGATTTTCCGGTTGCACTGATTCCACTCATTTTTGCTGCTCAGCAACTGGTGGAAGGATTGCTTTGGGTTACACTATCGCACAGCGATACATCACCAATACAATTCTGGCTGAGTAATATTTATGGCGTATTCATCGGTATCATCTGGCCACTATTTGCGCCATTCGCCGTTTATTACGCAGAAACCGACAATTTGCGCAAAAAAATCATCGCAGCGATCGGCTTAGCGGGTGCCGGGCTTGCGATCTATACCGCCATCGGTCTGGCGGACGAACCGGTCATTGCGGAAATCATCCACCACAGTATCAATTACAAACACCATGTCGGCAGCTATCAACTGATCATTGTTCTATATTTGCTGGCAACCTGCGTTCCGTTTATCTTTTCCAGTTACAAGCATCTATATCTCGCCGGTATCATCATCACGACCGGCTTTTTCGTCGCATATTTCACTTATCTGGAAACCTTCGCTTCAGTGTGGTGTTTCTTTGCTGCGGTTGCCAGCACGCTCATTTATTTTTATTTCATCCATCGCGTCAAAAAACCGCTCATTCCTCTATCCTAGTCTCAATTCTGTTACGAAAAACCGCAGCTTAGCAATAACAAAGTTATTGCTTCATAGTGATTTCTATCAGTAAAATCCAAATTTTACTCCCATCATCTCAATCTCTATGCGTGTCTCTCAAACTTATTCAAAAATTGTTTTTTCAATCTGTTTATTATTTTCATCTCCCATGACGCAAGCGAATTCCGTGGCTTGTTTCACTAGCAACATGGGGCAATTTTGTATTGAGCTTTTTGACACACAAACACCGGTCACAACTGCTAATTTTCTTCAATACATCCATAGCGACGCTTATACCAACGGAATTTTTCACCGTAGCGTTCCCGGTTTTGTCATCCAAGGCGGCGGTTTCAAGATCGTGGATGGCACCAGCGAAAAATCCCTGGCAGCCGTCAATACCTTCTCTCCGATCATTAATGAATTCAAGATTTCGAATACACGCGGCACCGTAGCAATGGCTAAGCTCGGCGGAAATCCCAACAGCGCAACCAGCCAGTGGTTTGTCAATCTCGCCGATAACTCCGCCAACCTGGATAATCAGAACGGCGGTTTTACGGTATTCGGGCGCGTTATTTTCAATGGCATGAGCGTCTTCGATGCCATTGCAAAACTGAAGATAGCCAATCTAGGCGGCAGTCTTAACGCCATACCCACAATCAACACCAGCGGCTCGGTTAACTCAACGAATGATCTTGTGCAAATCACTCATATTGAGACTGCGGACGTAACGGGTATATTCAGTGATGGCATGCTCAGTTTTCCCGTCGATATCGGAACCGGTCAGATGTATACCGTCAATCTGCAGTTGATCAGCAGCAAACCGGATTACGTATTCCAGTTGGATCTGGCCAGTGTTGCCGCACTACCGGTTAGTCCAAGTAATATCGCAACGTTCTCATCTGGAAGTGAACAACTGCACATCCCATCTGTGATGATCAATCCCTCCACAACAGCAAAGAATGTATTGATGCGGTTGACCGACCCGGCGTCGTACACCTTTACTCTGGCCGGTTATGAATAAAATGCATTTACCGGACTGATTTCCCATCCACTCCGCATAATCGGATAGCCTGCATATCATGAAAAAACCGCTCAGCCGGATTCTGATTATCAACGATGAAAAGCTGGTATTGAAGGAATTCATCAAAGGATTGAATACCGCCGCAAAATCAATGGAAAATCCGCTGGGCATGGTTTTCTCCGGAGTCACTACCGCCCAAGAAGCGTTGCAGTCGATCGAGCAGGATGGCGACATCCAGGGATTGATCGTAGACGACAAACTCTATACCTTAAAAACTCAAGGTAGACATGCGCGCGATCTGCAAATGACCGCACTCGAGCTGGTGCAGAAAATCTCTCATTTCCGCCCGGAGTTGAATATCTACATCCTGATCGCTCAGGAACAAGAAGACGATGTGGTCGATGCCTTGTTTTCCGAAACTGTGGATGGTTATTTTTACCGTGGAGAACGCGATTACCGCGGCATGTATCGCATTCTCAACGCTCAGTTGCAAGAAAAGGCGCGCACGCCTTTCTATGATCAGCTCAAGCATTATGTATTTATGGCCAAAGACGCCTGGCATACGCCAGGACACTCATCAGGCGATTCGCTGCGCGACAGTCCTTGGGTCAGCGATTTCTATGAGTTCATCGGTGAGCATATATTCCGCGCTGACTTGTCAGTTTCGGTACCGATGCTCGATTCACTGATGGAACCCGCCGGGGTAATCGCGGAAGCGCAAAAAATTGCTGCCAAGGCTTTTGGCGCACGGCGTACATTTTTTGCCACCAATGGCACTTCAACCGCCAATAAGATCATATTCCAAACATTGCTGGCACCCGGCGATAAGCTGCTATTGGACCGTAATTGCCATAAATCCGTGCATCACGGCGTTGTATTGTCCGGTGCACATCCGATTTATCTGGATTCCTCGGTCAATAAAAAATTCAACGTTTATGGACCGGTACCCAAACAAACGCTATTTAAAGCTATCGAAGAGCATCCTGACGCGCAAGCGCTGATTCTGACCAATTGCACCTATGACGGTTTGCGTTATGATCTGCCACCGATTATTCAGGCAGCACATGCGAAAGGCATCAAAGTCATTATTGATGAAGCCTGGTATGGTTTTGCCCGCTTCCATCCGGCTTTTCGCCCCACCGCGCTCGAAGCCGGTGCGGATTACGCCACCCAAAGCACGCACAAAGTGCTGTCGGCGTTCTCGCAATCCAGCATGATTCATATCAACGATCCCGATTTCAATGAACATCTGTTCCGCGAAAATTTCAATATGCATACCTCCACGAGTCCGCAATACAGCATGATTGCAAGCCTCGATGTGGCACGAAAGCAAAGTATGCTGGAAGGATACAAGTTGCTGTCGCGCACATTGGAACTGGCAAAAGAATTACGCGCGCAAATCAACGCTACCGGCGCATTCCAGGTATTGGAACTTGCTGATCTTCTGCCGGATGAAATAAAGCAAGATAATATTCGGCTCGATCCCACCAAAGTCACGGTGGATATTTCGCGCTGCGGATTTACCGTTGAAGAATTAATCCAAGAATTATTTGAGCGTTTCAATATTCAAGTGGAAAAATCCACTTTCAATACACTCACTTTGCTGCTCACGATCGGCACCACGCGCAGCAAGGTATCGCGGCTATACGATGCCTTGATGCGCATCGCCCGTGAAAACCGCGCGCCGCAACGGCTTTATCAAACCGCCGAAATTCCGCGATTTACCGAACTGAAGTACCTGCCACGCGATGCCTTCTACTGCGGCGGTGAACTGATGCCATTATTAGACGAACAAGACAAAGTCAATCCAAGCTTAAACGGCCGGATAAGCGCAGATCAAATTACCCCCTATCCGCCGGGAATTCCGGTTCTGGTTCCAGGACAGGTAATCACTCAAGGTATCACGCAGTATTTGGTCAGTATGCTACGCTCACAGAAACGTATTGAGGTGCATGGCATTGTCTACGATGGCTATTTACCGTGCCTGAGATTATTGACTCACGTTGAAGAAAAAACGCTAAAACAACTGGAGGAATAGAAGACAAAATTCAATTAATGCTCCTTCCAACCATAAATATCTTCGAACTGGACAATATCATCTTCTCCTAAATACGAACCGGATTAAATTTCAATCATCTCCAGCGGTACACAACCGGGATTTCCAGCCGATGACTTGTAGTCTCCTCGGAAATTAAATCCAATTTAAAGTAGAATTTTCTTAACCAAAAGGAGCTCTACGATGAAGAAATCGAAGTAAAGTGAACAGCAAATCATTTCCTTGCTTAAAGAAGTTGAGCTGGACACCAAAGTTACCGAGGCATGCCGCAAGTATGAAGCGGTCCCCATCAACTGTA
>JAFEEI010000078.1 GCA_018241205.1 Pseudomonadota bacterium
CATGTGCACTTCGTCGATGATGTAAATCTTGTAGCGTGCGCTGGTGGGTGCGTACAGCGCGTTTTCCAGCAGTTCGCGCATATTGTCGACTTGCGTGTTGGATGCCGCATCCAATTCGACTAGATCGATGAAGCTGCCGCTATCGATTTGCAAACATGCTGCACAAGCGCCGCAAGGCGTGGCGCTTACGCCGGTTTCGCAATTGAGTGACTTGGCCAGGATGCGGGCAATAGTTGTTTTGCCGACGCCGCGCGTGCCGGTAAACAAATATGCATGGTGCAAGCGGTTTTGTTCCAGCGCATTGGTCAGCGCTCTGACCACATGTTCTTGTCCGGTCAATTCCGCGAAATTTTTCGGGCGCCACTTACGCGCAAGGACTTGTGTTTGAGACACGTTTAGATTGGAAAAGCGAATTAAATCCTATTAAACCGGTAATCGTGCGGAAAGATAAACCCCGGTTCGTGTCGGGTGGCGAGCCCGACCCCCGGCACTCGCAATAAATAGTTGTGGCTGCTTCCTTCCGGACCTGACCAGGTTGGCTATCTTGCAATGCGGGGAGGCCCGCCATAAACTTTTAGCAAAAGCTGCGGCAGTATACCAGCAGATGACCGATTACTCCAATTTCGATTGATGGAAGATGCATACCCGCCGGTAAAATGAAATAAATTCAAACTCAAATTTGATCTGGCCGTTATGTCATTTTTCTCCTGAGATCTGACTATGTATCATCATCGCGACTTACTCGACGATTTGAATAAACCATTATCGTTGAAAGATAAAATGGTCAGCGCGCATCGCTCGGTACAGAACAAATTCCCATTTGTTTCGCGGATTGCCATCGCGCTGTACGATTCCGATACCAACATACTGAAAACCTACATGGATAGCAGCGGCGGCGATAAACCCTTGGCGCATTATCAAGTGTCACTGGATAATGCACCGTCATTACAGGAGATTCTCGCCAAGGGATTGCCGCGAGTGGTTAATAATCTGGTGACTTTTGAGAATGGCACGCACGAGCATACGCAACGTATCGGCCGTTCCGGTTATGCCGCAAGTTATACCATGCCGATTTTTCATGGCGGCGAGTTTGTCGGCTTTTTGTTTTTTAATTCGCACCATGCGGATGTATTCACCGAGAATGTATTGAGTGCTCTCGACGTTTATGGGCACCTGTTTGCACTGATGATCGTCAATGAACTGGCTACGTTGAAGGTCATGAATGCCGCGCTGAAAACGACTAGCGGTATTACCCATTTGCGCGATCCCGAAACGGGTAGTCACCTGGATCGCATGTCACGCTACAGCCGCATCATCGCCGAAGCGCTGGCCGGTCAGTACGATCTGGACGATACCTATATCGAGCATATTTTCATGTTTTCGCCATTGCACGATATTGGCAAGATCGCCATACCCGACAGCATTTTGCTGAAACCCGGTCCCTTGGACGATAGAGAAAGGTCGATCATGAATACGCATGCACGCAGAGGCAGGGAAATGATTGATGATATTGTCATGAATTTCGGCTTCGATAGCATTAATCACATCAATGTGCTGCGCAATATCGCCGAGTATCACCATGAAGCGGTGAATGGCAGCGGTTATCCTACCGGTAAACAGCACGACGAAATTCCGCTGGAAGCGCGTATCGTTGCCGTAGCCGATGTTTTCGACGCGCTCACTTCGCATCGTCCCTATAAGGAAGCTTGGAGTAACGAAAAAGCATTTGTCATGCTGAAACAGCTGGCCGGTGAGAAACTCGATATCGATTGTGTTAACGCGCTGATCGAGAATCGCCAGAGAGTGGAAGCGATCCAAAAACAATTCAAGGAAAATAGCTACGGCTAATGACATCTGACCGTAACATGCGGATCACTTGAATTTTCGAAAAAATCCATTCGCAAGCAATCGATTAAATTCGATAAAATCGGCAGTTTTAAATGAAGCTCGTCAAAAGCGCAATGACTGTCGGCCATTCTGTTCCCTTCCTGATCAAACCCAGTGACGCTAGCGCATGGATCAGTTGCATCCGGCGCGTCTGGCTGGATAAGTATCAGCCATCCGCGACTGAACCGGATGCATTTAGCCAACTGCTCAGCGATCTCGGACTGGAGCATGAAGCGGCGATGCTGACCAGGCTGGAAAACCAATACCCCGTCAGCAAAGCCGCTTCCTTCGAACATACGCAAGCCTTGATGCAGGAAGGCGCAGCGGTGATTTATCAAGGGCGCTTGCTGGATGAGCAACAAGGCTTGGCCGGGCACCCCGATTTCCTGATCCGGCATGAAAGCGGTCACTATCAACCGGCAGATGCCAAGCTTTCGTTAAGTGAAAATAAGAGAGGGATCCAGATTCAATTGGGAATCTACCGCCGTTTGCTCAGGAATAATTTACCGGCGCTGGTTTTTCTCGGTGACGGCCGGACCGCGCAACTGGGCGATGAAGTCGAACCGCTGGTCGATGAATTTATCGCCGGTATGCGAGTGATACTCGATCTGCCGCAACCGCCCGCAGTCCGTTATAGCCACAGCAAGTGCCGTATTTGCCCGCATGCGGCGGCTTGCCGCACGGAATTTGAAGCTAAAGAAGATACCTCATTGTTGTACGGTGTACACGGTAAGGCTGCGGATCATCTGGAAGACGCCGGAATTTCGACCATTTCCCAATTGGCCGCGCAATCGGTCGAATCCATTCCCGACGTGCCGCATCTCAAAGGCAATAAGCGCAAGCATCGCGCCATTCTGCAAGCACGCTCGATGTTGCGCGGCGAAGTATTTCAATTGAATAAAGCTGTTTTGCCGCACGGCACCTGGATTCATTTCGATATCGAAGATAATCCATTGACGCCGGATCGCGAACGGCATGTGTATCTGTGGGGATTCCTGGCGCCACCGTACGGCAGGGAAAATTTCGAGTATGTCTGGACCGACACTGAAGCCAGCGATTACCAAGGCTGGCTGGGTTTCTTGCAGCAAATCGAGCACTATCGCGTGCAGTATCCTGATTTGGTGTTGGCACATTATTCCAACCACGAAAGAGCCACCATCGGTAAATATGCCGAGCGTTACGGCATGGGAAATCGCGCCACGGTGGAATGGTTGCTGGGCGCGGACAGCCCGCTGTTCGATATGCAGAATCCGGTTCTGGATTGTTTGGTTCTGCCGCTGCAAGGCTACGGCTTGAAAGATATCTGCAAGCATCCGGGACTGGTGAATTTTCAATGGGAAAACGAAGAATCCGGATCGCAATGGTCGGTGGTGCAGTTCAACCGTTTTCGCGTAGAAACAAATTTGACTGAAAAACAAAAACTGAAAACCGCCATACTGGGTTATAACCGTGATGACGTGACCGCTACGCGCAGGCTGGAAGTCTGGTTGCGGGAGCGTTTTTCCTGAAAACCATCCGGCATTTTCCGTTCTGATGAAACTCCCCGCTTAGGTTAAAATACGTTTTTTTCCAATCCGCACTGGACTTTACTGCTCAGTGAATTTTCGTGGTTGAATCTGGAAGTCAATAAAAAGGAATTACTATGAAATACCAGACCGATGATTTGCGCATTGTCGGCGTGCATGAACTCACACCACCAGTCGAATTGCATCGTGAATATCCGATGACGGAGATTGCGACGGAAACGGTTTATGCAGCGCGGCAAGGCACTCATCGCATTTTGCACGGCGAAGACGACCGCTTGCTGGTCGTGGTCGGTCCTTGCTCGATTCACGATGTCGATGCCGCCTTGGAGTATGCAGTGCGGCTGAAGCATTTGCGCGAAAAGCTGAAGCCGCAATTGCATATTGTGATGCGGGTGTATTTTGAGAAGCCGCGTACCACGATCGGCTGGAAAGGATTGATCAACGATCCCGATCTGGACAATAGCTTTCATATCAACAAAGGACTACGGACAGCGCGGCGGTTGTTGCTGGATTTGAACACCGTCGGCATGCCATCCGCTACCGAATATCTGGATCTGATCAGTCCGCAATATCTGTCCGATCTGATCTGTTGGGCGGCGATCGGCGCGCGTACCACGGAAAGCCAGGGGCATCGCGAGCTGGCATCCGGCGTATCCTGTCCGATTGGTTTCAAAAACGGCACGTACGGCAATTTGAATATTGCCATCGATGCGATTGCGGCAGCATCACGCCCGCATCATTTCCTGTCCGTCACCAAGGAAGGGCATACCGCCATTTTTGCCACCAAAGGCAATGAAGATTGCCACATCATTCTGCGCGGCGGGCGCAAGCCGAATTACGATGCCGATAGCGTGGCGTCAGCGATGGAAGAACTGACAAAAGCCAAACTGCCGCCGCATCTGATGATCGATTTCAGCCATGCGAACAGCCACAAGGATTACCGCCGCCAAGCCGAAGTCGCAGTTAACGTGGCCGAGCAGATTGCAAACGGGAATCGCGGGATCTGCGGCGTGATGATCGAAAGCCATCTGGTCGAGGGCAATCAAAAAGCCGATGGCAAAAAGCGTGAAGAGCTGGTTTACGGGCAGAGTATCACGGATGGTTGTATCGATTTCGAGACAACGGAGCATGTGCTGCATCAGCTTGCCGATGCGGTTGGAAAGCGCAGAAAGAAATAACGTAGCGGGCTGATTTTGTTTCTTTAGTGAGCAGTTGCAAAGGTGAGAGCCGGTAGCCTGCATCAGCGAGGAGGAGGGTATGCCTAGAATTCTGGTAACCGGCGCGACCGGTCAAATCGGCGTGGAATTGACATTGGCGTTGCGTGAGTGCTATGGCGCGGATAACGTCATCGCCGCCGGGCATCGCCGCGAACCATCCGGCAGTCTGGTGCATACCGGCCCTTATGTCAGTCTCGATGTGCGCGATGCAGCAGCGCTTGATGCGCTGGTGCCGGAGCGGGGCATTACCGTCATTTATCATCTTGCTGCATTGCTTTCCGCCGTGGCCGAGGAACAGCCGCTGCAGGCATGGGATATCAACATGAACGGTTTGCTGAATGTGCTGGAAAGCGCACGCAAGCACGGTTGCCAGGTATTTTTCCCGAGTTCCATCGCCGCATTCGGTCCCGATACACCGCCATTCGATACCCCGCAGGATACCGTGCAGCATCCGTCGACGATCTATGGGATTACCAAAGTCACCGGCGAACTGCTGTGCGATTATTATTATCGCCGCTACGGTGTCGATGCACGCGGTGTGCGCTATCCCGGATTGATTTCGAACCAGGTGCTGCCGGGCGGCGGCACCACCGATTATGCCGTGGATATTTTTTACGCCGCAGTGAGACAACGGCATTACGACTGTTTTCTGCGCGCCGGTACGCAGCTCGACATGATGTACATGCCGGATGCCATCCAGGCGGCGATTCAATTGATGGAAACTGATGTGAGCCGGTTGACGCACCGCAACGGTTTTAACGTCACGGCGATGAGTTTCACGCCGGCGCAACTGGCGGCGGCCATCCAACAGCATTTACCCGATTTCACTATCAGTTACGCCATCGATCCGCTGCGCCAAGCGATCGCCGATTCCTGGCCGCGTCATATGGATGACAGCGCCGCCCGCGCCGAGTGGGGTTGGCAGCCGCGTTACGATGTAGCGGCGATGGTGACCGATATGCTGCGGCATATCACGGTCAAATTACGTAACGAATAACCGGAGGGTGTCATGACGCTTGCTAAAATCGAATCGTTGTTCCAGGCAAAACTCAATTACTTGCAGCAGCAGGGCGTGCGCAAGGGGGACGAGAAAATCGTCACCGGCGTGCTGCCGCCATCCGGCGGCTTCGGTCCGCGCTACCGGTTGCTGGACCATGATGAACGCGCGTTCTTGCGCATGAATTCAAATTCCTATCTGGGGTTGGCGCGGCATCCGGCTGTGATCGAAGCGGAAACGCGCGCAGTCGAGGAATTCGGCGCCGGTCCTGGTGCGGTGCGTTTTATCAGTGGCACCTACGCGCCGCATGCTGAGCTGGAACGGCGGCTGGCGGCATTTCACGGACGCGAAGCGGCGATGCTGTTCAGCGCCGCCTATGCGACGATGACCGGCGTGCTGCCGCAGTTGATTTCCGAGCAAACGCTGGTGGTCAGCGATG
This sequence comes from Pseudomonadota bacterium, assembly GCA_018241205.1. Lineage (GTDB taxonomy): Bacteria > Pseudomonadota > Gammaproteobacteria > Burkholderiales > Nitrosomonadaceae > Nitrosomonas. The sequence goes on from JAFEEI010000078.1 coordinate 6,067, forward strand.
CGCTCAATCACAATTGCATCATCAATGCGATCCGTTTGGCGCATCCCGCTGGGAAGGCGATTTACGCGCATAGTAATATCAGTGAACTGGAAAATATTCTAAGCGCCAACCGTGACCGCTACCAGCGCGTGTGTGTCGTAACCGACGGGATTTTCAGCATGCGCGGCGATCATGCGCCGCTGGCCGAACTTGCGGTATGCTGCGACAAGCACCAGGGCGATTATGCTGAAGGCATCGTTACTGTGCTGGATGATTCGCACGGTGTCGGCGCTTTTGGCAATACCGGACGCGGTAGCGAAGAAGTGGCCGGTACTCAAGCGGATATATTGATCGCCACGCTCGGCAAGGCGTTCGGTGTCAACGGCGGTTATGTTGCCGCCAGCGCCACGGCGATTGCTTATTTACGCGAAACCGCGCCGTTGTATATTTATTCCAATCCCATTACACCGGCTGAAGCAGCTGCTGCGTTGGCGGCGTTGGATGTGCTGGAAAGTGTGGAAGGCTTGCGGCTACTTGAACGATTACGCGACTTCAGCCGCACACTGCGATCCGGGTTGCAACAATTAGGTTTCGAAACACTCACCGGAGAACACCCGATCGTACCGCTATTCATTCGCGACACCGCTAAAACCGCTGCGTTGGTGGCATACTTATTCGATCACAATATCCTTGCCACCGGCTTGAATTATCCGGTCGTGCCGCAAGGCGATCAGGAAATCCGCTTGCAGGTTTCCGCCGAGCATACCGGCAAAGATTTGGAGTATTTACTCAATGTATTGGCGGATTTCCGCCAGTAGTACGGGATCCGGCTAGGTTATTTCGCGGCATCCTTCGCTTGATTCTTTATTTCTTCCGTGATTTCTTCTATTTTTCCCTGAGCTTTCTCGGAAGCTTCTTTCGCGGCGCTCGTAATATCTTCAATAGCATCGCGCGCTTTCTCGTTAGGACGCCGGTCTAGCGCGTCATTGACCTTGTCCATGACCTTTTCCGTGGTATCCGTAGGTTTTTTTTCGCAGGCGGATAAAGTCAATAGCGCTATGGCAATCATAAAAAAGTAACGTAATTTCATGTTTATTCTCTCTGATTGGTTAGGATGGGAATTCTAACTCACTTGGCCGGTTTTTTATTTAGCCAAGTGAGTTTCTTGCATTATTTTATATTGGGGCAATCCACATAATTCGGATGCGATGTGATCACAATCGCCACGCGGTTTTCCTGATCGGGTGTGTTGTCAGCACCCGGCACTTCGCCAATGGGCTTGGCAATTAATTGACCAGGCCTAGCGCCACTGGCTATCAATCGATTTATTACTTCTTTGGCTCTCCTTTCCGATAAATCCTGATTGTAGTCCGGTTTGCCAACGGTATCCGTGGATGCTGTGACGGTTGCAGCCGCATCGGGATGCTCTTTTAACCAGCTACCCACTTTGCCAATCGTGTCGTCTTTGGTTTTAAAGGGCACTGCACTACCCGTTTTGAAGTAAGCGACGGTATCGTGAATCGCTTCTTTTTTATGGTGGTTATGGCCATGCACTTCCGTCAGCCATAGACACATTTCTTTCTCAGCTTCCAAACGATGACGCGCGGCTGATTTCGCAGCATCCAACGCTTTTTGTTTCTCGTTGATATTCCAGTAGTGATTTTTTTCAAGATGACTCAGAATCTCATTGGCAGTTTCCAGATCTTCTTCCGATTGCTCTTGATGAAACATGGCTTGCCCATAGTGACCCATCCGGGCAGCTTTTATTTCGGCTTTCAGATCTTCCGTATCGATTTTGGGCGTAGCGCAAGCAGTTAGAAATAGTATTGAAATGGCAAGCAGCAAGTAGTGATATTTTTTCATGGTGATATCCTTGTGATTGAATTAGTCGCAGCGGAACTACTCGCCATCATCCAGTGGGCCATATTTCGTCCAATAGCCGGGGTAGTGCAAACCGAAATAACGGCTGTCTTCACTGAGCCGATCCCAGACATAAGCCGGCGAAGCAAATTCAGCTGTTGGAATCGGTGAAGTGATGACTTCCACACCACCCACCAATGTCCGGCTTACCCCTTGTATGATCCCACGGATAAGCCCCCATGTCAGACCTACCAGAATGTTTTGATCATTAGTGATGTTGACCACGTTCTTGGGAATTTCGATAAAACCGAAAGCAATGTTTGCGGCACCCTGGCTGAGTTTGTCGAAGAAGTAGCTTTCCGCTTTGGCTGGTGACGTCATCATGAGACAACATGTCAGTATGCAAGCAGTCAGGATTTTATTTTTACTCATGAGTAGCTCCTTGTTTTTAGAATTGAAACTACGCGAGACCATGCACAGGCACTTAAAAGTGCAGACCTCACACCGATCTTTACTTCGTTTGCCGACTTGCTTGGAAATCTGTCAGAAAGCCGCTACCCATCATAGGCCGATCAATCCGGAAAAAAAATAAGTATTTACTTATTTTTGTCTAAGTTAATTGCTTATATGCAAGACAGTGCCGGTCATTATCATAGCCAGCCAATCCGCTTAAATCGGATATAGAGAAAGAAACAAGCCAAGCAAATGGTCAGGAGCGCTAGTGGGTAACCATATTCCCATTGTAATTCAGGCATATGTTCGAAGTTCATCCCCCAAATTCCGGCTAACGCCGTAGCGGCGGCGAAAATCCCCGCCCATGCAGCGAGGCGCTTACTGACTTCATTGCTTTCAATCGCGCCGATGGAGAGATTGACCTGAATAGCCGTGCTGATCGTATCTCGGATGGTGTCGATGGAGGCATTAATCCGGATCAAATGATCGTAGACATTGCGGAAATAATCCCGCATATTGACGCACAGCACAGGGCCGCGGTTACTCGATAGTTTTCCGGCAACTTCCATGAGTGGAGCGACCACATGCTTGAGGATCATGATTTTCCGCTTCAGAGCATAAAGTCTTTCGATGTTACTGAGACCGGCTTCCTTGGTGAAAATCTGCTCCTCGATTTCTTCCAGTTCGGATTCCAGCAGGTCGATGGTGGGGAAATAGCGATCGACGACTGCATCCATCAATGCATACAAAACAAATCCCGGGCCTTGCTGCAAAAGGTGCGGTTCGCGTTCACAGCGTTCGCGCACCCCGAGAAAATGCTGTTGACTCTGATTCCTGACCGACAAAATATAATTGGGACCGACAAAAACATGCATTTCGCCAAGACTTATTGCGCCGTCGTGGTATTCAAGCAGATGTATGACCACGAAAACCGATTCGCCGTATTCCTCGAGCTTGGGGCGCTGGTGGCCATGATGCGCATCTTCCACGGCCAATTCATGAAGATCGAATTCAGTTTTCAATTTATCCAGTTCTTCGTGTGTGGCGTCGCGCAGCGCAACCCAGACAAAACATCCCGGATGTTCGAGATAATCGCTGATTTCCTCGACGGCAAGATCGGTCAAGCGGGCGCCGTTCTCGTAGGCAACACAATTGATGAGCACGTTAAAATCCTCGCCATGGTGGTTAAGAAATGGCAGTCTACCCGCTTCATGCCGGATTCACTAGCATTGAACATGCGAATCATTTTGCCGGTGGATATGTTGAAACCAATGATCCGATCATCATTCATTGAATGCGAATTATTAAAAATAAGCAAAATGCTTATTCACATAGTGAGCAGGCGGCTCTAAGATGCAAAAGGGTTGGTGATGATTAATTTTTTAAGTCAAGCAGCATTAAGAAAACGCGCAGATTATCTGAGATGAGCATTTAATATTTTGAATTTTTTGTTTTCAAATTCACCAGCCCATATGAATTATTGATTATATATTTCGATGCGCTTTGCATTGTTGATATCAATTTTTTTGGGGGTAAGTGATCATGAAAACCATCGCTTTATCGATATGCAGTCTATTTTTAGTTTTCACTTCCTTAAGTAGTTTTTCCTCTTATAGCACATTCGCAGGTTTTGATGACTTATCCGAAGCGATTCTGCACACTTATTCCGCATCCAAGTCTGAAAATGGAAAAGTTGTTGCAAAACATGCTGAGATCGCGAGAATTCATGCCAGCGCCACAAGAAATGATAATGACCGTAGAGTCAACCATGATCTTTTGAATGAAGGTATCAGATACTTAAACTTGGCTGCTCAAGAAGGTAAGAATGGTAATACGGATGCAGCAAAACAAGCAATCAACAATGCCTTATTGTTTTTAATAGAGTCTGTAAATATGCCGGTTGTGTTTCGCAGAATCAACGATGACGGATAGAAATTCATTCAAATTCTGCTCAATTAAACTGAATCTAGGCGCTAATTGATATAAGAATTTAAGTTGCTATCCAAAGTCAGTAAGTTTTTTAATCCTTATTGAGCCTGTGTAACTTGGGGATGAATATTTGCCATGAAAAAAATGATTCATATGATTTTCTTGAGCGTGCTGTTGATAGGATTATTATCGGCTTGCTCAACAACCCAAAAAATAACGAATTCAGCAAGAACAGCTACCGAGCAATTGCTCCTCAGTGAAGCAATCTCACGCAGCCTTCCTAAACAGAATGGCTCACCATTACCCATACCTAAAGGGGCGATTATTAAATTGGATGTAACTGGATTGACACCAGATAAAGATATGGCAAAAGGAGTGGTGGCTGCATGGTTGGGGTTACAAGGATATATAGTACAAGATGGGGCGGAAAAAGCTACGCATCGTATCAACGTTGTAATTGATTCACTGGGCTCCGAGGCAGGCAATACTTTTTTTGGAATCCCTCCGATTCAAGCTTCTTTAATTCCGGTTTCGCTACCCGAGTTGGCGCTCTTTAAAGCCGATCTGCAAAGTGGCTATGCAAGATTTCATGTAGATGTTTTTGAAATGCCATCTGGCCGGTTTATTGTCTCATCGACACCATTTATTGCCGACACATACTATAACGCATACACCTTGTTGTTCTTGATCAGTTTTCATAGAACCGATTTAGATTCACCACCCAAGGTGAGAATATTTCCTAAATGGACAAAGTAAATGAGATGAGAAATAGATTATTGGGTTGTAGGAGGTAGTGACAAGCGATTCTTAACTAGCGATCATAAGGTATGCCGGAAGCGAGAAAATAATCAGCAAATTGTCATTGTTGAATCCGCCTTATTTTTTTCGAATGGAAAGGTTGGATTTAATCGATTCTTCCATGTGCGGAGACAAATCGGTGTTGGGCTCCACGCCGATTGATTTGGCCAAATCGTAATAAGCGTTAATCCGTTTAATCATCGCTGTATAGTAATCGAGCATCACCGATTTGTAGCTGCGTTGCGCATCAATGAACTCCAATACGCCGATTACGCCTTTTGTGTAAGCCAATTCGGTTCTGTCTCGCACCTGGTGTGCTTGCTGCATCAGTTCTCTTTCGTATAACTTAACGATCTTATCGGCGCTTCTCCAGGCAGCCAGTGATGCAACGACATCATTGCGGACAATAAGTTTGGTTTCTTCCGCTGCCAGCTGCATCTGACCGAGATTAGCGGATGCTTTATTAATCTCGCCTTTATATTGATAAAACAAGGGAACTGGAATACTGACTCCGGCAAAACCGGTATGCAAGACGGTATTGCTTGGATCGCGCGCAACCCCCCCGCTCAAGGTTACATCAGGATATTTCAACCGATTGGCGAGAATCAGGTCTTTGTCGGCTTGATCAGCCCTGAGCTTATCGCCTTGCAGATCGGGGCGGAGGGATAACGCCTTCTCAATGAGTGCTTCACGTGCAAGACTCTGCCCAATCTCGCGTATTTCCGGCCATTTATCGTCAACAACCAATTGCATATTGATATCTGGCCAGTTCAGAACCATCGCCAAGTTACCCTGCGCTTGTTCGACAGCAGCTTCGGCATTGTCGAGGTCAGCTTGCGCCTTCAAAGATTCCATGTTGATGCGCAGAAAATCCGGTCCGCGAATCTCCCCGGCCTTGAGCCGCAAACGATTGTCGCGAACGATAGCTTGATAATGAGTGACAATTTCTTTTGCCAGCCAATGATTCTTTTGCGCCTGAAGCAAACCGAAAAAAGCATCCCTGACCACATTGGTCAATATGCGTACTGCATCGCGAAAATCGCTTTCCGCCGCCTGGGTTGCAATGGCGCTGCTTTGCATGCGCAAACCACGCTTGCCGGCCATTTCAATTAATTGGCTGAATGCATAAATCTCGGCGGGGCCGCAATTGACATTACGTCCTTTCGAACAACCCAAGGCAGCGGAATTGATATTGGGGTTTTTGCTAAGCTCCGCTATTTGCACACTGATCGTTGGATTAGGGATGGCGGAGGCGATGATTTCCTGAGCTTGAGCCCGGTCAATGCTGTAACGAGCCGCTAGCAGATCAAGATTACGTTGATAAAATAATTGAATGACTTGGTTTTCTGTTAAGACGGCAGGTTTCTCAGGGGCCGCTGGCAGTATCAACGAGAAACCCATCAGGCTCGCTGCTAATAACCCGGTGATAACAACTTTTTTACACCTGCACAGAAAATTTGATCCGTGGAATTGGTATCGCATGTAATCCTCTGATGTGGATTTCCGGGTTAGTACCTGAAGTGATCGACCGGTCTCGGTAAATGGCTATCCGTTTCTCTAGCGACCCAGACGTAAAGCGTAGGCAGCAACAGGGCGCTCATGACAAGATCGACAATCAAACCGCCGACAATAACGATAGCGAATGGCCGCTGTGAATCGGAACCGATATCGTAGGACATGGCAGCCGGTAACAGACCAATGGTAGCGACCAGCATAGTCATCATAATGGGACGCAAACGGAGAACAGCGCCTTCCACCGCCGCTTCGGTAATCGATAGCCCTTGAGACCGGAGTTGATTAATGTATTCCACCATGATGATGCCAGTTTGCACCGAGACACCAAACAATGCCAAAAAGCCGATACCTGAGGAAACGCTGAAATACGTACCGGTGATATACAAAGCCAGCAATCCTCCGATAGGCGCAAGAATCACATTGGTCATGATCAGCAAAGACCACTTGATGGACGAAAACATTGAGAAAAGAATCAGTAAAATCATCATAATGGTAAGGGGAACGATAATCGCCAATCTTGCCTGAGCGCGTTTTTGGCTTTCGTATTCGCCAGCCCATGTAAGACCATAACCTTCCGGCAGTTCCACTTCCCGGTTTACCCGTTCCATCGCTTCTTCCACGGTGGATCCCAGGTCGCGTCCGCGGACGCTATACTTGATGGCAATATAGCGAGAATTATCTTCCCGGTAAATCATTGAGGCGCCGTCATTTTCGGTAATGGTAGCGATCTGGCCGAGAGAAACATGCTCGCCGCGGGGTGTCAGCAAACGAATGTTACTCACATCCGCCAAAGTCTGGCGGTACTGTTGTTGATAGCGCACCACCAGATCGAAGCGCCGCTCACCCTGTAAAATCTGGCTGACGACGCGGCTGCCGAGAGCGGTTTCCACTGCACTTTGCACATCGGAAACATTCAATCCGAAGCGGTCGATTTTTGCCCGGTCAATTTTGATATTAATATTGGGCTGCCCGGCGATGCGGAAAATACCTAAGTCAGCTATTCCTTCGATTTTTTTCATGGTGGCGGCGATAGTGTCGGCAGTTTGTTCCAGTTGCTTCAAGTCGGAACCATACAATTTAATGGCAAGCTGGCCTTTGACACCGCTCACGGCTTCTTCCATGTTATCTTCGATGGGCTGCGAGAAATTCCAGATCACACCTGGTATTTTTCGCAGATCCCGGTGTATGGCTTCAATCAAATGATCCTTGGTTTTAAATTGCGGCCGCCAATGTTGCTTTAGCTTTAAATCTACAAAATATTCGGTGTTAAAGAAACCAGAAACATCGGTACCGTCATCAGGCCGTCCAATTTGTGAAACCACCTGAATAACCTCCGGATAACCGGCTAATGTTTGCCGCGCGGCTTGCGCCACTCGACTGGCTTCGCTGGGCCCCACGCTCGCCGGTAATGTGCCGCGCACCCAGACTGCACCTTCGTCAAGATGAGGCAGAAATTCCGATCCGATGGCTCCGCTGAGACCGAGCAGGAGAGATCCTGATAAAGTGGCGGCGGCAACCGAAACCGTAATCGTGCGGTATTTGATGCAACGGATAATCGCTTGGCGATATATGCGCTTAAGCCATTCGATGGCCGGATTGCGCCATTCTTTGGTTCCTTTGTGCATGATAAAGCTGGCGATCATCGGAATCATGACTATCGAGAAAACCAATGCGCCTAATAGTACGAATCCTACTGTCCATGCCATCGGCTGAAACAGTTTGCCTTCGACGCGTTGCAGCGTGAAAATTGGCAAATAAGCGGTGATGATGACGGCGATGGCGTAGAACACCGGGCGTTGCACCTCGTGAGCGGCGTGAGAAATGATCTGGCTGATCGGTTGTTTTTGTTCGCTGCGCATTTGCATATGCCGCGATATGTTTTCCACCATCACCACGGCGCCGTCCACCACCATGCCAAAATCCAAAGCACCCAGGGATAGCAAATTTGCGGGAATATGCCTGAGATCCAGAAAAACCGATGCGAACAGCAACGAAAATGGAATTGTCAGCGCAACGATCAATGCACTCCGTATGTTTCCCAGGAACAAAAATAATACAGCCACGACCAGCAGCATGCCTTCAATCAGATTGTGCATGACAGTATGGGTTGTATGTTCGATCAGATCGTGCCGGTCGAGATGGCCAACAATCTTCACACCAGGTGGCAAATAATGTTCGTTGAGTTCTTGCACCTTGTTTTCGACGGCCTTTATAGTGGCATCGAACTCAGCGCCTTTGCGGAGCAAAATAACGCCTTCAACCACATCGTCATTGTCTATTACCCGGCCATCTTCCCGGTGAATTGCCTTGCCGACCTTACCTTGGCGGATTTTGGACCCCTGAGTCACGACACCGATGTCGCGCACCCGAACCGGGGTTGTGCCGTGAATCTTGATGACTGTCGCACCGATATCATCGATATTGGTCATTAAGCCGATGGCGCGAATGTTGATTTGTTGATTGCCGCGCTCGATGAAGCTGCCGCCGGCATTCAAGTTGTTCGCCGCTAGTGCAGTATTGATTTCGGTGATACTTATGCCATAGCTGATTAATTTGTTTGGGTCGACAAGAACTTGATATTCGCGTGTAAGTCCGCCAAAACTTGTCACGTCGACTACATTGGGCACTGACTTCAGCCGTTTGGATAATTCCCAATCCTGAATCGCTTTGAGTTCCATCAAATCAAATTCGGGATTGGTGCTGGTAAGGGTATACCAATAAATTTGTCCTACTGGACTGTAATCCGGCCCGAGCACTGGATTCAAACCGGGAGGGAGATTGACTTGCGAGAATCTCTCCAACACCCGCTGCCGGTTCATAAAATTATCCGATGCATCGTCAAAAATGAGGGTAACAACAGACAGTCCGAAAACGGAAATGGATCGCAAATTGCTAAGCCGGGGCAGGCCGCCCATTTCAGTCTCTATGGGAATGCTCACTTGCTGTTCGACTTCTTCGGCAGCGTGACCAGGCCACTGAGTAATCACCAGTACCCAATTATTTGCAACATCCGGATAGGCTTCGATTGGTAAAGTGCGGAAAGTATAGCTACCCCATAGCATCAAGATAACGCCTAAGATTGCAACAAGCGCTCTTTGCCGCAGCGAAAAATCAACAATACGTTGAATCATGGCGCATCTTTTTTATTCTGTTCCTGAAAGGCGAACGGATTTTCCGATTTAGCCTCGGCAAAAAGCAGCAGCGGGTTGGCAACCACTTCATCCCCCATTTGCAGACCAGCGGTAATCTGCTGATAACCGTCGCTTTGCATGGCGCCTGCTTGCACTTCGGCGCGTTGGAACAAGTTTCCGCCTCGAGGGAGAAAGACCCAGTATTTGTCATGTAATTGAAAAAGAGCCGGCGCGGGTATCACTATTTTGGGGGCTTTACTTTCCGAGACTAAAGTTGCTGTGGCAAACATACCGGGCCGCAGAATGCCTTCCGGATTGTCAAGTTCGACCCTCACTTTGACATTACGCGTATTAGGATCGAGTATGTTCGAAATATTACTGACTTTGCCGAGAAGAATTAGATCTGAATAAGCATTCAGCCGGATCTTGGCGTGGTAACCTAATTTTACTTGGGGCAAATTGTTTTCATAGACATCGCAAAGAAGCCAGACTTTGCTTAAATCGGAGATCGTAAACAAGCTTGGTGCGGTATCCGAAGATTTCACAACGGTGCCCAGTGCAACATTTTGTTCAACGATTGCACCGTCGATCGGAGCGCGAAGCTCAATAAATGCGGATGGGTGTTTCGGGTCACCGCTTAGCAGCTTCACTTGAATGACGGCATTTTCTGTATTCGCTTTGGCGTCGATCAAGGCATTCTCTACGATATGCAGCTCTTTTTGCGCCACGATTTCGCCGTTTTCATACAAAAATTTATAACGGTCATACTGCCTTTGGGCCAGCAATTCATCGGCGCGCGCTTGCTTCAAGGCCGCCGTGGCATTTGCCAAATCGGGACTGTGCAGCTTTAACAGCAGCTGGCTTTTTTTGACGCTATCGCCGAGTTTGACATGAATCTCGACAACGCGTCCTCCCCCCAGTGCATTAATGGCTACCGTACGCCCTACATCGGGGGCAATCACCCCATTTACTGATAGTTCTTCCGGCAGCATGCGAGCTTCGGCCTTGACTACGGGAAAATCCTCCGCAAGCGGCATTTCAACTAAATTTGGATTTTTTGAAATAATTTCTTGCTGGGATAATTTTGTTTTTTCATTCGCTTCTTTGATTTTTTCGCAGCTTGAAATTAATAAGCTGGTGAATATCATAAAAAGAACCATCACAACCGGGTAGTTCTTGAACATATTTACTTAAAAATTTTTATTCTGAAATGAGATTACAGTGTACAAACCTTAGTCTCATTGTAGCGATTTTGTTACCATCCATTTACGTTATTTCAATTGTGATAAAAAAATTTACTGTAAATATAAATGTAATAATGAGCTACTCAGCATAATTCGTGTTTGACTTTAAGTTGAGATACCTTTATAAATCCGAGCTCGTCGTAATGTTTTTATTCGATGCGATAGAACTGTGAGTTTATCCTACAACTATAAGGAGATTAACAGCATGTCAGCAATCAAAATTCCATTGTTTCACTTCTTTCAAATCTTTTGTGGCTTCCGCATGCTTTTTCTGGGATGCTCGGTATTTGTGCCGGTGCTGATTTCGGGCTGCAGCATCGGCGATAAAATCGATAAAGTGACTGATACAGTGAGTGACGTCTCCGGAGATACCGTTGCGACATTGAACGATGCAATCGATGCACTTGACCGTAATTCCTCATCGTGGCAAGCGGTGTTGCAAGACACCACGTCGAAACTGACCAAAGACGCGCAATCCACCGTGCGTAACGAAGTGTCCGATCTGCTCAATCGCAGTGTCGCCGCAACCGGTGATGAATTGCGTTGTAATATGGATTTTATTGGTGCTCGCGTGCGTCAAGCATTGGCGGGAATTCGCGCGCGCTTGCTGCATCAAACAGTGCCGCCGGTTGAACCGGCGCTGTGCCACGTAGTGCCCGCGGCGGTGGACATGGCATTGGATCTCAGTCGGCGTAATAAGCTGGAATTTTTTGGCTATGATTTCGATACCACGCCGATCAAAGTGACACTGCACGACGGATCGCGCGCACAGGATGTTTCCGCCAAACTTGACCGGCTGACGCATTATCACATGACGCTCAATCTTGGCGCCAATGGTGTTCCATTATCGAAGGCGAGCGACAAGCTTACGTTGGAATGGCAGAATCGTCCTATTTCTAGCATTGCGGTAATTCAACCCGCGACACCGGTATGCCGGGAAAAAACCGAAACCTATGCGCGTGATACCTATTTATCCTTTACACCGCCGCATACTCGAGGCGATAAGGAATTTGACGGTAACGGCCCGGAAGTGTGGGCGAAAGCAAGCTGGATCAGCCAAGGTACGCAAGTCAGCTTCCGCCTTTGGATGAAAGCGCAAGAAACAAAGAGCGATTGGACTACTGCGGAAGGGGAACGAACCGATGTTTACTATACAGCCCCGCCGGGCTGGCGCATCGACAGCATCGTCAGCGGTTTGGAAAGCTCGGCGCATTATGTCGATACCGATCACAATGATGATCGCCAAGGCGGCGGTCCAAATGGGCCGGTTAAGGAGTTCAAATTCCGCGGCGACCATGACGGTGATGACGCCGGCAGTTATACCGGCGTGGATGTAACCTTCAATCCATTGGTGGTTAAATTGGTGGAAGTAGCCAACTGCGCTCCGGCATCGGCTGTTAAATCATTGCAAGTGAAAGATCTGATTGCGCCAGCCACCATCAAACGCTTGCAACCGATGATGTTGAAGATGCAATCGCCGAAGCCGTAGCGATTACTGGATAAAGATTTTATTGGCGTAAATCGTGTAGCTGAAAAAAAGTCAAATGGATATTGCTATCCATTTGACGGGGAGGCATCTTCAGCTTTGTAGGCGGAAAGTTGAAAGACATGGCAGAAGAAGGAGGGAGATTTGAGTTCTGCAGATGTCAGGAACAGTATCCGCTAGTCGTGTTGTTGTGTATGTGATTTTAGTCACAATGAAATGCGATAAAGTGCAGTTTTGGAAAGCTATTGCATTCGGTCATATGGTAACTGGATTCAAGTGGCTTATTGTCTATTCATAAACTACGTTCGTCGCTTGATTTTTATCCAACTCTGCTTGTTATCGTTTTCAAGAACCTCGTTTAGGGAACCGCTGCGTGAATCGGCAACCGATGATCAATGAATGTTGATGCATACGATAGCCGATGAGAATTAGCTGAAGAATTCGGCAATGTTTCAGTTGGTCATTCATACTCGCTCGTTTTATAATCCGCGCATCATAATTAATCCAATCTTTCGAGACGGGGCCAGTGTCATAGTCGAGATACACACTGTGTCCAATAGATATGAATCCAAATCTGAACCAACTGCAACCTTATCCATTCCAGAAATTGCGGCAATTGTTTCAAGGTGTGGCGCGCAATACTGCGTTGAAACCCATTGAGTTGCAAATCGGTGAACCCAAGCATGCGACACCGGCATTTATCCGGCAGGCCATGGCGGATAACTTAACTGGTTTGTCAACTTATCCGACGACACTGGGCACACCAGCACTGCGCAATGCTATTGCGGCTTGGATTCAGCGGCGCTATAACCTGTCCGGGATCGATCCGGATACTGAAGTCATTCCGGTTAACGGTAGCCGTGAAGCGTTGTTTTCTTTTGCGCAAACGGTGATCGATAGCAGCAACGGCAAACAACCGGCGGTGGTGTGCCCCAATCCGTTTTATCAGATTTACGAAGGCGCGGCATTTTTGGCAGGCGCTGAACCGCATTTTATTAATACCTTGCCGGACAATCATTTCAAGCTGGAATATGATCAATTACCGGAGGCGGTATGGTCGCGCACGCAGTTGATTTACGTATGCTCGCCCAACAATCCAACCGGCAGTGTGATGACGCTCAACGATTGGCGGGTGTTATTCGCGTTGTCGGACCGGTACGGTTTCGTGGTGGCTTCGGATGAGTGTTATTCGGAGATTTATTGCGATGAGGATAATCCGCCCTTGGGGGCACTGGATGCTGCGCAGCAATTGGGGCTCGATGGTTTTTCGCGTTTGGTGGTATTCAATAGTTTATCAAAACGCTCGAATGTGCCCGGATTGCGTTCCGGTTTTGCCGCCGGAGATGCGCGGCTATTGGAGAAATTCCTGCTGTACCGCACGTATCACGGTTCCGCAATGAATCCAGCGGCGCAGGCGGCCAGTGCGGCTGCTTGGGGTAACGAAGCGCATGTGGTGGAAAACCGCCGTTTGTATGCACGCAAATTCGCCGATGCCATGGCGGTATTATCGGATACAACTGACGTGCAGATGCCGGATGCCAGTTTTTATTTGTGGATCAAAACACCGGTCAGTGATACCGAATTCACCAAACGATTGTATCAAGATTATAATGTGACGGTGCTGCCAGGCAGTTATTTGGCGCGCGATTCGCGCGGTGTCAATCCGGGGAAAGATTTTGTGCGAATTGCGCTGGTTGCGGCACCAGAAGAGTGCATTGAAGCTATGAACAGAATCAAGCTTTGCTTGAAAGAACTCTGATACGGTTGAAGTTGAAAATTTAAATTATCAGGAAAAATTACATTATGGATGAATTGAGAACCATCATTGAAGAAGCTTTTGACCGCCGCGCCGAAATTACACCGCGCAATGTGGATGCCAAGTTGAAGGAAGCGGTTACCCAAGCTCTCACGATGCTCGATAGCGGCAAATTGCGCGTGGCTGAAAAGATTGATGGCGAGTGGGTGACGCACCAGTGGTTGAAGAAAGCGGTATTGCTGTCATTTCGCATCGAAGACAACAATTTTATCAAAGGTGGTTTTTCCAATTATTTTGACAAAGTGCCATCGAAATTCGCGGATTACAGCTCCCGGGATTTCCGTGACGGCGGCTTCCGTGTCGTACCGCCTGCTGCGGTGCGCAAAGGTTCGTTTATTGCTAGCAATGTCGTACTGATGCCGTCATACGTCAATATCGGCGCATATGTCGATGAAGGTACGATGGTCGATACCTGGGCCACCGTCGGTTCGTGCGCACAAATCGGTAAAAATGTGCATTTGTCCGGTGGTGTCGGTATCGGTGGTGTGCTGGAGCCGGTACAAGCCAGTCCGACGATTATTGAAGATAATTGTTTTATCGGGGCGCGTTCCGAGGTTGTCGAGGGTGTGATTGTCGGTGAAAACTCGGTAATTTCGATGGGTGTGTATATTGGCCAGAGCACCAAAATTTATAACCGTGAAACCGGTGAAGTCAGTTATGGCCGTATTCCGCCCGGATCGGTCGTGGTGTCAGGCAATTTGCCTTCAGAGAACGGAAAATATAGTCTGTATTGTGCCGTGATCGTGAAACAGGTGGATGCTAAAACGCGATCAAAAACGGGAATCAACGAATTGTTGCGTGGAATCTGATCGAAAGTTATCACTCGATATGATAAAAAATCCCCTGAACGGGGATTTTTTATGGCTATTTACCGGATAGTCACCTGATTATCTACTTTTTTCACACCATCGACGATCCAAGCGTGCATATTAATACGCGTCACCTGATCCTCATTACTGACAGCACCTTTCAAAGCAACATTGCCGTCTTGTACTTTGATTTCGATGTTAACGCCTTGTAACACAGGATCAGACTGCATAGCTTGTGTAATGCGGGCAAAAATGGTCGAGTCATCATAGACCGGTCCAGATGGCGGCGTCACCCATGATTCGTGGGTTTTTTCGGCATAATTTTCGCAGCCGGTTAGTAGGAATAAGCTCATGAAGAGTAAAACCATAGCTGATAAATGAATACGCGTTTGCATAATATTTTGTCCTATCAATAATTTTCTGAATTTAAACTCATATGCTTTTAAATATGACTTAAGTTTTATGTTTTGTTATTTTTTACAGATTGATATTATTTGCCCCTTAAGTTGATATGGAATCATAACGCCACTAGCGGACGATAAACAAGCCGGTTCATGCAAATTATATCGCTAGGAAGCGTTTAGTATTCTTTGTCAGATTTTTGCAATTACGGTGGTATGCAGAAAACGTTGTATCTGCGCATTCAGATTGCTTGCTAAGCAATCAAACTCCTGTATTGTATCGGTTTGCATACCGCGTAACCAGGTGAGCTGCCGCTTGGCCAGTTGACGGGTGGCGGCTATTCCCATGTCATGTAGCTCGCTGCTGGTTATTTGATTATTCAGATAAAGACAAGCTTGACGGTAACCGACACAACGCATAGACGGCGATTCGAGACTGAGAGAAGGAAATTTTCCACGGATGGTTTGAACTTCATCGATGAGACCGTTTTTCAGCATCGCTTCAAAACGGTGTGCAATGCGCAAGTGTAATTGACCACGCTCACTAGGAATGAGTGCAATGTTGATTGTGTGAAAAGGGAAATCAATTTGCCGGGGTGTTTTCAGAACCTCGGACATCGGTTGTTGCGTCAGATAACATACTTCAAGCGCACGCTGAATCCGTTGACTATCGGTGGGTTTGATGCGTGCTGCGGTTTCTTGATCTAATTTGGCGAGTTTCTGATGCATGGCTGGCCATCCCAGCTCATTAGCCATGTTTTCAATGGTTAAACGGAGATTCTTGTCTGCGGAAGGGAGCGGCGATAAACCTTCTTGCAATGCCCGAAAGTAGAGCATTGTGCCGCCCGTCAATAGTGGAATATTGCCACGCTGAATAATTTCTTGCATGACGTGCAACGCATCGTGCCGGAATTGTGCTGCAGAGTAATGCTGATCCGGGTCGATGAGATCGATTAGGTGATGCGGTATCTGGTTTAACGTTTGTTGATCAGGCTTGGCGGTTCCGATATTCATATGACGATACACTTGAGCGGAATCCACGCTGATGATTTCAATCGGGAAATTTTCCGCAATCTCTAGCGCAATTTTGCTTTTTCCGCTTGCGGTCGGACCCATTAAGAAAATAGCGGGTGGCAAGCGGACTGAATTTTGCATGATGTGATCGGGCAACGAGCAGGGAAAAGAAAGCTTATAAGCCAAACGGGCAATCGTTTCCGGTGTCAGGAATTATTGCCGTTTTATGGTTAAATAAACATTGGACAATCAATAAAACTCGGCTACACTTTGGAAAATTAAATTTTCTACAGGAATACTTAATTGTCTGCATTGCAAATTTTCGCCATCGTAATGTTTCTCATCATAGTATATAACTTGGGATCCGCGCTATATTACATGTTTAAAGATAAAGGGAATTCAACACGTATGGTCAAATCGCTGAGCATACGTATTGGTTTGTCGCTTTTTCTATTTATTGTCATGATGATAGCATATCGCTTGAATATGCCTGCCGATCCGTGGTAATCGAGGAATATTGATGCGGTTATCGCGTCAATGGTCTTAAAAAAAATATCCAGAAATATCGTCATCATCGGTGCGGGTGCCGCCGGCATGATGTGTGCGATAGAAGGTGGTAAGCGCGGCCGTAGCGTGATTTTGCTTGATCACGCGCATAAATTAGCGGAGAAAATCCGCATCTCTGGTGGTGGTCGTTGCAATTTTACTAATCGTTATGTCAAACCGGAAAACTATTTTTCCGAAAATCCGCATTTTTGCCGTTCTGCGCTTGCGCGTTTTACACCGCAAGATTTTATCGCATTGATTGAGAAACACGGCATTCGCTATCACGAGAAAAAATCTGGGCAATTGTTTTGTGTCGATAGCTCACAACAAATCATCGATATGTTGCAGCGCGAATGCGCATCTACCGGTGTAGATTGGCAAATGCCTTCCCAAGTGCAAAAAATTGAAGGTTTTGTAGGTAATAATGCTGTAGCACACGGCAACAAAAGATTCCTTATAACAACAGAGCGCAGCATCATTGCTGCCGATTCATTAGTTATCGCCACTGGCGGGTTATCCATTCCACAAATTGGTGCAAGCGCATTTGGCTATCAAGTAGCTAACCAATTTGGCATCCGGGTAACATCTTTGCGCCCAGGATTGGTAGGTTTGACTTTTGCTGCGGGCGACTTCGTAGGCTTTAAAGATATTTCCGGTATATCCATCGATGCAATAGTCAGTTGTGATGGCGCATCATTTCGTGAAAATATCTTATTTACTCATCGCGGATTAAGTGGTCCTGCAATTTTGCAGATTTCTTCCTATTGGCAGCCAGGTAAGCCGCTGCATATCAACCTTTTGCCACAGTTTGATGTTAATCAGATTTTTTTAGAGCATAGGCAAAACGCAATAATGCTGCCAAATCTACTGGCGCGCTATTTACCCAAACGGTTTGCGCAAATCTGGTGTTCAGCGATTTTTGCTGAGTTATCCAGCGCGGCAAAGCCAATCAAGCAATATCGAGACAATGAGTTGCACCAGATTGCAAATAGGATTCATGGTTGGCAAATTATCCCAAGTGGTACAACTGGTTACAAGAAAGCGGAAGTGACGCTTGGTGGGGTTGATACGCATGAGTTGTCATCTAAAACAATGGAATCGAGACATGTGTCGGGACTCTATTTCATCGGGGAAGTGGTTGATGTGACAGGCCAGTTGGGTGGATATAATTTTCAATGGGCTTGGTCATCAGGATATGCAGCAGGTCAAGTAGTTTAAAAATAATGTATTTTGTTAATTTTTTTGTAATAAATTAATCTGTAATGAAAATATCTTAAATCTTTTTGGATTCATAACACTGCGTCATGAAATCAATTTTGGAAAAAATTTAAAGGTTAGATCTGATAATGATGATTATATTTTTCAAAAAATCTGAGGTAAGGGGATTATGAATTAATCCTTGTAGATAAAGGGGAAATAGGAGGGGTTGGGGATAAAATCCCTTTTTTAGGGGGGGTAATTTTATGACAAATGACTTGACTTTGAGGGGTAAGGTCGACTAGCCTGAGAGGCGTGGTTAAATTAAGGGTAAAAATAGGTTAATTTAACTGCCGAGATAAAAGCAGTACTAATTAATTAGTATTAGAAGTAGAAGAGTAAAAGAACGAGAAGTAGTTTTGATTAACAGTTAGGAGGTAGAAACATGGCAACAACTTACGGCACGTCAAGTGCATCAAGCGCAAGCTATGACATGTCACTGTGGTACGACTCTAAGTACTACAAACTGGGCATGTTAACAATGCTGTTGGTAGCGATATTCTGGATCTGGTACCAAAGAACGTTTGCATACTCACACGGTATGGACTCGATGGAACCGGAATTTGACAAAGTATGGATGGGCCTGTGGCGCGTACACATGACCCTGATGCCTTTGTTTGCGTTAGTAACCTGGGGTTGGATACTGAAAACCCGTGACACCAAAGAACAACTGGACAACTTAGACACCAAGCTGGAAATCAAACGTTATTTCTACTGGATGATGTGGCTGGTCGTGTATCTGTTTGGTGTTTACTGGGGCGGTAGCTTCTTCACCGAACAAGATGCATCATGGCACCAAGTGATTATTCGTGACACCAGCTTCACACCAAGTCACGTAGTCGTGTTCTATGGTTCATTCCCAATGTACATCGTGTGTGGCGTAGCATCATACCTGTACGCGATGACCCGTCTGCCACTGTACAGCCGCGGCACATCGTTCCCACTGGTTATGGCAATTGCTGGCCCATTGATGATTCTGCCAAACGTAGGTTTGAACGAATGGGGTCATGCATTCTGGTTCATGGAAGAACTGTTCAGCGCACCGCTGCACTGGGGCTTTGTGATTCTGGGCTGGGCAGGTTTATTCTCGGGTGGTATTGCAGCACAAATCATTACCCGTTACTCAAATCTGACTGACGTAACCTGGAACGGCTCTAGCAGAGACATTCTGAACAACCGTATCGTTCCTTAATTCTCTGAATGCAACACATCCTTCCCGCCTGTGATACGGGCGGAAGGATAAGAAGACTTAAGTTACTATGCAGTGATGAAAACGAGCAAAAAGCAGACGACAAGAAGAAGCAAGGGAATCGTCAAGTTTTCATAATTTAATATCACACGAAATGAAGAAGGGAGGGTCTAGTGAGTAGAACAGACGAAATTTTAGCAGCGGCCAAGATGGTGCCGGAAGCGGTCAAGATGTCCAGATACATAGATGCGGTATATTTTCCGCTTCTGTGTATTTTGTTGGTAGGAACCTATCACATGCACTTTATGTTGTTAGCAGGTGACTGGGATTTCTGGCTTGACTGGAAAGACCGTCAATGGTGGCCAGTAGTGACACCGATTGTAGGTATCATGTACTGTGCAGCACTGATGTATTACCTATGGGTAAACTATCGCCTGCCATTTGGCGCGACACTCTGTATCGTATGCCTGTTAGTAGGTGAATGGCTGACCCGTTACTGGGGCTTCTACTGGTGGTCACACTATCCGATCAACTTTGTACTGCCATCGACCATGATTCCAGGTGCATTGATGATGGACACGATCATGTTGTTGACCGGTAACTGGCTGATCACAGCCCTGTTAGGCGGCGGATTCTTTGGACTATTCTTCTACCCAGGCAACTGGCCGATATTTGGCCCAACCCACTTACCAGTGGTTGTAGAAGGCGTACTGTTATCAGTAGCTGACTACACAGGCTTCCTGTACGTACGTACCGGTACACCTGAATATGTTCGCCTGATTGAGCAAGGCTCACTGCGTACCTTTGGTGGACACACCACAGTGATTGCAGCGTTCTTCGCAGCGTTCGTATCCATGTTGATGTTCTGCGTATGGTGGTACTTTGGCAAACTGTACTGCACCGCTTTCTACTATGTTAAAGGCGAAAGAGGACGCATATCAATGAAGAACGACGTAACCGCGTTTGGTGAAAAAGGCTTTGCACAGGGGATTAGATAATGAACATAAGAAGCATATTTAAACTGGGCGTATTAGGCCTGTATGGAGCAGCGATTGGAGCGGCATCGCTGGCGATGACGCTGACGGTAGATGTTAAGACGGCAGCGGCACACGGTGAACGCTCACAAGAACCGTTCCTGCGTATGCGTAGTATTCAATGGTACGACTTGAAATGGCAACCGAAAGTCACCAAAGTCAACGACATTGCGACGATGACCGGTAACTTTCACTTAGCTGAAGACTGGCCACGTGCGGTAGGTAAACCAACCCGCGCCTTCTTTAACGTAGGTAGCCCAAGCCCGGTGTTTGTACGTTTAAGCACCAAATTGAACGGTGAACCAACGTTTATTTCAGGTCCTTTGGAAATTGGCCGTGACTATGCATTTGAAGTCAGACTGAAAGCCCGTATTCCAGGACGCCACCACATGCACGCGATGGTAAACATCAAAGACGCAGGTCCTATTGCAGGTCCAGCCTCTTGGATGAACATCTCCGGCAGTTGGGATGACTTTACCAACCCAGTGACCACACTGACTGGTAAAACCATTGACCTGGAAACGTTCAACTTCAGCAACGGTATATTCTGGCACATCGTATGGCTAGGCTTAGGCTGCTTCTGGATTGGCTACTTTGTAGCGAAACCGATGTTCCTGCCACGTAGCCGCGTACTGCTGGCGTATGGTGACGAACTGTTAACCTCCCCAACGGACAGAAAAGTAGGTCTGGCAGTTGCAATACTGACCTGCGCGATTGTTTGGGGCGGCTATCGTTACACCGAAAGCGTACATCCATACACAGTACCGATCCAAGCTGGCGAATCGAAAGTAGCACCGTTACCGATTGCACCGAATCCGGTTGCAATC
>JAFEEI010000079.1 GCA_018241205.1 Pseudomonadota bacterium
ATTTGCAAAAAGAGAGAGTATCTACGTATTGCGCGTGCGGAGCGGCTTGATGGATTTCCGGAATCAACGGACCGTTTGGGCCATCCGGAACGGAAGCCGACGTAATCACTGGCATCTTGAGCAATGTGGCGACTTTGGCAAGTGCGATGGCATTGCGGCGCAATTCCGGTACCGGCAGGTCTTTGACCAATTGAAACAAGCCGCTCTGCTGATCGATCAGCAGCATCAACGTGTCGTCGGGATTGATATGACTCATCGTATTCTCCTATGGATTGATCAAATAAAAAGGTTGCCGCCTGCCAGCGCGGCTGGCTGGTAAAACAATCTATGCCGTATGTGTCCGGGATATTTTTCCCATCTTGCCGCTCTGATAGTCTATCTTGGCCTGGCGAATTTCCTCCGCAGTATTCATCACAAACGGACCGCTGCCTGCGATGGGTTCGTCGATCGGCTCACCGCCCAATAACAGTGCAATGGTATCGGGATCGCTGCTGATGCGGATATGATCGCCGGTCCGGTCAAACAGACCGACTTCCGCTGTATTGATAGTTTCAGAATTATTGATACGCACCGATCCCTTCAGCACTGTCAGCAAGGTGTTGTAACCATCCGGCACGGCAAGGTCGATAGACTGATCGCTGGTCAAACGCAAATCCCATACGTCCATCGGCGTAAAGGTATGGGCCGGCCCGGTAGCTTCACCGAATTTTCCTGCAATGACGCGCACTTGGCCTTTATTCTCCGGCAGATCGATGACAGGAATTTGACTCGCCAGGATACTTTGATAGTGAGGTGGCGACATCTTATCTTTGGCTGGCAAGTTGACCCACAATTGCACCATCTCCAGCACGCCGCCATGCCGCGCAAAGTCGCGGCCGTGGAATTCTTCATGCACCAGGCCGGACGCAGCCGTCATCCATTGCACATCGCCGGGGCCGATCTTGCCGCCGCCACCGGAACTGTCGCGATGCTCCACTTCACCGCTATACACGATAGTGACTGTCTCAAAACCGCGGTGCGGATGCTCCCCAACACCGTGGCGCTGTTCGGTCGGTGAAAATTCCATCGGCCCGGCATAATCAAACAAGAGGAAAGGACTGATCATCGAGCCCAGTTCCGGATACGAAAACAAGGAACGTACCGGGAAACCGTCCCCAACCCAATGTTGATGGACATTTCGTTGAATGCGCAATAGTTTCTTGGCGGATGCTGCAGGTCGTATCGTCGGCATGGCTTATTACCCTCCACAAGAATTTTATATTTACGTGATAGATTAATATCATCAGCTTGGATTACAAGTACGCACAAAAAGGATACCGTCAAAAAAGGAGGTAAAAAATGCCAGGCAAAGCAGTTTGCTGTCCTGTCGAAGTTACTTTGAAAGTAATTGGGGGGCGTTGGAAGGTTTTGATTATCCATCAGCTATTAAACGGCACCATGCGATTTAACCAGCTGCAAAGGGATTTGACAGGCATTACTCATCGTACCTTAAGCCGACAGTTGCGAGAGATGGAAGCCGATCAATTGGTCATCAGAAATAATTTCAACGAGATTCCTCCACACGTTGAATATTCGTTGTCGCCATTGGGACATTCACTTAAAACCATTTTGTTTGCAATGGATGAATGGGGAAGAAAATATCATGTTACGATCAGATAAAGTGCGTGTTTTATTGCACCTGATATGAATTTTCCCATTCGCTCCGACTTTGAATCCGTATTCGTATTACAGGCGTTTCCATTGCACGTAACACAGTAGCGCTAACAGTATCGTTGTAAATAGCTATTTTGAGGTTGATCAATAAACAGGAAGATACCATGACAAAAATTATCGGAATTACAGGAAGTCTGCGTAGCGGTTCGTTTAATACCGCCTTGTTGCGCACGGCTGCAGGATTAATGCCGGGTGGTGTTACGCTGGAGATCGCAACGCTCAAGGGTATTCCGCTCTATGATGGGGACGTCGAGGTCAATGAGGGCATTCCCGAAGCGGTTCTTGTGCTGCAAGAACAAATTGCTACCGCTGATGGATTGCTACTAGCTACCCCGGAGTACAACAATTCCATACCGGGTGTATTCAAAAATGCGATCGACTGGCTATCGCGGCCACCCAGCGGTATTGCACGAATTTTTGGTGATCGTCCGGTTACGGTGATCGGTGCGTCGACTGGTGGATTCGGTACGGTTCTGTCCCAAAATGCTTGGCTTCCTGTATTACGGGCATTGGGTATGCACCCATGGTTTGGTGGACGGCTACTGGTATCGCGGGCACAGCACGTTTTTAACGAATCAGGTGAGATGGTCGATGAAGCGTTACGTAAGCAACTGCAAAGTTTTCTTACCGGGTTTGCAGAGTTTGTTCAAGCTAATAGCAATGTCCTAAAGGATGGCAAGTTATGACGCACGATCATCACGATCATAAACAGCATGACGATGAGCATCACACGGGTAATCCGTCTACAACGATTGATCCTGTCTGCGGCATGCAAGTCGATGTGTCTAATGCAAAGTACCATGCGGAACATAATGAGCGGACTTACTATTTCTGTTCGGCCCACTGCCGCGACAAATTCGTGATCGCACCCGGTACTTATTCAGCCAGTAAAGCTTCTAGCAGAGAATCCATGCCTGATGCTGTTTATACCTGCCCCATGCATCTGCAAGTGCGGCAAATCGGGCCGGGAAGCTGTCCGATTTGCGGCATGGCGCTGGAGCCGGCCGAAGTATCGCTCAATGCTGCACCGAGCGAGGAACTCGTGGATATGACCCGCCGCTTCCGGATTGGTCTCCTATTAACCGCGCCGGTCTTCATCATGGAGATGGGTGGTCATCTGATCGGATTGGCACATGTAGTGTCACCCCAAATTTCCAATTGGCTGCAATTGTCATTGGCAACACCGGTGGTCTGGTGGGCGGGGTGGCCGTTTTTTGTACGCGGCTGGCAATCGATTTGGAACCGTGCACTCAATATGTTTACACTCATTGCGATGGGCACCGGCGTGGCATGGATTTATAGCATCGTCGCAACCGTCGCGCCCGGTCTTTTTCCTGATATCTTCCGCGGCGATGATGGTTCGGTCGCGGTTTATTTCGAGGCGGCGGCAGTCATCACCGTGCTGGTGTTACTGGGTCAGGTGCTGGAATTGCGCGCCCGTGAACGCACTTCGGGTGCGATCAAAGCTTTGCTCAATTTGTCACCCACTACCGCCCGCCGTCTTGACGGCGGCGATGCCGAAGAGGAAATCAACCTGGATCAGGTAGTGGCAGGCGATCGATTGAGGGTACGGCCCGGCGACCGAGTGCCTGTCGACGGCCAAGTGATCGAAGGCAACTCCAATATCGATGAATCGATGGTGACGGGTGAATCCATGCCGGTTCGCAAGCAATCCGGGGATCAGGTCATCGGTGGCACCATCAACGGCCAGGGCAGTTTTGTGATGCGCGCGGAAAAAATCGGGCGTGACACGATGTTGGCGCAGATCGTTCGCATGGTATCGGAAGCGCAGCGTTCACGCGCCCCAATTCAACGCTTGGCGGACATCGTCGCCAGCTGGTTCGTTCCGGCAGTGATTGTAACTGCCATGCTGGCTTTCGCCGCCTGGGCGATCTGGGGGCCGCCACCGGCCATGGCGCATGCGCTGATCGCGGCCGTCAGCGTGCTCATCATCGCTTGCCCATGCGCACTGGGCCTGGCGACACCGATGTCGATTATGGTGGGTATCGGACGGGGCGCGACCGCAGGTGTTCTGATCAAGAACGCCGAAGCATTGGAACGTATGGAAAAGATCGACACCATCGTGATTGACAAGACGGGTACGCTGACCGAAGGCCGGCCCAGAGTCACGGCAATCCATCCTGCTGGAGGCAATATCGGCGAGAATGAACTGCTGCGCCTTGCGGCCAGTCTGGAGCAGGGCAGCGAACATCCGTTGGCTGCCGCCATCGTAGCCGCAGCCAAGGAGCGTTCGATTGCGCTGACCAAGGCGGCCGATTTCGATTCGCCGGCTGGCAAAGGTGTGCTCGGCAGTGTCGATGGTCATCGGATTGTGCTGGGTAACGCGAAATTTCTTGCGGAACTGAATATTGATGCCCGGGTATTGGAAACGCAAGCCGATGAACTGCGTCAGAATGGAGCCACCGTGATCTTCGTGGCGGCCGATGGCGTGATTGCAGGCATGATCGCCATCGCTGACCCGGTAAAGGAATCGACACTTGCCGCTATCGATGCTTTGCATGCCGATGGCATCCGCATCGTCATGCTGACCGGGGACAATCGCACTACGGCCGAGGCGGTTGCCCGACAACTGGGTATCGACGAAGTGGAAGCGGAAGTGCTGCCCGATCAGAAAGCGGCAATCGTAACCCGATTGCGCCAGCAAGGGCGAGTAGTTGCCATGGCGGGCGATGGCGTCAACGATGCGCCGGCCTTGGCCACTGCCGATGTCGGTATTGCCATGGGCACCGGCACCGATGTCGCGATTGAAAGCGCTGGCGTAACCTTGCTGCGCGGCGATCTACTGGGCATAGTCCGGGCACGGCGCCTATCCGAGGCAACCATGCGCAACATCCGCCAGAATCTGTTTTTTGCCTTTATCTACAATACGGCTGGCATACCGATCGCAGCCGGCGTGCTTTTCCCATTCTTTGGCATCTTGCTGTCACCGATTTTTGCTGCGGCAGCGATGTCGCTATCGTCGGTCAGCGTGATCGGCAATGCATTGCGGTTACGCACGATAAAGCTGGAGTAGGCATGGAAAGGTAAAATAACGCTTCCGGATTGTTGATTTTTAAGCGATATAAAACGGATACTATTCAATCTCGACAAAGTGTCAGTTCACAACCCCATAAATCAGGAGATGTAGCATGGCAAAAGTTCTTGTTCTGTATTACAGCATGTACGGTCATATCGAAATCATGGCTCACGCGGTCGCTGAAGGCGTGCGCAGTGTCGAAAATACCGAGGTCGCCGTTAAACGTGTCCCCGAGCTCATGTCGGAGGAGGTTGCGCGCAGGGTCGGTGCAAAGCTCGACCAGGCGGCACCGATCGCGGCGGCGGATGAATTGCCGGATTATGACGCCATTATCTTCGGCACGCCTACCCGTTTCGGCAATATGTGTGCGCAAATGCGCAATTTCCTTGATCAGACAGGCCGCATATGGCTGAATGGCGGCCTGATCGGTAAGGTAGGCAGCGTGTTCACATCCACGGGTACACAGCACGGCGGGCAGGAAACTACGATTACCTCGTTTCATACCACTTTGCTTCATCATGGCATGATTATCGTGGGTGTCCCTTACTCCTGCCAGGAGATCATGAATATGAGTGAAATCACTGGCGGATCACCTTATGGGGCAAGCACGCTGGCTGGCGGCGATGGCAAGCGCCAGCCATCGGACAATGAAATAAAAATCGCACGTTTTCAAGGTGTTCATGTCGCGCAAGTAGCTAATAAATTGTCGTCCTGATTCATGGGGTTTTGCTAGGGAAACGCTGATTAATTCG
>JAFEEI010000007.1 GCA_018241205.1 Pseudomonadota bacterium
TTCCTTTTATTTTAATTTCCGTGTCTGAAGTCATGCTGTTGCTTTCTATAAAATCGTTGAGAACTTCCAGTTACTCCTCATGTCCGCAAAAGCGGGCGTCCAAACCGTCGACCTTGCTGGATCCCCGCCTTCGCGGGGATGACATTTCTAAACGAATCTTTGATATAGCCATTCATCATTCCTCTTCAGTTTCAGCCTGCTTTTCCACTGTCAAATGCGCCAGCGAAGGATAATAAGTCTTACCCAATTCCCGTGCACGCCACCAGCCGCGAGATTTATTCCCAACCAGCACTTGCGGGATTTCAAACATGTTTTTCTTGAGTGGCAAACATACGCGCCAGGTGATTGAAAACAAGTGTTTATCGGGTTCAATCACGATAGTATCCAGCATCGCCTTCGTATCATAACGTTCGCCCTTTTTACGGAAGAAAACCACTGGCATGTCTATGACCGGCAAATGAAATGCAGTACGTCCCTCGGGGGTCAAATTGACCAGCACAACTTCTTCGCCGCCAGCGGGATAAGCTATTTGTTGGTCTTGCGGTGCGGCTTGATAGTACTCATCTTTAAAATCTGACGGCAAAAAGGGAAAAGTATTATCGATCCAATTCTGATCGTAGGTACCCGCATACGGCAGGCGCGATGCCCAGCCACGCCCAACCGGCCCGAATGCCATCGGCGAATAATCACCATCCGGTTTTTCAACCGGTTGATCCAGTGCTTCGGTGTGGGGCATGGGCATGCCGTCGACCCATTCTTTCTTGATATTCTTATGGAATCCCTTTCCGATTGGGTTGCGCATGAAAGCAGCATGCTGTGCTTGATCTTCCGGGAAATTATCGACGCCGCCGAAAGCCACATCGTAAGAAAACGGTTGAACGATAAAAGACTCCGGTTCAGTAGCGTTTACTCCCGCCAGACCATATTCCCAATATCGCTTACCGCACACCGCAAAGGTTTTTTGCCATTGACCGATGCGTAATCCTACCGGCACGCGCGGAATTGGCCGCCCGTCCGGTGCATAAGCACTGCCTTGCAGCAATATGTCACATTTTAATTTGCGTGGCGCAAAGTCGACTTCGTAATACGGAGCAGAAAAACCCGGTTCACCGGTAAACGTATCGGCCATGATCAATGGTAATTGTTGCTCATGCAACCGCGCTTCTTCACCCGATTTCGGCAAATGAAAAGTGCCTTTAACCACCACAACCAACAATTCACGGCCCGATGGTTCCATGCCCATCGTGTAGCCCGCGATCATGTTGGTTGCGTTGATTAGATCCATTGTTATTAATGCACTAAAGCGGTGCTATGTTAGGGTTTTATAAGTTTGTCATATTCTGCATGACTGCCAATCTAGAACTAGAGTAATCCGTTCTCAACCTCCACTGCCAAGGCTCGATAGCCAATTCCTGCACGAACAAACCAATAACTATTACTTTTCTTAAAATGCAGCGATGGGTGCTTTGGGTTTATTTTAAGCATTTCAAAATTTCTATCAGCAACTCGTTTCACTGTTGGCGATAATGCTTCATAAGCTTCCCAGAACGATGGACTCGCAAAATGAATCACAATTTCTTTGATTTCCCTGCATGATGATCTGCAATTGCTCCTTGTGCGAGAATATCCAGTTTTCCGGTTTTCGTATCTTTTTCTATTTGCTCATCCCATGCTTCTGAATCAAATTCTTGGAACCAAGCGCGAAATTGCTTTAACTGATCCTGTGGTAACTGTTCTACAGCCTTCACAACGTCTTCTATCGTCCTTGTCATTTTTTCTCTTCCTTCTTTTGCACCCCAGCAAGAATATGTTCCCGCAAAAACTCCGGGGCAAAATCAGCACCATTACCCCAAGTCAATGTGTGACCTTCGAGGATAAAAGATTTAAAAAATTCTTTATCTTTCAGAGGCTCAAAAATCGCGCCATATAACTCGGGGGCCAGATCAATCTCACCTTCAATGCCATCATTGAAAGATAGCCATATCTTGTATTCATCGATATATTTTGCCTGTGTAACATGCGCAAACATTATATTTATTATTCTGCATGAAAATGTGCCGGACTATGTTCCTGGAAATACATACGAATCTATTCCAAGAAATCGGCTTATTTCAGACATAATGGTTTTAGAAAGTTAATCATCAATTAAGCTGCACCGAACCACCCTTAATACGATTCACTCCGCTGGAACGACTCAGCACGTAACTACCCTGGATCAGTACCTTGCCGGCCTTGGTCAGTGTGATGCTAGCCTTGCCACATCGTAGTACCAGTTGTTCCTTAGCACTTACCATCATACGTTGACCATCTGCATCCACTTCAACTTGAGCAGGGTGTTGGTCGAGCGGCCAACCTTCAGCACCTTGTAGTACGCCCATAATGATCGGCTTTGCAGGATCATTGGCTTCAAACATGAGTACGACCTGTTGCCCGATATGTTTTCCGTGTAAGTCTGTAGTGGTTCGTGCTTGCAAAGCGGCTGAACCCGGCTGATTCGGATAACATACTAGCGGTGTCCGGCCTTCGTTCGTGATGCCGATTAATTCGCCCACGATAATTCCCGTGTGCATATTCTCTGCGGGCGCTTTTCGGGAACCATGGGTTACTTTTCTCTCGATCAGTGGGCGCAGAATGTCGTTACCAGACTCTTCTCCAACCATCAACTCAGCATCGGCTTCAATCGTATCTCGACTACTCATTTTGCATTCTCCCAATCCTCCCTTTAATTCTGAAGAATTTTAGTGCCCTTCATCACAATATCGCCACCAGCCTTGATATTGATCTTGCCCGAACCATCCACGGTAATGTCTTTACCCTTGATCACAATCGTTCCATCCTTTTTCATGCTGATACTGGCATCGCCGGTTTTGATGGTAATTGAATCGCCGGCATCAAGAACCAAATTTTTGCCAATTTTTGCGCTATCATCACCTTTGACATCTGCGCTACGATTGCCGTCTACGCCCAAAGAATCATTGCCCTTCACACTTTTCGATGCATTACCTGTAACCGATTCGCTCTGATTCGCGCCCACTTCTGTGGATTGATCTGCACCGATGGTGTTGCTTTGATAGGCACCCACATTGGTACTTTGATACGCACCCACGTTGATTGTCTGGTAAGCACCAACCGCAACAGCCTGAAACGCGCCGACACCGATTTCCTGTGCTCCTCCGACACCGATGGTTTCATTTGCCCCCACCAAATGGGTACGCTGTAAGGCAACCGATGCCGTTTCGCTGGCTCCGACCGTTTTGGTTCTGCTCGAGCCAATGGTAATGCTTTCATTAGCACCGACAATTTCGGTGCGGTTAACACCGATAGTGATAGCTTCGTTGTTGCCGACGGTTTCGGTGCGATCGTGCTTGACTAAGGTAGTTTCATCATTATCAATCGTTTTTTTCCGGTCATGACCTACCCAATGGGTCTCATCATTCTCAACTCCGATATCCTGGTTCTTCTCGGCGTGCAAGTAAACTTGCTCGGAACCTTTTTTGTCTTCAAAGCGTAATTCATTGGCATTGGCAGCGCTGCCTTCTTTGCTGGAACGTGTCAGAATGCCGGTTTGCGTTTTATTGGCAGGCAGTTCATAAGGCGGCATCTGCTCAGCATTGTAGACACGCCCTGTGATGATTGGTTGATCAGGATCACCTTCGAGAAAATCGACAATGACTTCCTGACCAATGCGTGGAATAGCAACCATGCCCCAATTTTTTCCAGCCCAAGGGTGCGATACCCGTACCCAGCATGAACTGTTTTCATTCTTCTTGCCAAGGCGATCCCAATGAAACTGTACTTTGACCCGCCCATACTTGTCCGTATGGATCTCTTCACCCGACGGACCAACCACTACAGCGGTCTGCGGGCCTTGCACGAAGGGTTTGGGCGTCAACCGTGCAGCTCGATAGGGCGTACTACTCTCGATGACAGTAAAACGATTGCTATAGTGATTGCCGCTACTGGTTTTGGAATCAAAACTATCAATGCGAACATTGTGTGTTACAGAAGTGACCAGATATTCGCGGTTTTGATCAGTGCGTGGAAACAGCGCTAATTTAAACAAACCACCGCAAATCAGGCCGTGCACATTGCCATTACCCTGCATGCGCGCATACTGGCTTTGCAGCTCCTGAATGCGAATCTTGACACAATCATTTCCTTCATCGTTTTTAACATATTCGCCTGGATAGTCATAGATCTCGAAACTGGCTCTATCGTGATCCCGGATGATGTTGGAATTAACATGCAAATCAGCTTTCGGGTGTTCAAAATCATAGTCATTCAGGCAATAAGTACCCGTTTGCAGTTTTTTGGTAATATTCCAGCCTGAAATACACTCACCTTCCCTGACCACAGCTTGATCCGGTGGATAGTAAGAAATATCGTAACAGCCAGACATCTTGTCGTGGCAGGCCATGTCATTGGCCAAACAAAGCGTGTGTTTGCCTTGCTCATGCTTAAAATAATAATAGATGCCCTCTTGCTCCATCAACCGACTGATAAAATTGAAATCGGTCTCACGATACTGCACGCAATAATCCCAGGTACGATGACTGCCTTTTAATCGATCTTCAATATCGGAATACCCCTGCTCTCGAAGCACATCCTTAATGATATCCGGCACGGTCTTATTCTGGAAAATCCGACAATCCGAAGTGCGAGTTAAAAACCAGAGCCACGGATGAACCGTTGCGAAATAGGTCACATAATGCCCTTCGCTGACACCTTGCGAAATACTGCTGACATAGCCATTAAAGAACCGTTTGTCTTGTGCGTGACTGAGCCGAATGGAAACATTCTGGCCGAGCAAGTCTTCAAAATTGATGTCTTCGGTGCTGCCCAGTTCCACATTGATCGAAAAAAGACGTCCTAATTCTTCAGTCACAGTCATTTCGCGCAATAACAACACATCTGTACCCAGTGGGGTGATGATTTCGATTTCACGATTTTGTTGTGTTGATGGCATAGCTTTTAGCTCATGGGTAGATTAAAGAATTATTCAAACCGATAACTGAATTCACCATTCTGCACACCAATGTTAACTGCTGAAACCGCTTCCCCAGTCATCATTCTGGTTAGAAATTGCTGACTGATGGTTGGCAGTACCGTATTAGTCAAAATCGAATCAACCACTCGGGCGCCGCTTTCGAGTTCGTTACAACGATCCGCGATCAATTGCACCACGGTGTCATCGTAACCAAATGGTATACGGTGGTTGGCCTTAATGCGCTTCTCGATCCTATTTAATTGCAGCTTGATGATGGTTCTAAGCATTTCATCGCTGATTGGGTAATAAGGAATGGTTACCAATCTACCGAGAAGCGCTGCAGGGAAAATTTTCAGTAAAGGTGTGCGCAATGCTTTGGCAATTTCATCCACGTCAGGCATCAATTCAGGATCCTTGCACAGATTCATGATCAAGTCGGTACCTGCATTGGAGGTCAGAAGGATGATGGTATTTTTGAAATCGATAAAGCGGCCTTCCGCATCTTCCATCCAACCTTTATCAAATACCTGGAAAAAGATTTCGTGCACATCCGGATGTGCTTTCTCAACTTCATCCAGCAAGATCACGCTATACGGTCTGCGTCTGACGGCTTCGGTCAGTATTCCGCCTTCGCCATAGCCGACATAGCCTGGAGGAGAGCCTTTTAAAGTGGACACTGCATGAGCTTCCTGATATTCGCTCATATTAATGGTGATAATGTTTTCTTCACCGCCATACAATGCTTCAGCCAACGCCAAACCGGTTTCCGTTTTACCAACGCCGGAAGATCCGCACAATAAAAATACGCCGATCGGTTTACCAGGATTGTCCAGATTGGCACGTGAAGTCTGCACGCGCCTGGCAATCATATCCAGAGCGTGCCGCTGACCAATTACGCGCCGATTCAATGTCTCTCCCAGGTTGAGAATAGCATCGATTTCATTTTTCACCATGCGTCCCACTGGAATTCCGGTCCAACCTGCAATCACGGATGCCACCGCTTGACTATCCACCGTCGGAAACATCAATGGTTGCTCCCCTTGCAACTCGACAAGCTGCTGCTGAAGCAATTTTAACGTGGTGAGCGCTTGTGGGTTGGAATGGTGATTGGACATCTCATTGCCCGACTGCAAATCTGCCTCAGGTTGTTGATTGCGCAGTTCGATGCGCAGCTCAAGAATTTGATCAATCAACTGCTTTTCCTTGAGCCATCGTTGTTCAAGTTGTTCCAGCCGTTGCGTTTCTTCAGTCAATTTGGCCTCAACAATCTGCTTTCTGTCCTTGATATCCACGCCGACTGCTTGCTCCCGCTCGATAATACCGGCTTCTGTTTTAAGCGTATCAATTTTGCGGCGGCTATCCTCAACTTCAGGAGGAACCGCAGATTGGCTGATGGCAACTCGTGCGCAAGCAGTGTCTAAAACACTGACACATTTATCTGGCAGTTGCCGGTCGGGAATATAACGATGCGATAATTTGACTGCATCTTCAAGAGCTTCGTCCAGCAGTAATACTTTATGGTGCTTTTCCATCACATTAGCAAGACAACGCACCATTTGAATCGCTTTTTCCTCATGCGGCTCATCGATTTTGACGACTTGAAAACGCCTGGTGAGCGCAGGATCTTTCTCAAAATATTTTTTGTATTCCGACCAGGTTGTGGCAGCGATTGTGCGTAATGTGCCGCGAGCCAATGCCGGTTTCAGCAGATTGGCTGCGTCACCGGTACCAGCCGATCCGCCTGCACCGATCAAGGTATGCGCTTCATCAATAAACAGGATGATGGGTTTTTCCGAGGCTTGCACTTCATCAATCACCTGGCGTAGCCGGTTTTCAAATTCTCCTTTCATGCTGGCGCCCGCTTGCAGCAACCCCAAGTCCAGTGCTCTGATGCTCACACCCTGTAATGGTGGCGGTACATCACCGCTCGCAATCTTTAAGGCGAATCCTTCAACCACTGCAGTTTTACCAACCCCCGCTTCCCCTGTCAGAATGGGATTATTCTGGCGTCGCCGCATCAGGATATCAATCAATTGGCGAATTTCATTATCTCGGCCGACAATGGGATCGATTTTTCCTTGGCGTGCCGCTTCCGTTAAGTCAACTGAAAACTGCTGCAGCGCTTTTTGTTTTCCTATTTGCGCCGCTGGCATGGCACTCGAATATTCTCCTGGCGAAGCATTTCCCGCCAGTTGGCTTCCATCCGATGCCACCATCTGGTCTTCCGGCGATCCTTGAACGATGGCATTTAGCTCATCAACCAATGTATCCGTATTGATTTTCTTGAATTCTTGCGAAATCATCAGCAATTTGTTGCGCAGTGCGGGTGTTTTTATAATGCCAACCACCAGGTGACCGGATCTTACCTGATTGCTGGCATACTTAAGACTGGCATATAGCCAGCCTTTTTCGACTGATTCTTCGACATCAGCGGAGAAATCCGACAAACTGGAAGCCCCTGCAGGTAAGTGATCCAGCAATTGAACAAAATCATTTGCCAAGCGTGATGGATTCAGTTCGAATCTCTTAATGACACGATGCACATCGGAATCGGGTAATTGAAGAATTTGATGCAACCAGTGCACCAGCTCAACATAAGGATTACTGCGCATCTTACAAAAAACAGTTGCGCTTTCTATGCCTTTGTATGACAAATTGTTCAACTTTCCAAATAAGGCCGTGCGGCTAATTTCCGTCATGAGTTCTTCTCCACATCGATAAACATATCCTTCGCATCATTCGTTCTGTTTTTTATCGCAAGCCAACTGTTCCAACCCAACCAGCCATATTTGCCGAGTCGCGCGGTCGGCACCTCATTTTTCTTTAGAACGAGATTTAAATCCCATTTGAACTCAAAGCCAATGTAATTTTTAACCAGATCAGAAAATGCGGTTATTTTTTTTCCATTTGGCAATAGTGATTCAAATTGTTGTAAATCAAGTGGCCCGGCCACGATACGAAACTTATGCATGCACTGCCAACTACGTTTTCCTATCGTA
The DNA here is from genome assembly GCA_018241205.1 of Pseudomonadota bacterium. Lineage (GTDB taxonomy): Bacteria > Pseudomonadota > Gammaproteobacteria > Burkholderiales > Nitrosomonadaceae > Nitrosomonas. The sequence goes on from JAFEEI010000007.1 coordinate 7,987, forward strand.
GCGGAAACCCCCAGTTGACCAGTCTGCTGATCAGCATTCAAATAACACAAGCTATCATTGGGTATCGTAAGCCACTCACCCACAAATTCTTCCACTGCGATGGGTACTTGAAAGTAGGCATGCAGTATTGCGATCAATCCACTGGCATGTTTTGTTGAACCACCCATATGTACTGCAAAATGCAATTTCGTATGATCAGAGATGCCATCACGCTGCTGCTGCGAGCGCTCTGCTATTCCCAGCAACGACCCCACATAAAAACTGAAACGGTCATTTTGCGGGCGGTCAAGCTGCACGGTGGGTTCTTTATCCGCCCATGCGCGATAAAAAAGACTCAGTAGCCGGTGATGAAAAAGATCGGCAAATTCCGCTAGCGTAGGATCTCGAGCGATATTACTGCGATTTCTTGCGAACTCGGTAAGATGGAGAGGCAAAGGGCCATTGGGACCAAACAAGCCAAAGAAAAACACTTTTAATGCCGCAGGATAGTCTGCATTTGCTTCAAAAGTTGCAATGGCTGTTGGCGCAAATTGCAGGAATGGCAATTGCCCCATGCGAATAGCATCATCACCGGGTTTTACCGAATAGCCGAACCGTTGTTTATCAGGATACATGCACTCGATTAAGCGCACGAACTGATAAAAATCATATTTGTAGGGTTCTTGCTGAAGATCCTTCAGCACCGCTACAACAGAATTCTCGTTCCTGATCTGACCGGCCATTGCATTATCTCACCACGTTCTTTAGTTGAAATCCTGACCTGTGTAAAACTATTCATGGATGCATACTTGCAAAGAAAGCGATCCAGAACAGCGCCCAGCAGAAAACTGCTGCCTCCCGCAAAAGCTGTTTCATCGAAAGTAACCGTGACTTCCAATCCACGCCCAAACGTGATGGGACCTTTTAACGGTACCCGGCAAGTTATCGGGCGGCATTGTATCGATTGCAATCCTTCGATTTGCTTGGCTATCGCGTGCTCGGAATAATCTGCATATAACGCCAGCATATCGCGCAGTGCCTTGGCACCTTGCTGCTGATCATTATTGACCAAGCTGAGATAGTTTAATGACAGGTGATTGATCAAGCGCCACGTATAGCTGCTTTCGGTAGCGGATGGCTTGGGATCCGTAGGGCCCGCTAAACAAACGATATGGTCAATAGGCGCGCTTACTTCCCAGCTAAAATCAGATTTGTTGCCATCCAATAACAAAAGCTTTGGCAAATCTCTATTGGTACAAAGTGCCCGAACCCCCAGTTGTTTCATGTCGGTATCGAAAGGCATTTCGCTGGAATCCACCAGAGATAAATAGGTTTCGCTACCAACATATTCGGTTTTTAAACTATTTGAACCGGTATTGACTGGAAATAAGGTGGGTTGACGTCTGATCGTATAGTAAGCAAAAGTGCCGGTATTTCCACTGTGTTCATGAGTACTGGAATAAAAAGGACGGAATGTCTGCTCTGATTGCATATCGCTTCCAAATCCTATGACTTCGAGAATACTGAATACCTCAAAATCATTGGGTTTGGTTTTATCGATAACCAGATGATGTTCGGCATTATGCTGTTTCAAGTGAATGCGATCCGCATGCTTTTCAAATAGATTGATCGCCGGCGTACAATTCAATCTGAAATTCTCTGCATGAACGACGTGTTCCAATTTATCTTGCGAAACATCCAGCAAAATCAAAATTTCAATTGCATCCGTATCGCATTGCTGGATCACTGTGCTAAGGTGATGCAATTGAAAAAACAAGAAACGCTCAGGCAATGCAAAGTATTCCTGCATTAGACGGTAGCCCTGAAAGGTTTGTACCGTATCGGGTAACAAGGATTCTTCCTGACTGTAGCCTACTGATTGGAGCATCGAGCGATCCAAAACATAGCTTTGTTGATTTGATGGATTCCTGATGACAACCGATAGGCTATGCCCCATGATTAATTCATAGAGTTGTACAGGCAGGTTACCCGTGCCATGTAAGTAAAACGTTAGTTGATCTATGGCCAGTTGATTAAAGCGATAATCTGCAGTAGTCTGCAGTTTTATTCTAAAACCTGATCTTATTTTTTTGGTATTTAAACCAGGATGAACCGGCACTTGTCCCAGAGGTAAATAAACGGCTTCCTTGACCAGGATTGGCCAAACGTTCACTTCATGCGCAATTTGAAATTCACACCGACTCCGTCCTCCGCCTACGGCTTTGCTGAAAAACTTAGTTCCTCGTTTCAGTACAAAACCCGCTTCAGTGATTCCCCCTTTATAATCAGGATTAATTTGCACAATCATCATTGATGGTAAGGGGGCAAGGTAATGCGGATACACGATTTCCAGCAAATGTTGCGTGAAGCGGGGAAATTCCGCATCCATTTTCAATTGAATGCGTGCTGTCAGGAAGGCAAAGCCTTCTAGTAATCGCTCTACATAGGGATCGCTACATTCAGTGCTCCCCAAATCGAGATTTGCAGCAATTTTGGGATAACGCTTGGCGAATTCAAATCCCATCTCACGGATGAACCGCAATTCTTTCTCATAATAATCAAGCAAGCGCGGTGTCATTTTTGCCCTTGGATTTTAATGCATGTCATAAATAGTCACTTGACTGCTTTCCAATTCCACTTCAGTCCGCAAATGTAAATGCAAAGGTAGTGGTTTTGCGCATATTTCACCTTCTATTTCAAAAACAAAAACGTTATGTCCCTTTTTACTCTCATCTGAGATCGCTTTAACGGTTAATGTTTTTGGGATTATCCTTGGTTCAAAATCAATAATGGCTTTCAATAACAAACGCTCTAATTGAGCCATATCCAGTCCGGAAACAGTCTTTCCCGTGAAATCCGGTACGCCGAAATTAATAACCGATCGCGCTGTTTCAGGTAAGTCATTGAGTCTCTCGTTGGGAGCATATTGGATGGCATTAAATAACCATTCGAGATCGCGCTTCACGCATGATTGAATATCCTGCTTTGAACTAATAGACGCGCTTAGCGTATTATATTGAGCCTGCAACCCAACCAGTTGATGGTGCAATTGATGTTGTTTCTCTTTCTGCCCATCAATTCCCATGCCATCGTGATTGATTGGCATGTTGGTTAAATTATTCAAAGCCTGCTCTACCTGCCTAATTTCCTGCTTGACTTTGTGTATCAACTGATTGACCGGATCTTCATTGGTAAGCCGATCCAACAATGATGGTAAAAAAAGGTCTTTTGAGAATGTTCCCAAAATATCACCCCTCAACATGACTTGAAGCCGATTGGATATGAATTGTTCGGGTTTCCAGCAGGGGATATTCGGATTGATCGGTTATCCACATTTTCTGCCCATATCCGATACTTAAATCATGTGGAAGTTCTTGCCAAACCGTTTTACGAGACAGCGCCAGAAGTGGATCTGTTTGATATGATCGTGGGTACCGAGCTGGCATCAATCCGTAATTTTCTCCACCATTTTGCCAAGTAAAATGTGTCGGAAGCCACACAACATCTCGTAAATCAACAGGCTCTTCGATTACAATCGAGTGCAGGTTTTCCAAACTCGTCCATATATAACGACCGTCGATAATAGCTTCTATGACGGGCCCAATTCGCGCATCGCTATCAGCCAGCCATGCAAACGATTCATTGTTTATTGTTCCACCGAGACTTGGCGCTTCTTCGAATGCCTGCATACGAAGCGCTTGAGAAGCCTCATATTTTTCTTCCGCAGCCAGCCTTAGCGCTTGAATCATCAATGCAATCCATTGCTTGGGTTCTCCGATAATCATGGGCTCTTTCTGTCCCAGAAAAACCTGCTCCCTGATTCGTTCACAAGCAATAACCTGGTGATACATCAATACCATTGCGATTGAACTATCATCAAGTTCCTTCACAACTTTTAATTGGGTCAGCGCTCTATCCCATTGCCCCATTACCGCCAACAATTGGAATAAAAAGATCCTATCCAGAGCATTCGATGGCTGCTTCTTGATCCGGTCCTGCAGCAGTCGCAATGATTCGTCTAAGTTACCCAACTTTAAGCAATCTTCAGGTGTCATACTGGAATTATTAATTGAGTGATTAAGGAAGCGTCAACTCACTAGCAAGTCGCCATCATTCGTTATGAATCAACACTTCCGTTACCTATTGCGCTACGACTATTCAGCTTTATTTGTTTCCAGATTCCATTTTTTGTCACCTGTGGAAGTGCCTTTTTTACCGTCACCAGTTACAGGCGTATAATTCCATGTGATTTTGTCATACACAAATGTCACTGTTTCATTAGGGCGACCGGAACCACCGCCGCCTACTGAAACCGATTGAATCATTACATTTTCTAATACATACTTGAGATAGCACACTTTTTCCCCGGTTTCCTGACATACTTCCAGCACTACTTTAGCAATATGTGTTCCCTTGGCGCAAAATAAGTTGAGATCCACGCTCGCTTTGTCCATGCTTTTTGAAATAACAAAAGGACTAAAATCAGCGCGGGCTGCACCACGGCCTCCAGTGCCGGTAGAGCCGGACATGGGTTGACTCAATCCATGATTGAAAGCGAATACTTCGATCCATTCCTTATGACCATCATCCGTTGATTCGCCTTTAATAGGGTCGCAGCTTAGATAGGTATTCGTAGCCATATTCTTCTCCTTGATTTACTAAGTAATTAATAAAAATAACGCTCAACACATGCTTCACACCCTACTCCGGAAACTAAGTGCGAATAATTCAAATTTTACAACCCGGTTATTTCTTCTCTGAAGGCAGTCTTGAAACCAATCGTAAAGACACTGTTAATCCCTCCAGTTGATAATGCGGCCTCAGGTAAAACTTGGAAGTATAGTACCCAGGATTTCCTTCTATTTCTTCGACGACCACTTCAGCATTGGCCAAAGGTTTTTTGGCTTTGTCAATTTCACTCGCTGTTGCAGGATTAGGTTCAACATAGTTATTAATCCAGCTTTGTAACCAATCTTGCATGTCACTCCGCTCTTTAAAGGAACCAACCTTATCTCTCACAATACATTTGAGGTAATGCGCAAAACGGCAAACTGCAAATAAGTAAGGTAGTCTGGCCGACAAATTGGCGTTGGCAGTTGCATCTGGGTCATCATACTCAAAAGGTTTTTGTAACGATTGTGCGCCAATAAATGCTGCAAAGTCAGAGTTCTTTTTATGCAGCAATGGCATAAAACCATTCTTCGCCAACTCAGCTTCACGCCGATCATCAATGGCAATTTCCGTAGGACATTTCATGTCGACGCCACCATCATCAGTCGGGAATGTATGCGTAGGTAACCCTTCCACAGCCCCACCAGATTCGATACCACGAATCCGCGAACACCAACCGTACAATTTAAATGCGCGATTGATATTGACACCCATCGCATATGCTGAATTGCTCCAGGTATATTTACTGTGATCTGCATTGGCAACATCTTCTTCGAAATCAAATTGTTCCACGGGTGATGTTTTGGCGCCATAAGGCAGGCGGGACAAAAAGCGCGGTAATGTCAATCCGATATAGCGAGCATCCTCGGACTCTCTCAGAGACCGCCATGCTGCATATTCCGGGGTGCCAAATATCTTGGTTAAATCCCGTGGATCAGCAAGCTCTTGCCAGGAATCCATATTCATGACTTTAGGAGATGTCGCTGCGATGAAAGGCATATGCGCTGCTGCTGAAACTTTGGCAATTTCTTTCAGAAACTCCACATCCTGTGGAGAATGATCGAACTCATAATCCCCGATCAAACAACCAAAAGGCTCTCCACCAAACATTCCATACTCATGCGTATAGATTTTTTTAAAGATCGGACTTTGATCCCAAGCAGTTCCTTGAAATTTTTTGAGTGTCTTATGCACCTCTTTTTTAGTGACATTAAACACCTTGATTTTTAGCATCTCATCGGTTTCAGTATTGTTCACCAAATGGTGCAATCCTCTCCAGCTGCCTTCCAGTTTTTGAAAGTCTTCATGATGAAGGATCAGATTAACCTGATCACTAAGGCATTGATCAATTTTTGCAATGATTGACTGTATTGTTTTTATCGCGTCATCCGAAATCAGCGTTGTTTGTTCTAAGGCTTGCTCTGCCAGAGTCTTGACTGCACTTTCTACGGCTTCCCTGGCTCTGTCTGTTTTAGGTTTAAATTCTTTGAGTAATAAAGCACTAAAATCGTCTGATTCCTGAACTTTTGCTTCCGTACCGGATGCCTGGATTTCTGTCTCGGCCATTATTAATTCTCCTCAATAGCGTTATATTGTTCTATTTGGATTCACTTTCAGAGACTTCCGAACCTTCACTTTGAGGTTTGGGCATGGAAGCCAATGATTTAAGCAAAGCGGGATCATTTAATAATTCGGTAATTTTTTTCTCAGCACCGCCCTTTCCATCCATGTAAGTAATTAAATTGGCGAGTTCCGTTCTGGTTTGCAGAAGCTTGTTTAATGCATCAACCTTTTCAGCAACTCTTGCCGGCGAGAAATCATCCATATTCTCAAAAGTAATATCCACGCTGATATTCCCTTCGCCCGTTAAAACATTGGGTACTTGAAAAGCAACCCGCGGTTTCATGGCTTTCAACCGCTCACTGAAATTATCCACATCAAATTCAAGAAAATCTCTTTCGCTGACTTCGGGTAAAGCTTCTGCCGGTTTACCCGACAAATCAGCCATCACACCCATCACGAATGGCAACTGGATCTTTTTCTCGGCACCATATAATTCGACATCGTATTCAATCTGCACACGTGGCGCACGGTTATGTGCGATAAATTTTTGGCTGCTCTCGGCCATAGCTTCTCCCCTTCTCTAATAGTTACTGAGTTTCTTAATTTATCAAAACCCGATTGACCGCAAAAAAGAAACCAGTAGATCAATGAAAAAATCCTACTCGTTGGAAACAAATGAATCAGTGATAACAATCACGTTTGGTTAAAGGAAACAGAAGAATAATATAGCTAAAATCCACCTTCTACAAAATATATCTGCGCTGTGACGATAATTCCTCCCATCGCTATTAATAATAGACTATAAGAATTATCTTTCCTGATCAGAATCAATAATTTTCTTAAAAACTTTCATATCTTCCGGCGGTATTGCTTCAATAATTTCCAGGAAATTCTTGGTCATTAAGGTTTGTGCCAATCGAAGAATCAAGGAAACCGGATTGGTGGGCTCAGTTCGTTCCAGAAACTTGCACACTTTTTCAAGAACACGGGTGACATCTTCACGACTCCTTATTTCCCCTGGAGATGAACCATTTTTGCCCACCATCATAACGCCCTCACCCGATAATGAAGATTCTTCCGGACCAGCGTCCTGACTAGATGCCGCTGCATTTTTACACAACAACAAAATGGGCTCTAACGTGATCTGCAATTGTCTAAAATCCGGGAGCTGAGCTTCACTGACTTTTTGTTTGAGAAAATTTCTTATTTCTTGCAGCGTTTCTAATGCTTCTGTTATCAAATTACTGAAGTTCTGGACTGCTGGTGCATTCTCTTGCGCATGAAACATTTCTTCAATTTGTGCTTGCGTATATCCCGCGTCAACATGTGTACCTGATATTTTTCCCTATATCATCAAGATATCGCGTATGGATATCCTGACCGGCTGGTATAGAATCATGACATTCTGAACATCGCGCACCAAAATGACACAATCCCCGATTTCTGGGAGTACATTCAATCGGCGCGTAGGATCATTGTCATCTTCTACGTCAAGATTGGGATGAATATCTTCCCAGTACAACGTCAATAAATCATTAATCAAATGCAGTCCTGAGACTAATCCAGCCAATCCCTCACGGCGTGTCCATGCACGCCTCATCCATACAGCTACGCGCAAGTCCTTGGTGCGTGAAAACATCACTTCCGCAAGAAACTAAGGGTATTCCCGTTCGGTTCTTTTTCAGACACATCGCCCGCAATCCTCTCTGGCGGGCTCTCCAGATCCTCACTTAATTTGAGAAAATCAGCATCGTACTCAAGATCGGAGCCGCAAGGCGATTCCGCTGATACTCATTTAAGTAATCTTTCAATTTCCATCATCATCTTGAGATTAATTCATTAACATAGATATTTAAAAAATTGGCTAATACTCAATTGAATACGCTATAGACCCCTGCAGTCTATACGCGTTTCTGAAATAATACATTCCTGTATAAAGTTTTAGGGCATTAAATTTGCGGAAACCAAATGTAACAACTAATTCACTCATCATATGTCATGAAACTCGTCATGCCTCAGAAAATGTTGCTAATAGTGGTTACCGATAATTTATAAAATTGCACAATTTCTTTATGTCCCTTACAGTATACGAATCGACTGCTTTATTACCAGGAAGCTAGCGAACGCATAGCAGGGAAGTCATTTAGCCTGTTGCTGAATTTATGCAATATATGCTTAACATTTACGCGTGTTCAAGGTGTTTGTATTTTTCGCATCACTCAATACAGATCTAAGAAAGCAAGGATTGGTTATATGGAAGTTTGTTTTTTAGAAGGATATTTCACGTCTGAGCATGCCTATAGCCGGGTGGCAGTCAATCACCTGCCTTTTCTTATTGGTCGGATGCCAGATTCGGGGCTGCCTATAGATGCCGATACCATATCTCGTCATCATGCAGAAATTTTCAGTTGCGATGGTCAGTTATGCATAAGAGATCTTAATAGCACCAACGGAACTTTTCTCAATGATAACAAAATCATTCAGAGCCTACCGATTGAGGATGGTGATATTGTGCGTCTAGGTGATGTGGAATTAAGAATTATTATTGAGCATGGGAATACATCGGCTATCGCCGATGAACAAGAACATACTTACATTGCTACCGGCAATGTCATGGAAAAAATTGCCAGAGGCGCTAAAGAGCTGAAAGTGCTTATTCAGAATAAACAGGTAAAATGTGCGCCACAACCTGTTTTTGATAACCATCTGGCGATTGTCGCCTACGAGTTACTAGGGCGCGGAACTCACCCTTTGTTACCTGAGTCTCCTGAAGCGCTCTTTTATATTGCCGAACAGAGAAGTGCTGAAATTGCATTAAGCGAATTATTTCTTGAAACAGGACTAATAGAAGCGCACAACTACCCGAAAAATGTTTACTTTTTCTTTAACATACATCCTAAAGAAATCGAGAATACAAATAATTTGTACCATCATCTTGATAAAATTCGTGAAACATATCCACATACCAAGCTAGTCCTGGAAATACCTGAAAAAGCAGTCTCCAATATCCAGCAAATGAGTGAACTAAAAAGTCACTTGCACGCATTAAAAATTGGATTGGCATATGATGACTTTGGCGCTGGTCAAGCACGTTTGCTCGAGTTATCAGAAGCTTCTCCAAATATATTAAAATTTGATATTTGTCTTATTCATAACATTGATATGGCCAGCCATGCTCGGCAGCGTATGGTAGAAATGCTGGTGAGCTATAGCCATGAGCAAGGCATTAAAGTATTAGCCGAGGGCGTGGAAACTACAGGCGAAGATAAGGTATGCCGGCAAATCGGTATCGATTTATTGCAAGGTTTCTATTATGGTAAACCCGGCGAAAGGATTGGTTGTTAAGAAGCATTGGTTTTCTCGCAGGACTTCATGCAACGGCTGGCTACGCTGCTTCCCCGGCCATGACACAACTCCATTCGTTTTTATGGCGCGCTACACCAAACGCGAAGATTCAGAGTCTGCTCGATCCCATTTGATCCCAGCCCGTCTTACTCAATTCTCTTCTTGATGATTGTGATTGTTCAGCAGCACGGGTTGGCATTTCTGGCCTGGTCATTCGTCTTGCATATTCTAAAAATGTGCGTTAGAGCTTCTTCACACATCGTATTTTGCGTCTGCGCAGACAGACGATCCGCATTATGCAGCGAAGCTGCTCAGGCCGGAAGGGCGCAAATAGTTCCTACACATTTTCTGGATGGAGGCTTCATATGCAGCGTATGGTCAATCGTCTGAATTCAAATCACAATCCCCGCAATTACAATATGAGCACAATCGTCGATTATGTCGAAGTGGGTCAGCAACCTGCTCAACGCCGGGTTTTCATCGCGGCCAATACTACTCAGGCAATCTTGCAGCACCAGCCCGAAGGAGCGGGGACGGCTTGGGTTGCTGTACCCTGAGTAGCCGCTGTAACTCAGGCGCAAGTCACCAGCTTCGTCAACATTATCGAAAGAAGTTTTAACGACCATCAGCATCGGGGCATCCTGCAGCACGCGGATTGGCGCGCGATTTACGGTGTAGCCGTACGGGAACTCAGATATCTTGGGCATGGTGGAGCTCCTATGGCCCCTCCGGCACCGGGTGATACAGTTCCCTGCCATGATTGCGGACTGGTGCTGCCGCTGCGCAATATTGAGATCGATCATCAGCGTCCGGTCGCGGGAAGTACCACTGAGCCCGTTTGCAAGGTCTTTCGCGCCATGGGTCTCACCCAGGCGGGGGACCCACCGGCCCCAAAGGACAGGGTGTCATTGCAGCCTACTCAGCCGCAGTTGGCGGAGCGGCGGGCGCAGGCGCCGGATTGAATGAGAAATACACGCTCAATGATCGTGGACAGATCTTTTATACCCTAGTGAAGTGTGCAGGGACAGGGGCGTCAATGACCATGGAAGAGCGCTGCCTCAACCATGTCATCAACCTGCGCCCATTGTGCGGCGCTTGCAATACATCGAACCGGAACCGCCCGCATTCATTTTAGGGTGGAATGAAAGAAGCGATTTCTGCCGAATAATATCTCCGACACCTCCCTGGCTCATCCGAACCCGAGCGCAAGCAATATGGAGTCACAGGTAGAATAGAAAACGAATTCTTGCCTGTCCTCTAACCCGAAAAACGGCTAGGGCCGACCCTACGGCTCTTAACCTTGTGTCCAGAAAAATGCCGACACATCTCCAAAAAATTTACCGGATTGCAGATCTGCATGGATGGCAAAAACTGCTGTCTATCTTGATTACATTTAGGGCCAATCTACTTCAACGCCTAAATTAATTGCACCACCCACCAAACTCAAAGGTTTTAAGCTAATGAGTCGCCCCTGCAAAATTCACGCAGTCATACCAATATAACAAAACATAGGATCAGGTCGCGAATCAAGAAAAACTGAGATGTAATCATTCCTCATTCTTCGAGACTGTAAATTTAACTGTGTAACTGTCTGAATTAAACATACGCAATCAGTCGTCCTTCGAATGCGATCATAAAGCGATTCGATGGCATTGGTTGTATAGATGGCCTTTTTGATATCCTCGGGGTATTTGAAGAGCGTGCAAATGTTGTCCCAATGCGCGCGCCATGGCCAGCCGATCTGTGGATATTTTTCATCCCAGCGTGCGGCGAATTGATCGAGTGCCAGCAAAGCTTCTTCCTCGGTTACAGATTGATAGATGCGTTTCAAGTTGGCAGTGACGGCCTTATAGTCCTCCCACGCCACAAATCTAACCGAGTTGCGCACCATCTGAACAACACATAGCTGTCCTGCGTGTCGGGAAAAACCGTGGCGATAGCATCGGGAAAGCCTTTCAGGCCGTCAACACAGGCAATCAGAGTATCCTTGACGCCACGATTCTGAAGTTCTGTCAGTACATTCAGCGAGACTGTCCCATAAACCGTGTCATTGCCTATCACAGAATTTCAACAATGACTGATTTTCGCGGTGACAATTCTCACAAACTTTGTTGGCAATATCCTCTATACTTGGGGATAATATGGATATTTCCGAAATAGGGAGGAAAATATAAAACATGGAACGGGGCCAATTATTTTTTATCTGGATTACCCTTATCATTTTTGTCTTGATTCTTACAGGCTGCTCCGGTCCGCCCAAGCCTCCGATAGCCACGGTATCGCTTAATGTTCAACCGAATATCAACCCTTTGTTATCAGCAACTGAAACAAAAGTTCCCGAAGCAAGGCCGGTTGTGATCAGATTGTACGAACTCTCATCTTTAGCAGCATTCAATTCCGCAGATTTTTTCTCTGTTTTTAATGATTATAAAACCACCCTTGAGAGCGAACTAATCACCAGCGAAGAATTGAGGGTCACGCCCGGTCAGAAACAGAAATTTAACCGCACTTTAAACATCAATACCCGTTACGTGGGTGTCGTGGCCGCCTACAAAAACCTTGAAGAGTCGCAATGGCGGGCTTCTGCAGCCATTCCTCCCAACGAAATTGCTCCAGAAATTTATATTTTTTTAGAAGGAAATAAAATCCAGATTGGTGCCAAACCAGAGTGCGGATTCTTTTGCCAATTCCAGTCGCCCAAACCACCGCCGGGAACATTGTATGAAGTTATAGAATAGGCTCGCTAATGAAAAATTTCCCATCCATTAGTTTAATTATTAAATCATCAGAGAAATAGTATGTCCTGGAATAATAAAGTTATTTGGTCGGAAGGAATGTTTCTCCAACCCCAACATTTTCAACAGCAAAATCGTTACCATGAACGATTGTTGGAAAATCGCATTGCGCCAATGCTGGGCTATCACTGGGGATTTAGCAGCCTCGAACTCAACTCGGCCGCATTAATGCTGGGTAAGATACAATTAACTTCTGGGCGCGGAATCTTTCCTGATGGCACACCGTTTAATTTTCCAGAGCAGGATAAAGCACCGCTGCCACTGGATATTGACGTTAATTTACGCGATGAAGTGATTGTACTTGCACTGCCCGTGCAACGCGTCAGCGCAACTGAAACTGATTCAGGTGACGGTCAAGATAGCAATTTAGCGCGCTACTCTACCGAAGAAATTGAGGTTTCAGATAACAACACACAGAACCCAAGCAACGCATGCGTACAAATAGGACAACTTCGCTTCAGGCTGATGCGTAAACGCGATGCCACAGACGCTTATACCGTTTTAGGTGTAGTACAAGTTTCTGAACGCCGCGCGGATAATCAAGTCGTGCTGTACAAAGAATTCGTCCCGCCATTGTTGCACGTTGGTTCTGATACCATGTTAAGTGGTTATTTACAAGAATTGTGTGGAATGCTGCATCAGCGGGGTGAAGAATTGGCTTCGCTGATTACACAGCCTGGCCATCGTGGAATTGCAGAGATTGCCGACTTTCTGAGGTTGCAAACAATCAATCGCTATGAAGCGTTGTTTAAGCATTTGACAAAAATTTCGGTATTACATCCAGAAAGATTATATAACCTGTGCCTTGGCTTTGCAGGTGACATGTCGGCTTTTGATGAAAAAAACTCGCGCCGCCCTTCCAATTACAATGAATACCATCATGATGCACTAGCACTATGCTTTAGTAGCCTGATGACGGAACTGCGCCGGCTGCTTGCGCAAGAAGGTATTTCGAATGTGGTTCCTATTGAATTGGAAGAGCGTCAACACAGCATACGAATAGCACTGGTCCATGATAAAAGCTTATTCAAATCTGCGAACTTCATCCTCGCTGTCAACGCGCAACTTCCTGCTGAAGCCATACGGGTAAAAATCCCAGTTCAAGTAAAAGCCGGACCATTCGAAAAAATTCGCGATTTGGTTAATCTCGCTTTACCTGGCATACCACTTACTCCTTTGCCTGTCGCTCCAAGGCAATTGCCTTTTCATGCAGGATTCAACTATTTTGAATTGGAGCGAAAAAATGAATTATGGAAACTATTGGAGCATTCAGCTGGTTTAGTGATACACATTGGAGGAGAATTCCCAGGACTCGCACTTGAGCTCTGGGCAATAAAAGAATGAGATAGTTTGACATTTAATCCTATTCAATTTCTCAATATATTAATTTAAATGATTAAATCTTATTATGAGCCAGAATGACCCTTTTGCATCATCAGACTTGGATAAGACAGTCATCATGCCATCTCCTGGTGGACGCACTCCCCCTGCACAACGATCTTCCCCTCACTCACAATTGGGTGTACCGGTTGACAAATCAACCATTGATAGCGATCACGCGTCAGCAGTGGCCGGGCTTAATCCCTTAATCACTGCAGCCAACCCGTTATTAAATACCACCACCCTATTGCGAACAACTTTGCACCATAACGATTTAGCCGGGTTGCGTGATTATCTGGTACAAAGTATCAAGACTTTTGAGAACCAAGCCAGAGCCGCTGGAGTTCCATCCGAAAAAGTTATTGCAGCGCGATATGCACTATGCACATTTATTGACGAGTGTATTGCTTCCACGCCGTGGGGGAGCGATGAATGGGGAAAATACAGTTTGCTCATCCTGTTTCATAATGAAACCGTCGGCGGCGAGAAATTTTTCCAACTATTAGCAAAACTTGCTGAGAATCCCAAAGCCAATCTCGACATACTTGAATTTATGTATGTCTGTCTTGCCTTAGGATTTGAAGGGCGCTATCGCGTAATGGATAGCGGCAAGAACCAGTTGGAAGCATTGCGTGATCGGCTTGCTCAGATCATTGGGAAAGAACGCAACAAATTCGAACGGGAGTTATCACCTCATTGGCATACGGCTGCTTTCAAGCGTGCCAAGTTTTTCTTATTCATGCCGCTATGGATTCTAGCTTCCTTATGCGGATTAGCCCTGCTAATAGCCTATTTGAGTTTTAGTTTCTTATTAAGTGACGCTTCAGATCCAGTATTTGCCCAGATACAATCGATTCGCACCGCAAATACCATCCAGCATCAATTGCCAATATCACACCCCCCCGTAAATCCTTATATTAGCGAATTTCTTGCGCAGGAAATCAGCCAAGGTTTATTGACTGTACGCAATGAAAAGAACCGCCATATCATTACATTGTTGGGTGACGGAATCTTCTCGCCTGGCAGTACAGTTGTTTCTCAATCATTTGTACCTGTGTTGAAACGTATCGCTGATGCTTTGAACAAAAGAACCGGTCAGATTCAAGTCTTGGGTCATACCGACAATCGGCCTATCCGAACAGTAAAGTTCCCCTCCAACTGGCATTTATCGCAAGAACGCGCTGATTCTACCGGGCAACTTCTCGTCAAAATGGGGGTAGCCAGCAATCGAATACAGGCAGAAGGCCGAGCAGATGCCGAACCTATTGCTTCCAATGATACTTCTGAAGGCCGTGCAAAAAATCGGCGAGTCGAAATAATTGTTGACTAAGTTTTCATTCAATACTTATTGGTATGTGCATAAATCTATTGAGCAACCTGAGATTAACTAAATGAAAAAGATTCTAAAACTGCTATTCAACCGCTTAACGTTGACAATCCTTGGTCTGATTGCCATCAGCGCACTCATATGGTTTGCGGGTCCACTCATCGCGTTTGCCGACTATTATCCATTGGCATCGGATACGCACCGGATGATACTTATCGCAGTTATTATCGTCTTTTATATTGGGAAATTAGTCTGGAAATTCATTCAATCCAAAAATCTGAATGCTCGCTTCATGGAAGGATTGCTTCAGCAAGCCCCCGCACAGCAGAACTCCATGAATAACGAAGAAGTTGCATTGCTGCAAAAACGTTTTGAGGAAGCGGTCGCTGTATTAAAAAATACCAATCTCGGTAAAAAACACGCTTTTCTCGCTAAACTCAACCGACAATATGTATATGAACTTCCCTGGTATATTTTTATCGGCGCACCCGGGTCAGGAAAAACAACAGCGCTGGTGAACTCAGGATTGCAATTTCCACTCGCTGAGCGTTTTGGTCAGGAGGTTATACGCGGAATTGGCGGCACTCGAAACTGTGATTGGTGGTTTACCAATGAAGCCATTTTACTCGACACTGCGGGCCGATACACCACGCAAGAAAGCAACCAAGAGCAAGACAGTACCGCCTGGAACGGATTCCTGAAGCTACTCAAGAAATATCGCCCTCGCCGCCCCATCAACGGTATCATCGTGACCATCAGCCTGACCGATTTACTGCAACAAACGCCTGCTCAAAGAGAAGCGCAAGCAAACTCCATACGTAAGCGTATCGAGGAACTCCATTCCGAGCTTAATATCCGCTTTCCTATTTATGTGCTTGTTACCAAAATGGATTTACTCAATGGTTTTATGGAATTCTTTGGCGAATATGGTAAAGAAGAAAGAATGCAAGTATGGGGAATAACTTTTCCACTTTCAGAAAATGAAGATGCCGTACCGCTTGCTAATTTTGGTTCCGAATTCGCTCTACTGGAACAACGCCTCAACGACAGACTCATTGATTACTTGCAAGATGAAAGAGATATTCAGAAACGCGCCCTACTCTATACCTTTCCCCAGCAATTCAGCGCACTGAAAGCTACGCTCGAAGAATTTCTCAATCAAATTTTCTCGCCGTCACGTTTTAATCAGCCGCCACTATTACGTGGCATTTACTTTACCAGTGGCATACAAGAAGGCAATCCGATTGATCGCATCATCGGTGGTTTTGCGCGAGCACTGCAACTTGATGGTAGGCAATTGATTCCTCACAAGCCCAGTGGAAAAAGCTTCTTCCTGTCACGGCTCATTAAAGATGTCATATTGAACGAGGCAGAAATTGCGGGCACTAATCTTCGCTGGGAACGTCAACGCGCATTGTTGCAGTGGAGTGTTTCCCTCATTGCAATATTTTTTACCCTCAGCTTGATTGCTGCATGGGCAGTTAGCTTTACCCAGAATCGAGCTTATGTTGCAGAGGTGTCCGCAAGAATACCTGAAGTTTCCAAGCAGGTTGAGCAACTCCCCGTAGTACAAAATATAAATATGCCAGATCTCATCGCTGCACTCAAAGCTGTAAAGGAACTTGCCATAATCCCCGGCAATAACATGGAATCACCGCCACTTTCCATGAGCCTGGGTCTTTATCAAGGCGATAAACTGACCGCTGCGGCGAACAATTCTTTTCAACGGTTATTGCAGGATGCATTTCTTCCACAACTAATACTGCGTATCGAATATATACTCAGCAGCGCTAATGCCAGCAATATGGAATTATTATATGAAGGTCTTAAAGCCTATCTTATGCTGCATCAGGCCGAACACTTTGATCCGGTAGCTTTAAAGGCTTTTATTATGTTGGATTGGGAAATCAGCCTGCCGCGGGAATTTACCCATGATCAACGCAAGATTCTGGAATCACACCTGGATTCCTTATTGAGCCATGACCATTTAACTTCTCCCATTCCAATCAATACGCAACTCATCAACCGGGTACGCTCTCTCATCGCGAAAACACCTTTAGCACAACGGATTTATAACCGCCTAAAACTTCAAGGAACGAATATTGAAGTTCCTGAGTTTACCATCGCAACAAGCGTAGGATCGGCAGCCTCTCTTGTATTTGAGCGTAAAAGCGGCATGCCTCTTAGCAAGGGAATACCAGGTTTATATACCTATGATGGCTATTACAATTTTTTCCCGCAAGCCGCCAAGGAAATCACTCAGCAACTTGCTCAAGAAGAGCCTTGGGTACTTGATCTTCCCGAAAAACAAAGCA
Organism: Pseudomonadota bacterium; assembly: GCA_018241205.1. Lineage (GTDB taxonomy): Bacteria > Pseudomonadota > Gammaproteobacteria > Burkholderiales > Nitrosomonadaceae > Nitrosomonas. The sequence continues at coordinate 25,362 of JAFEEI010000007.1, forward strand.
AGTTAATATTCAACTCCCAAGATGAATTTCAAATCAATGAAGAAGTTCGCCGCTTATATTTGCAGGACTACGCAAAAAACTGGGATACCTTCATTAATGATATAAAACTCGTCAATGCAAACTCCTTGCAAAAAAATATTGAATTAACACGACTCCTTTCTGCCGCCGATTCTCCACTGTCGTCATTGTTAAAAGCCATCGTCAAAGAAGTTACATTGATCAATACTGATCCCGCTGAAAGAAATATGGTTGAGAAAGCCACCGACCAAGTAAAGAATGCAAGCAAAACTTTAAAGCAGCTACTGGGACGTTCGGAAGAAAAAATAATGACGGCAGAACTCGTTTCAAGGCCAGAGCATATTGTTGACGAAAAATTTAAGGAGTTGCGTCGCTTGGTACAGGCACCAAGTCCTGGACAACCAGCTCCCATTGATGCATTACTTTCTCAGGTTAATGAACTGTACTTGTTCCTTACGGCAACTGAAGAAGCACTGAAGACAAACACTACGCTTCCAGCCAGTAAAGTACAATCAGAAATGGGAGCCAATGCTCGCCGCTTAAATGAACCTCTACGCTCTATGTTCACAGCACTTTCTTCCAGCAGCAAGAATCAGACTGAAGGAATGGCACGTGGTAACCTGAATCAATCGCTCAAAATAGCAATTACTGATTTTTGTCAGAAAGCAATTGCCGGACGATATCCTTTTACTAAAAAAAGTAATCAAGATGTCACACAAGACGACTTTACGCAATTATTTGGTTTTGGTGGACGTTTTGATGAATATTTTCAGAAAGAACTGGCTCAATATGTGGACAGCACCAAACAAGCCTGGTATTTCCGGCAAACTGGCAATGCTTCCAAAGATCTTCAAGAATTCAAGCGTGCACAAATTATCCGCGATATTTTTTTCCGTGGAGGCGCTCGTGCCACAAACATCAATTTCACGTTCAAACCAATCGATATGGATCCAGCGATCACACAATTTATTCTGGATATCGATGGGCAACTGGTGAAATATAGTCATGGTCCTCAGGTACCGGTATCTATTCAATGGCCTGGTCCGCGAGGCAGTACGCAAGTGCGTCTACAAATTTCTCCCGCTCAACAAGGTATATCGGGACAAGTCTTTGAAGGCCCTTGGGCGCTGTTTCGTATGTTCGATAACGTGCAAATCAATCCGTCCTCACAACCCGAAAAATTCAGTGCCATCTTCAATATCAACGGTAAAAAAGCACAATTTGAAGTAACGACCAGTAGTGTTCAGAACCCATTCCGATTGCAAGAGTTCAAAGAATTCAGATGCCCCTCTACGCTATGATGGGCGACAAAGAATCCCTAACGGTCGGTTGGTATGGAAAGATACCGTCTCTTGGTGACTTCGTTTCACGTCGCTTACCTTCCAGTTTTATTGATATCTGGGATACTTGGTTGCAGAAAGCCATGGCAAAAAGCCGAGAACAGTTGGGCGAGTATTGGCTTGATTTATATCTTACCAGTCCAATTTGGCGCTTCATACTCATGCCTGATACGTGCGGCAATGCCAAAGTATGGACAGGTATTCTCATGCCAAGTGTTGATAAAGTCGGGCGGCATTTCCCGTTAACCATTGCCACTGAAATTGAACCATATCCCGGCGTTATGTTATCAATTTTTGCAATGCAAGATTGGTATGCAACTCTGGAACAAGTTGCACTAGCTTCGCTAGATTTCAATATATCGCCTGATGACTTGGATCTAAGCTTATCATGCCACCCTCTCCCTATATTTTCGGGTGCAAATTCACCGTTTTATGGTCAAGAATTGGGTGATTGGTGGCAAGCTTCGTCCCCTAAAGATAACAGCCATCAGTCATTATCATTACCGACAGCAGACTCTTTGATTGAAGTTTTTAATGAAGCAAGTCAAGATGTTTTTAGTAAAATAGGACTCGGCAAAAGTATATGGTGGAAGGTTGACTTTGAAACGGATAAAACACAGCTGCACTGTTTTACAGGCCTTCCGGCAGAGAATAAGTTCGCGATACTGCTCAATAATGTTGCACAATGATAGCTTTAATTTAAAACTAACGTCTGATAAAAAGCTAAGCTAATGACTTCAAACCAGCCGCACGACGATAATGATCTCACAATCCTTTCCCAGGAAACACTGGTGGGATCTCATGGTGTCGCATCGGATACCATACAACATGGAGAAAACATTCTCCCTATTGGCACCAAGCTCGGAGAATTCGAAATTACCGATATTATTGGGTGGGGAGGTTTTGGAATCGTTTATCTGGTATACGATCATTCGCTACAACGTCAGGTAGCACTGAAGGAATATATGCCTTCAAGCTTTGCCATGCGAAATAATCAAGGAGAAATCTCCTTGAAATCAGAATCCAACAGAGAAGTATTCCAAGCAGGCTTACGAAGTTTTATCAATGAAGCGCGCTTACTTGCACATTTTGATCACCCCTCACTGGTAAAAGTTTATCGCTTTTGGGAAAGTAACGGAACCGCCTATATGGTGATGCCGTTTTACCAAGGCATCACGCTCAAAGAGAAAATACGCAATACAGACAAGCTACCTGATGAAAAGTGGTTGAAGGATTTATTATTTCAACTCCTTGATGCGCTCAGTGTTCTGCACAAAGACAAGCCTCAGTGTTTACACCGCGATATCTCTCCAGATAATATTCTTATCCTGCCGGAGGGTAGAGCGCTCTTATTGGATTTCGGTGCCGCCCGTCGGGTGATTAGCGATATGACGCAATCACTTACGGTTATTTTGAAGCCGGGTTACGCACCGATTGAACAATATGCTGAGGAGGCAAACCTTACGCAAGGTCCTTGGACCGATTTTTACGCATTAGCAGCAGTCATTTATTTTGTTATCACTCGTAAAACACCCATCCCATCAGTCAGCCGTCTGGTTTCCGACAAACTCATACCTTTAAGCGACCTTGCAGGGAATCAATATAGCATTGCTTTCCTAAAAAGCATTGATAAAGCGCTGACAGTGAAACCTGAATATCGCCCGCAAAATGTTGACGAATTTCGCGGGCTTCTCGGCATTACTCAACAACAGTCAATGTCCGGAAATTTCCATATACCGGACAAACCAGCTTCAAATAAAGGAAGACTTTTTGCCATTCTATCGGCTATCACAATCGTTTCGCTCATTGTAGTGAGCCTGTCTTGGAATGATTTTATCGATACTCAGCACACACCGCCCGATATCACGCCTACCGATATTATTAAATCAGCGCAATTCGATCCGATTCGTGAATTGGAAACAATTTTCAATGCCCGCGATCGAGATTTTGCAGTCACCATATCGATCGACAAAGCACAGGTCGCTATTAACAAAGACCCATTAAATTTTAAAATCCGCTCCGCAAAATCTGGATATGTTTATATCTTGGCCGTAGGCACCGATCAATCGGATTTTCTGCTGCTCTTCCCTAATGCAAAAGATCAAAATAACCACATAACAGCCAATCAGCAAATAGAATTACCTAGGAATGAATGGAGAATGATTGCAGGAGGACCGCCGGGCACCAATCACTTTATCGCAATTGTTTCAAACTATCCTCGCAACTTCAGTTATACCGCTCTTCAGAAGGTCAATATTTTCGAAACTTTCTCCTCTAGCGAAACAGAAGAATTGTATCACTCATACAAAGGTGCACTGCCATTCTTTGCTGGCCGAGCAATATGCCCTTCTGATCTGGCGTCAAGCTGCCAGGAATCCTATGGTGCAGCCTTATTTTCAATCGAAGAAATTAAGATCTGAGCACCCCCCGAACCTTGCAATTAAAAATTGCCATTACTGATTATTATCGATTCTAATAAGCGTCACGCGGCGATTCTCCGGCGCTAGAGGATTGTTCCTATTCATTAGTTCGGTATAGCCCTTACCAACCGCTGTTAACCGGCTTGGCTCAATACCATGCGTACGGATGAGATAATCCATGACTGTTTCAGCGCGTGCTGCGGACAGAC
>JAFEEI010000080.1 GCA_018241205.1 Pseudomonadota bacterium
GATCGGCTCGCCGTTCGGTTTCGAGCATAGCGTAACGGCGGGCATCGTGAGCGCGAAAGGCCGCTCGCTGGCACAGGAGAATTATGTCCCGTTTATCCAGACCGATGTGGCGATCAATCCGGGAAACTCCGGCGGCCCATTGTTCAATATGCGCGGTGAAGTAGTCGGCATTAATTCCCAGATTTACAGCCGGACAGGCGGATTCATGGGGTTGTCGTTTGCTATACCGATTAATGTTGCGGCTGAAATCGCGGATCAACTAAAAGTCAGTGGTAAAGTCAGCCGTGGAAGAATCGGTGTTATGATTCAGGAAGTAACCAAAGAACTGGCGGAATCTTTCGGTTTATCCGATAGTAACGGCGCGCTGGTCGTTTCAGTCGAGAAGGGCGGACCTGCCGATCAAGCGGGGATCAAAGCGCGCGATATTATCCTGAAGTTTGATGAAAAAGAGGTTGCCACCTCCTCGGATTTGCCGCGTATCGTCGGTAATACCAAACCCAAATCCAAAGTATCGATCGAGGTTTGGCGTGATGGCACTGTGAAAACAGTAAAGGTCGAAGTTGGAGAAACGCCTTCCGATGATGCGGCTGAAAACCGCAAGCACAAGCCAGGTAAAAAACAGAGTGCGTCGAATCGCCTGGGGTTGGCGTTAAGCGAAATCACTGAAGAGCAACAGAAACAACTGGAGATTACCAGCGGCTTATTGGTCGAAGACATGCAAACAGGCATTGCCAGCCGTTCCGGAATCCGCATCGGCGATATCATTCTGGGCTTAAACAGTAAAGATGTGAAAACGGTTGAGCAATTTAATGAATTGCTGAATCAGATCAAAAGCGGGAAAAATATCGCTTTGTTGGTAAAAAGAGGGGATGTCACAACGTTCATCACCATGAAGCTGAGCGATGACGACAAGAAAGAATGATGCTGTTTCGTCAGATGTGGATCAGGTGAGAAAACTGATCGTATACGGCCGGGAAGAGTGCCATCTTTGCCAGGACATGATACTTGCGCTGCGGAATCTGCAAGCGCGAGTATCGTTTGATTTCCAGGTCGTCGATATCGATTCCGATCCGGAACTCGCGGCGTGTTACGGAGATAAAATTCCTGTGTTGTTTTCTCCATTCACCCGCCGGGAGATCTGTCATTATTTTCTCGATTTAGCAGCTTTAGATGATTATCTTGCTAAATTTCGTTAGAATGCTGCCTCTTTTAACTGCCAATACAATATTTTAATTTCCAGTTTTTCCGCACCGGTTTTTGCGCGTAGCTGGAAACATATTTTATATTTCATATTCTGATGCAGCATATTCGCAATTTCTCCATCATTGCCCATATCGATCACGGAAAATCGACATTGGCGGACCGTATTATCCATTTATGCGGCGGCCTGTCCGATCGCGAAATGGAAGAGCAAGTGCTCGATTCGATGGATCTGGAACGCGAAAGAGGCATTACCATCAAGGCCCAGACCGCGGCATTGCGTTATAAGGCCAGAAACGGTGAAACTTACTTGTTGAATCTGATCGATACGCCGGGGCATGTGGATTTTTCCTACGAAGTTTCGCGCTCGCTGGCCGCCTGCGAAGGTGCGTTGCTAGTGGTTGACGCATCGCAGGGGGTGGAAGCGCAAACGGTCGCTAACTGTTATACCGCGATTGAGCAAGGCGTCGAAGTCATTCCGGTGCTGAACAAAATCGATTTGCCGGCTGCCGATCCGGAACGAGTCATCCAGAATATCGAAGATGTCATCGGAATCGATGCGCATGATGCCGTCAAAATCAGTGCGAAAACCGGCCAGGGTATCGAGGATGTCTTGGAAGCCTTGATCGCCAAAATTCCCGGACCGAAGGGTGATCCGAACGCTCCGTTAAAGGCGCTGATTATCGATTCCTGGTTCGATAATTACGTCGGCGTGGTGATCCTGGTCAGAGTGATGGACGGCACGATAAAACCCGGCGATAAAATTATGCTGATGGCCAGCAAAGCGGTGCAACTGTGTGAGCAGGTCGGGGTGTTCGTGCCGAAATCGGTAAATCGCGATTCTCTCAGCGCAGGAGAAGTGGGATTTATCATCTCCGGTATTAAAGAGCTCGATGCGGCCAAAGTGGGGGACACGGTGACATCCGCCACGCGTCCGGCCGACAAGCCGCTGCAAGGTTTTAAAGAAATCAAACCGCAGGTATTCGCCGGGTTATACCCGGTGGAATCGAATCAATACGATGCCTTGCGTTCGGCGTTGGAAAAATTGAAGCTGAATGACTCATCGCTACATTTCGAACCGGAAGTTTCGCAGGCGCTGGGCTTCGGTTTTCGCNNCATGGATATCGTGCAGGAACGGCTGGAAAGGGAATACGATATGGACTTGATCACAACCGCGCCGACTGTGGTTTATCAAGTGCTGATGCGCGATGGCAGTGTGATTGAAATTGAAAACCCATCCAAGATTCCGGATCTCTCCAAAATTGATGAAATACGCGAGCCGATTATCACGTCGACCATTATCGTACCGGAAGAATATGTGGGCGCGGTGATTACCCTGTGCGTCAGCAAGCGCGGCAATCAAACGAATATGCAGTATATGGGCAAGCAAGTGATGCTGACGTATGAAATGCCGCTGAATGAAGTCGTCATGGATTTCTTTGACCGGTTGAAATCGACCAGCCGCGGTTATGCATCACTGGATTATGAATTCAAGGAATTTCGCGCTTCCGATTTAGTGAAACTGGATGTGCTGATCAATGGCGACAAAGTCGATGCGTTGTCACTGATTATCCATCGCAGCAACAGTCAATACCGCGGACGGGAATTGGTGCAGAAAATGCGCGAATTGATCCCGCGCCAAATGTTTGATATCGCGGTGCAGGCGGCGGTCGGTGCGCATATTATCGCGCGCGAGACGGTTAAAGCATTGCGCAAAAATGTGTTGGCAAAATGTTACGGCGGCGATATTACCCGTAAACGAAAGTTGCTGGAGAAGCAAAAAGCGGGTAAAAAGCGAATGAAACGGGTGGGCAATGTGGAAATTCCGCAAGAAGCATTTCTGGCAATTTTGCAGGTTGATAATAAATAATGAATAGTAAAGATACGGTTTTCTTGTTTGATGCTGGATTAAGGCCGGAGCGCTTTAATGAAATGTTGAATGCATTACCGAAGGAATTCCAATGAATTTTCCTTTGATTTTGTTTGTACTGCTGGTGATTACCGGTTGTATTTATCTATTGGATTTCCTGTTCTGGAAAAATAAACGCGCTGCAGATGAAAGCGAACCCTGGTGGATCGAATATCCCAAGAGCTTTTTCCCGATTATTCTGATCGTTTTCAGTTTGCGCTCCTTTGTTATTGAGCCGTTCAAGATACCTTCCGGATCGATGATCCCAACGCTGCTGGTGGGCGACTTCATTTTGGTCAATAAATATACCTATGGAATCAGATTACCGGTCATCAATAAAAAAGTTTTCGACTTGAATGAGCCGAAACGCGGTGATGTGTTGGTATTCCGCTACCCTGAAGACCCTTCGATCGATTACATCAAGCGCGTCGTCGGAGTGCCCGGCGACGTGATCACCTATCACAATAAACAGCTCATTATTAATGGTGAAGTGGTCAAGATGGACTACGATGGCGATTACAAATACGTGGAATCGGGTCTCGGCTATATCTATTCCGATCGTTATTCCGAATATCTGAATAAAGATAAGAGTCATTCGATTTTGATCAATCAGGATGTTAAAGCGCTGCAATATTCGAATGTCAGAGATTTTCCGTTTCGTGACAATTGCAAGTATCACCGTACGGGATTCACCTGCGAAGTGCCGCCGGGAAATTATTTCGCCCTTGGCGATAATCGCGACAGCAGCAGCGATAGCCGTTACTGGGGGTTTGTGCCGGAAGAGAATATCGTCGGCAAGGCTTTCATGATCTGGTGGAATTTTGGAAATTTTGAGCGTATCGGCTTATCCATTGAATAGGTAAAAGAGTATGAAACATTACAATACGCGGCAAAAGCAGAAGGGTGTCAGTCTATCCGCTTTGCTCGTTTGGGCGGTGATTTTAATTCTAACCGCCATTTTCGGTTTGCGCATTGCGCCCGCGTATATTGAATACTCAACGATTGAAAGAAACTTAACGGCCATCGTTAAAGATATTAACGCGCAGAGTGCCGATTTGAATCACGTGAGGGTACTGTTCAGTAAGCGTGCGCAGATCGATAATATTAAATCTATTAGCGCGCAAGACATTAAAATCAATAAGGAAAGCGGGCATATTGTTTTAAGTGCAAGCTATACGGTGCGAATACCGCTGGTGTCTAACCTATCCTTGACGATAGATTTTGACGCGGCCAGCGAGTAATGGCTAATCATCATGTCGAGCGGAGCACTACCAGGTATTAATCAATCGTTACTCGATCTATTTTGCCGGCGCCTCGGGTATTCGTTCAAGCACCCCAAAATAGTACTGGAAGCGTTGACACACCGCAGCCATAGCATGCCGCATAACGAACGCTTGGAGTTTCTCGGTGACGCGGTGCTGAATTGTGCGATTGCCGGGCTGATTTATAAACATTTCCCGGATTTTCCAGAAGGGCATTTGTCGCGCTTGCGCGCCAGTTTTGTCAACCAAAAAGCGTTATCCGACATGGCGCTTAGCCTGCAGATGGATCAATTGATACGATTGGGCGAAGGGGAATTAAAAAGCGGCGGTTGTCATCGCCCGTCGATTCTTGCGGATGCTTTTGAAGCTGTGTTGGGAGCCATTTATGTCGACAGTTGCTACGCGCGGGCTGAAGATACGGTCAGCAAACTTTTTTTGCCTTTGATGCAAAATATCGACCTTAAAACGCAAGGTAAAGACCCCAAAACGTTATTGCAGGAATTTTTGCAAAGCCATAAATTGGCGCTGCCGGAATATGTGGTCGTTACCACCAGCGGTAAGGCGCATAAACAGAAATTCAAAGTGGATTGTGTGATAGCGGCATTGAATATCCGCACCTCGGGGGAAGGCACAAGCCGCCGCAGCGCGGAACAAGCGGCAGCGGAGCTGGCGTATGAAGAAGTCATGTTCACACCATGAGCAGCACCAATATGAAAGTTATCGATAAGATTGCCCAGAATGACTGCTGACGCCGATTTCCATACCGGCTACGTCGCCATTATCGGCCGTCCCAATGTGGGTAAGTCGACGTTACTCAATAAGCTGCTGCAACAGAAAATCAGCATCACATCGAGAAAAGCCCAGACCACCCGTTTCCGGATAAACGGTATTCTGACGGATCAGCACACGCAGTTTGTCTTTGTCGATACCCCTGGCTTTCAAACGCAATACACCAACCGTTTAAACGCGGCGATGAACCGGGCGGTGACACAAAGCATGCAGGATGTGGATGTGATTCTGTTTGTCATCGAAGCGATGTGCTTTGATCAGCGCGATATTGCAGCGCTGAAAATCCTGCCGGAAAATGTTCCGGTTATTTTGGTCGTCAATAAAATCGATAAGCTGGCCGACAAAAAGCTGCTGTTGCCGTTTTTGAGTGAGGTAGCGCAAGCGTTTGCGTTTGCCGACATCATACCGGTGAGTGCCATGCACAAGGTGCAACTGCCGGACTTGCTCGATGTGATCCGGGGTTATTTGCCGGTGAATCAACCGTTGTACGATCAGGACGAAGTAACCGATCGCAGCGAGCGATTTATCGCCGGGGAATTTATCCGGGAGAAGCTATTCCGCTTGGTTGGCGATGAAATTCCCTATTCCACCAGTGTCGTAGTCGATCAATTTAAACAGGAAGACCAGTTGTATAAAGTTTATGCCACGATTCTGGTCGAGAAACCGAACCAGAAAGCGATTATCATTGGCAAAAAAGGTGAAAAACTCAAGCAAATAGCCACTCAGGCGCGTCAAGACATGGAATTGCTATTGGGCGGCAAAGTGTATCTGGAAGTGTGGGTGAAAGTGAAAAGCGGCTGGGCTGATGACGACAGTGTGCTGAGAAATCTTGGTTATGAATAATCCGCCAGAAATTTTTTCTGGGCGGTATCCTGGAAGATTGCAATGACGATTGAACTCGGTGTGAATATAGATCATGTGGCGACATTACGGCAGGCGCGCGGCACAAGTTATCCGGATCCGATCGAGGCGGCGCTGATCGCCGAATCCGCCGGAGCGGATGCGATTACGTTACATCTGCGCGAAGACCGGCGGCATATTCAGGATCGCGATGTCGAGATTTTGCGTGACCGGCTGACGACCCGGATGAATCTGGAAAGCGCGGTAACCGACGAAATGATCGGCATTGCACTGAGAATAAAACCGCACGATATTTGTCTGGTGCCGGAAAGGCGCGAAGAACTGACGACCGAAGGCGGGCTCGATGTCGTGAAGCATTTTGATCAAGTTCAGCGCGCATGCCGGAAACTGGCGCAAGCGGGGATACGCGTGTCATTGTTCATCAATGCCGATCCGCTGCAAATCGAGGCAGCCGCGCGCGCGGCTGCGCCGGTAATCGAAATTCATACCGGCGGTTATGCCGATGCACACACATCGCAAGTGCAAGCGGAGCAATTTGCCGCCATCCGGAAAGCAGTTGATCTGGGTATCGGTCTGGGTCTGAAAGTCAATGCCGGTCATGGTTTGCATTATGACAATGTGCAAGCCATCGCCGCTATTCCAGAAATTTCCGAGCTGAATATCGGGCATGCGATCGTCGCCCGGGCGATTTTTACCGGTTTCAAGCAGGCTGTCCGGGAAATGAAACAATTGATGCTGGCAGCGCGTGCATGATCTACGGTATCGGCACCGATATCGTCGAATCGGCGCGCATTGCTCAATCGCTGGATCGCTATGGCGAGCGCTTTGCGCGGCGTATTTTAACTGATAACGAATGGCAGGAATATCATTCGAGCAGCAAGCCGGTTCTGTATCTGGCCGGCCGTTTCGCCGCCAAGGAAGCGCTATCCAAAGCGATGGGCACGGGATTGCGCCATCCGGTGAGTTTCACGTATATCACGATCACGCACGACGATCTGGGCAAGCCTTTTTTTCAATTCCATCCCGAACTCGATCAACTCATCAACAATAAAGGCATCACGCAGCACCATCTTTCCATCAGCGATGAGATCACGATGGTTTGCGCCTTTGTCGTGCTGGAAAAATAACCATGCCGCTGGGACCCGTGATGCTTGATATCGCCGGTACGCAGTTGACCGAGAACGATAAGCGCAGACTGCTGCACCCGCTCACCGGGGGGGTGATTCTTTTTACGCGTAACTATACCGATCATCGTCAACTGTCGGAACTGACGCAGCAGATTCATGCAATGCGCAATCCGCATGTGCTGATCGCAGTCGATCATGAAGGTGGTCGCGTGCAACGTTTCCGGGAAGACTTTACACGTTTACCCGCGATGCGTGAACTGGGGAAAATTTGGGATAAGCAACCCGCGCGTGCACGCCATCTCGCCAAGCAAGTGGGGTACGTTTTAGCCGCGGAATTAAATGCCTGCGGGGTCGATTTCAGCTTCACGCCAGTGCTCGATATCGATCACGGACAAAGCGGTGTTATCGGCGATCGGGCTTTTCATTCCGACCCGCAAGTGGTGGCCGATCTGGCGCATCAATTGATGCTCGGATTGAAAAAAGGCGGCATGCCGGCGATCGGCAAGCATTTCCCCGGTCACGGTTATATCCGGGCGGATTCTCATGTGCAGAAATCCATCGATCCGCGCCGCTACATCGATATCGACATGTGCGATCTGATTCCTTTCCGGCAGATGATCGATTTCGGCTTGACCGGCATCATGCCGGCACATGTGATTTATCCGGAAGTGGATGCCAAACCGGCGGGCTTTTCAACCATCTGGTTGCAGAGGATTTTACGAACGGAACTGCAATTCGAAGGCTGTATTTTCAGTGACGATTTAAGCATGCGCGGTGCCGGAGAGTACCTGGAATCGATGCTGGCGCGTGCGCAGGCGGCGCTCGACGCCGGTTGCGACATGATCTTGGTGTGCAATAATCCCAGTGGTGCGGATGAAATCTTAAACGGTTTACAGTGGGAAATGCCGGCAACGAGCCTTTCCCGTTTGGCGCGCCTGCACGCCCGCAATCACTCGGGTTCATGGATAAAACTGCGCGAAAATGGCGATTATGTCCAAGCCGTGCGCGAAATCAGCGGCATCGGCTGCGAAAGCGGCGAACTGCCGCTGCAGTAGATTGAATCCCTCAAGCAAAACAAATCATCATCAGCAGTTTTTTACTTTAAAATTACCCCCTAATTAGGTTTATTGATAAGGTTGAATCATGTCGGAAATATTTGATGTAGCAGTCATCGGCGCCGGTCCGGGCGGTTATGTTGCGGCGATCCGTTGCGCGCAGCTGGGTTTGAATACCGTGTGTATCGATGAATGGAAGAATCCCAAAGGCAAGGCAAGTCTCGGCGGCACTTGCCTGAATGTCGGTTGCATTCCGTCCAAGGCGTTATTGGAATCCTCGGAAAATTATTTCCAGATCCAGCACAAGGTGTCTGCGCACGGTATTACGGCCGAGAATGTATCCGTCGATGTTCCTGTGATGATTGCGCGCAAAGATAAAATTGTGACGATGTTCACCGCCGGTATCGCTTCGTTGTTCAAGAAGAACAAAGTGAAATCGCTGCACGGCCGCGGAACGTTGCTGCAACGCGATACATCTGCCAATATATGGCAAATAAAAGTGGACGATAGCGGTAACGCTGAAACGATTCAGGCCAAGCATGTCATCGTGGCAACCGGCTCCGTGCCGCGACCATTACCTTTTGCACCGGTCGATAATGCCATGATTCTGGATAACGCCGGTGCCTTGGCGTTGACGGAAATACCCAAGCGCTTGGGCGTCATCGGTGCGGGCGTGATCGGACTGGAAATGGGCAGCGTGTGGCGCAGGCTGGGTGCGGAAGTGACGATTCTTGAAGCGATGCCGGGTTTCTTGATGGCGGCGGATGAGCAAATCGCCAAGGAAGCCAAAAGTATATTCACCAAAGAGCCGGGTTTGCAGATTAATACCGGCGTCAATATCAAATCGGTCAAGGTAACTGGCAATACCGTTGCGGTCGGTTATAGCGACGCGAATAATCAGGAACAAGTTTTGGAAGTCGATAAACTGATCGTCGCGATCGGCCGCATTCCAAATACAGCCGGATTGGGTGTTGATGAAAATGGCCTGCAGGTGGATGAACGCGGATTTATCGTGGTCGATCAGTATTGCCGTACCAATCTGGCGAATGTTTATGCTGTGGGCGATGTAGTGCGCGGCCCCATGCTGGCACACAAGGCTTCCGAAGAGGGCGTGGCGGTTGCGGAAATGATTCAGCATGTGGAAAAAGGCGAAGCCGGCGAGCTTGAAGCCGTCGATTTCAATACCGTGCCGTGGGTGATTTATACGGCGCCGGAAATCGCTTGGGTGGGGAAAAACGAGCAGGAATTAAGAGCAGCCGGTATTGCTTATAAAGCCGGTCAATTTCCGTTCATTGCCAACGGGAGAGCGCGTGCCATGGGGGAAACGAGCGGATTTATCAAAATCCTGGCGGATGAGAAAACCGACCGTGTATTGGGTGTTCACATGATCGGTCCGCATGTGTCGGAGCTCATTTCAGAAGCCGTGATGGCGATGAAATTTTCCGCCAGCAGCCAGGATATCGCCTGCATTGTGCATGCCCATCCGTCGTTATCGGAAGTATTTCACGAGGCTGCGCTTGGCGTGGATAAGCGTGCGTTGCATATTTGAAATTACAGCACTCTTATCCAGGGTGGTTGCAAACGCTTGTGAAAGCAAACTTTTGGGAAACGCTGGATAATTTATTCGGTGTTTCCTAAGGTAAGCTTTGAGTGAGGTAAGCGAGCGACGGTCAGGCAAGGTGTAATCAGGCGAAAAAGCGGAGTTTACGATGGTAAATGAGCATTTTGAGTCTGAGTTCAACGCTGTATGACCGAGGCCGGCCGTTTTTCAGAGCTTTCTTAGAAGCAATGTGTCTTGTCTGGATCCACAGTGCAGGACCAGCGCAGATGATGCATGCCAGCTGGTTTATTAACTAAATAATCGGCTCTGAGTTGTTTATTTTGTTCCACGGATAGCGCAGCAGTTTCGGGCACAAAGCGTTCTTCACTCCAGAACCGGATTCTGCAAAATTGATCGGATGGGCTGCATAGCCGGTTGATGACAGCGCTGTAGACCGTTTTGTCGGTGTATACCGCATGATCGATGAGTACTAAATTAACGAATTTCCCTGAAGTACCCATTTCCACTTTACGAACAAGACGCCATCCGTTTCCACTATCCAATTGAGCATCAGCTGCTGGTTCATCGTGGCTGTGGTCTTCACCCTCATGAGCAAAGCTGCTAAAAGGTAATGCCAGGATCAAAAATAAAAAAACGCTTGGTAATAATTTATGCATAAGTTGTTCTCCTTGGCAGATGCCAATTCATTTCATTAAAGGAATTTGAGTTTTAGATTAACGCATTGCTTCCAGATCGATTTTCTGCTCTGGATAATTCTTGCAGCCGGGCAGTATACTTGAAAATAGAGTTTTGAACATTATTGATACCCGGTTTTGTAAGCACTGAGAGTGTAGAATCGGTGCTTTGATCAATCTAAGGAGATAGGATTTTTAGTATGTGCTATCGATGTGAGCAGCCCGGTAATCTCAATCAAGATTCCGGTATATGCAGCAGCAGACGCTCGTTCGTCAAATTAGCAACGGCATCCGCGTTGAGTTTGGGAATGGCGTATGCCGGGGTTGCACCGGTGAAGGACAGTATCGCTGCCGAGCCGCCCCGAGCCGTAGTTCCGCCCAAGCCGGAAAATGTGCTGACACCGGATCAAGCATTGGAAAGATTGATGCAAGGCAATGAGCGTTATGTTTCCGGTAAATCCAAATCGCTTGATTTTCATGATATTCAGTCGGCCTTGGTCGGCGGGCAGAATCCCTATGCCACTATACTCGGCTGTTCCGACTCTAGAGTCAGTCCGGAGCATTGCTTCGACGAAGCACTGGGCGATTTGTTCGTGGCGCGCGGTGCCGGAAATTATTTAACCAATGATAATGTTGCCACGATTGAATACTCCGTTGCCGTGCTGAATACACCTTTGATCATGGTGCTGGGCCATGAAAGCTGCGGTGCGGTCAAAGCGGCTGTGGAAGCGGTCGATTACCACAAGGATTTTCCCGGTCATATCCAATTGCTGGCCAGTGCGATTGCACCGGCTGTGCGGGCGGTCAATGACACTTCAAACAGCCGGTTGATTAACGTAACCAAAATGAATGTCATCATGACGGTTGAGAGACTCAGGACCAAAACACCGATTCTGGATTACTACCACGATCAGAAGAAAATTCGTGTCGTGGGCGGGATATATCATTTGGAAACTGGTAAAGTTGAACTGATTGCTTAAGATTCTTTGTGCATCGTCGGCATGTTTTTAGGTATGGTTAGCGCAATTACATTTGTGGCGTTCGACGGTTTCGGTTAGAATCCGCCTTTCCCAGGCGCGTAGCTCAGTTGGTTAGNNGGTCGTTGGTTCGAATCCAATCGCGCCTACCAATCGGCCAATCCAGCAATTTCCCGCATCATTTCCGCTTAAGCAATCCAAAAGTATTCCATCCTAAACCGGAATATTTCTTTATCGCTGATTAAAACCGGTCAACAATGAAATTTCATCCGTGCTGTTCCGGTCGTTGCAAAAAACCTGAAGTGCCAATGAAACTAACTGATATCCTGATACTCAATGGTTATAATTTATTGAATCTGTGCTGAGTAAAAGGGCATGGCGCATAAATTAGAAATGGGTCAATGTTAAAGTTGGGAGAAAAATAATGCGGTTGCAGAATAAAAAAAGAATGACTGTACATTTTGCAGTGACGATGACTTTGTTGATGTGTGCTGCCGGCAGTGCCATGGCGGAACAAATCGGCAGCGTTTCAACCAAGTTCAAATTATTGGGCGCAAATGACAAGATTGTGATCGAGGCATTTGATGATCCCGAGATTCCCGGGGCAACTTGCTATTTAAGCCGGGCTAAAACCGGCGGCGTCAGCGGTGTGGTCGGTGTCGCCGAAGATACGTCGGATGCTTCGATCGCGTGCCGCCAGATCGGGCCGATTACATTGCCTGAGAAAGTGAAGAACGGACAGGAAGATGGCAAAGAAGTTTTTAAAAAAAGCACGTCGCTTTTGTTCAAGACATTGCAAGTGGTCCGGTTTTACGATGCCAAGCGCAACGTGCTGGTGTATTTGACCTACAGCGACCGCATTATTGAAGGGTCGCCCAAAAACGGCATTTCAATCATTCCGATTACACCATGGCACTAATGGGATGGTTATCGGCCACCAAAGAACTGCAAAATTAATTGGGTTGATTGATGGTAATTAAGAACGCCTAATATTATAATTGCGCGTTATTTCTTACCCGTCGCTTTCATTGGCTAACATTATTTTTCATGCAGTTATTCGCCTTTGGTATTAATCACAATACGGCACCACTCGATGTGCGTGAGCAGGTGACTTTTCCCGAAAATACCATGGAATTGGCGTTAAGGGATCTGGTTGGGCGCAATCCGATTAAGGAGGCCGCGATTGTATCCACGTGCAATCGCACCGAAGTGTATTGCTGTACGGACAGGCCGGAAGATGCCATGACGTGGCTGGCGGATTTTCATCATCTACCGACGCGTGAACTGGATCCCTATTTATACAAATTTCCTCGCGAACACGCCGTAAAACACGCTTTCCGGGTTGCCAGCGGCTTGGATTCGATGGTGTTGGGCGAACCGCAAATACTCGGACAACTGAAAAGCGCGGTGAAATCGGCGGAACATGCCGGAACATTGGGCTTAATGCTGCATAAACTGTTTCAACGCACCTTCTATGTCGCCAAGGAAGTGCGCACCTCGACTGAAATCGGTACCAGCTCGGTATCGATGGCCGCCGCCGCGGCGCGTCTGGCGGAACGGATTTTTGGCGATATTGGCGAGCAGCGTGTGCTGTTTATCGGCGCCGGTGAAATGATCGAACTGTGCGCCAATCACTTCGCCGCGCGCAATCCCAAGAAAATTACCGTGGCGAACCGTACCACCGAGCGTGCCGAAGCGCTGGCCGAGCGTTTCAGTGCGCAAGCGATTACGCTCAGCGAATTACCGGAACAATTGGCGTTGCACGACATTGTCGTGACATGTACTGCCAGCCCGTTGCCGATACTGGGTAAAGGCATGGTCGAACGTGCCATCAAAATCCGCAAGCATCGCCCTATATTCATCGTCGATCTGGCTGTGCCGCGCGATGTGGAATCGGAAGTGGCGGAGTTGGACGATGTATTTCTCTACTATGTCGACGACTTAGCGGAGATTGTCAAGGAAGGATTGGATTCGCGCCAGAATGCCGTGGCACAGGCCGAAACCATCATTGATTCCAACGTGGTTGATTTCATGCGCTGGCTGGCGACACGGGAGATGGTACCGACCATTCGCGCGTTGCGTGACCAAGGTGAACGTTACCGCCGCCATGAACTGGCCCGGGCACAAAAACTGCTGGAAAAAGGCGAAGATCCGAAAAAAGTCATCGAAGCGCTCAGTAATAGCCTAACCAATAAATTTCTGCATGTGCCGTCCAGCGCTTTGAATCAGGCAGCCGCGGATGAACGCGAGGAATTAGTCGAACTGATCAACCGGTTATACCAGCTGCATCGTCCGCAATGAACAAAAACATCACGGACAGGCTCACTCGTCTGAGTGTGCGGTTGGAAGAATTAAATCATTTGCTCAGCAGCGAATCCGCCACCGCCGACCTGGACAGTTACCGCAAGCTCACGCGTGAGCATTCAGACATCGTCCCCATCGTAGAACTCTACCGCGCTTACCAGCAAAGCGAGCGCGACATCCAAACCGCGCGGGAAATGCATGCCGATCTCGACATGCGCGCTTTTGCCGAAGCCGAGATACAGACCGGCAAAGAGCAGCTGGTGAAATTGGAATCGGAAATACAAAAACAACTGCTGCCGAAAGATCCCAACGACGAACGTAATATTTTCCTGGAAATCCGCGCCGGAACCGGCGGTGACGAATCCGCCCTGTTCGCCGGTAATTTGTTTCGCATGTATTCTCGCTTTGCGGAGCGGCGCGGCTGGCAAGTCGAGATCATTTCGCAAAGTGTGTCGGATATCGGCGGTTATAAGGAGATCATCGCCAAAATCATCGGTCATGGCGCGTATTCCCGTCTTAAATTCGAATCCGGCGGACATCGCGTGCAACGGGTGCCGGTCACGGAAACGCAAGGGCGCGTGCATACTTCCACCTGTACGGTCGCCGTTATGCCCGAAGCCGATGAAGTCAGCGAGGTGGTACTGAATCCTGCCGAATTACGCATCGATACTTTCCGCGCCTCCGGTGCGGGTGGTCAGCACATCAATAAAACCGACTCAGCCGTGCGTGTGACGCACTTGCCGACGGGCATTGTGGTGGAATGCCAGGACGGGCGTTCGCAACACAAGAACAAAGCGCAAGCACTGAGCGTGCTGGCGGCGCGCATTCATGACAAACAAATGCGCGCGCACCACGCGGAACAAGCCGCAACGCGAAAATCGCTGGTGGGGACCGGGGAGCGTTCGGAGCGGATTCGCACCTACAACTTTCCGCAAGGACGGGTAACCGACCATCGCATCAACCTGACGCTCTATAAAATGGATCAGATCATGGATGGCGATATCGATGAATTGTGCTCGGCGTTAATGGCCGAACATCAAGCGGAGCTGCTGGCCGCTTCGGTACAAGAATAATCAGCCGCCCGGCTGATGATCTTTCAATGCAGTAAAATGCAGCGCGTAACCATTTCCCAAGCTTTGACATCCGCCTGCCGGGATATCGACCGGATCGACGCGCGCTTGTTGTTGCAATACGTGCTCGATGCCGCTCAGGCGCACTTGCTGACGCATCCCGATCAAATACTCACTGCGCAGCAACTGGAAGAATTTCGGCGTCTGGTCGAGCGGCGGATTGACGGTGTTCCGGTTGCTTATTTGACTGGGGAACGTGCTTTTTATGATCTGATTTTAAGTGTCAATGAAGCGGTTTTGATCCCTCGCCCCGAAACCGAATTATTGGTTGAACTGGCATTGCAATTGATCCCGCTCGACCGGCCTTGCCGCGTGCTCGATTTGGGAACGGGCAGCGGTGCGATTGCGATTACCATCGCCAAACACCGGCCGCAATCTCACGTCACCGCAGTCGATGTTTCACCTGCGGCAATGGCGGTTTGCCAGTCGAATGCGCAAAATCTGCAGATTCATAATCTGCAACTGATCGAAGGAAGCTGGTTTGATGAACTTTCCGGAGAAAGATTTGATCTGATCGTATCCAATCCGCCGTATGTGGCAGGTAATGATCCGCATCTGCAACAAGGGGATTTGCGGTTTGAACCGCAGGTGGCATTAGCTGCCGGGGATGATGGTCTGTCTTGCATCAACCATATCATTCATAAAGCACCGGATCACCTTGAGAAGGGTGGATGGCTGCTGTTTGAACATGGCTATAATCAAGCTTCCGCATGCCGGCGATTGTTGCAGGACAGGGATTTTAGTAATATTTGTTCCCACCCGGACTTGGCTGGCATAATGCGCGTGAGCGGAGGTCAATTGAATTTTGTGGAGTGAGCTATACGTTGTATCCGGCGCAGTAATTGATGACGCTTTTTTTGTTTCTGTATAAAACTTTTGGAATGATTTTTTGGAGAGATTGACACTATGAATGTTGAAGATTTAATCGAACAACAAGTGACCACACACCCGGTCGTGCTCTATATGAAAGGTACCCCAGATCAGCCGCAATGTGGTTTTTCAGCGAATGCTGTGAATATTCTGAAGGCTTGTGGTGTTGATAATATTTACGCTGTGGATGTACTGGCAGATCCGGAAATCAGGCAGGGTATCAAAGATTACTCAAACTGGCCCACGATTCCTCAGTTATACATCAACGGTGAATTTATTGGCGGTTCGGACATCGTGACCGAAATGTATCAAAATGGTGAACTACAGAAACTGTTTGAAAATTGATAGCGGTTTAATCGATTCATTACGATTCAGTTTATTCATCGATGCGAATAAACTGAATCGTAATCGCAAATCCACTCAATTCACCGCAGCCGCAATCACCCAATAGCGGGCAAACTTCCCCGCAGCAATAAACAGCAGCGCCCACAACCAATGGGTGCGCAACCACCCTGCCGCCACACACAGCAAATCGCCAATCAGCGGCACCCACGACAGCAGCAAAATCGGCGCGCCATGTTGCCGCACCCATTCCAATCCGCGAGCATTACCTCCGGCTTTCTTCAGCACGGTTTTTTCATCCGGCAACAACCGGCCGATCAAATACGAACTCATCCCCCCCAGCGTATTACCGATCGTCGCCAAAATCAGCGCTTGCCAGTGCAAATCGGGATACGCCAGCAACACCCCCACGAGCACCGCCTCCGATCCGCCGGGAAGTAACGTCGCAGCTAAGAAACTGCTGGTAAATAACGCCAAGAGGCTTGATTGTTCTTCCATGGGAGTGATTGGGATATAAAAGGCCGATAGTTTAGCTGGATATTGGGAATGTGATGGAAATCCATAGTGAAAATTTAGAGTCAGGTAATAGAATATACTTATTGAGGTTAACCAATAAAATCTGAAAGATAATTCTTTTATTTGATTATCTTTCATTGGCAAAAATATTTGAGAACGCAACGAGATGAATAACAGTATTCCTATTTTCGATTTGAAATTTGAAGAAATCCATGAGGAAATTACAAGACTTGCGTCCGAGCTTCATAGTCGGCGTACTATGGACTTAGTGATCAAAATTTCAAATCCCGGTTCCCTTTCAAAAAAACACATTGATGGGCTTTTTTACATTGAAGGTAGTAATTTAAGTTTTTTCTCAATAGCAGCGAGAAATCACTGTACAGCAGTGCACAGTTTCCAAAAACTTGGAAACTCTGATGCGCTCTTGAATGTTCAGGAAATTTTTGATGAAGCGCATCAATTGGAGATTGATGAAATCGGCCATACTGATTTCGCCAGTGGTCGATTTTTAGGTTTGATTTCTCAGAAAATTGATGTTTTAAAAGCTGGAACTGAAGTTATTAATGCTTCAGAAGCTCGCTATGTTTTCAATGTATTGAGAAATATTGGCAATGCATTGCCGTTTCTCAGAGAAATTAAAATTCAAAGTCTAGTTGATTTGGCGAAAGTGCAGTATCAAAAAACCGGAAGAGATTTTGCCGCTACTATGTTTTTCAATCAACTGGATAGTTATCTATCAAATCATCATGGTCTTGCTAGAAATTTATACACTTTTGTCCGAAATCAAATATCAACTGATAATACTGGTCTGTATCGTTCGGCCTTGATCGGTATGGCAAGAGCTGGTCATTTTGTCGATGCTACTGAGCTTGCTTTGAGTGATACTGCATCTGAATGTACTGATCTACTGCCTGCTGCTCTGTGGGCACTAGGCTGCTTGAAAGATTATTGGGGAAAAGAATCGGAATTAAAAAATCGAGTGCAGCAAGCTTTAAAGGCGATGGGGCATCATTCAGATTCCAACGTTAGTCTCCAAGCCTGGAGAGCTCTCGCGAATGCCGCTGTTTCACAGCCCGAATTAGTCATTGAGCTTTTGAAACATGTACAGCCAAACAATCAGAGTGCATTACTAGTACTTAGCGATTTTGCTTTTATGAATTTCAAAGTAGCCAAAGATCATCCAAATTTTTCAGAAATTTTAGATGCATTGACCGGTTTGGATGCAGATCGAACAAATGATTTTGATTATGTTCTGTCGCAACTAATTGAAATTAATAGTCACGGTGGATTGGTATATGCCAGTTTGACGAATTGGGTGGTTAAACACTACGACAGTAGGAATTCGGATGAAAAATTAGGTTCATGTTTTGGCCAAAGTATAAGGGAATTAATCGGCAAGCCCTTGTTGCATGAGTTGATTACCCACTGGTTGATTTCTGATGAACGGATTCTTGGTGCTGCTTTCCATGACCTAATTGGTCATTTGTGGGTTCATGAAGTGAGGCAACCTGTTTTTGCGAAGGATATTCTCGATACTTTGACTACCGATGATTTTAAATATCTTGCGCGGCGCTTGTTGGGTTGGACGTTTCATGAAGAAGCATTGCTTGCATTAACATTTTCATTACTGAATACCCAAAATGCTCAGCAAAGAACCTTTAATCTTGTTTATACATTGTTGGTTGAAGAAATGGGGCGAAATTATCCTCAATCCACGTTAGAAACTATTCAGGAAAAATTGAAGGACGCCTCACCCGAGGAAAAACGATTATTAGAACAGGTACAAGCGGAACTGCTCACTTACACAGAGGCGATTAAGCAATTGCCTGTTCGGCACGAATTCCGCCCACCCATTCCAATGCGCATAAGACACGCTGTTGCATTGAAAAAAGCTAGAGAGCAACGAGAGGCAACGGATAAAGCAAATGATAAATCGACATTGCAGCAACTCTTTACAAAAATTCCGCTAAAAGCCGGGACAGGTTGCTTTTCGCTTTTCCAAGGGAAAATCAGTGATATCAATCGTCTTGGTTCGTTTTCTTGTTTTATCTCATTGCCAGCACAATATGTGGTTGACCCCCTCAATGATGAAATTAAAAATCTAGGCTTTAGATCTGCCAAACGAGGAGATCAATGAAGCTGGTTATTGCTGAGTATTTGCGTTCACTCAAAGAACGGGACGAATTGGATCGCCTACTGCCCGATCTATTAATGGAAATGGGGTATGTGCCTGTGGCCCGCCCACAAACGGGTAATAGACAATATGGTGTGGATATTGCAGCCAGAGGTAGAAATTTGGAGCCTGGTTTAGATGAGTTAATGCTTGTGGTGATCAAGCAAGGGGATATAGGTCGTACTGAATGGGATGGTGGCAATCAATCTGTGCGCCAAAGTATCAACGAGATTTTTGATGTTTATTTGAAGTCTCACCTCGAACCGCAAGATCATGATCGTAGTATTCGCATTGTAGTTGCAACTAACGGAGAGTTGAAACAAACCGTACAAGCCAGTTGGAGTGGATTTGTCAGTG
This sequence comes from Pseudomonadota bacterium, assembly GCA_018241205.1. Lineage (GTDB taxonomy): Bacteria > Pseudomonadota > Gammaproteobacteria > Burkholderiales > Nitrosomonadaceae > Nitrosomonas. The sequence continues at coordinate 19,108 of JAFEEI010000080.1, forward strand.
ATAACAAAGCTAGATCATGTATCGAATTTTGGGGAGCGGATACGATTGCTGCGCTGATCGAAACACACCTTTTAGATGAGCATATTTTTCTTGACGAGGATCGCCGAGATTTGCGACGGGCACTGGCATTATCCGGTGATAGTGAGTATGACCGGCAAGACTTATATCGTCTATTTAAACGTGCTTTGGATTTGAATGATAAAGGGCAATTAATCGATAAACCCAAGACGGGCAAAGCTTTATTGAAAGCTTTGCGAATCATTAATCTATCAGCTCAAATGTTTGCTTATTGGACGTTGCGTGATGACGGTGATACTCGCCAAGGCCTCTTTGCGGTCGAACGTGCTATGTTGTGGACTTGGCACCGTATTTGCCTCGCTGATGAAAAAGACAAACAAAGTGCAATAGCTGGCCCTCTTCGTCAAGTATGGTGGATTTACTATCGTTTTACAGTTCAATATCATGCAAGAATTCAGCCGTATTGTTTCGTGGAAAATAGCATAATCCGATATGCTTCGAATGGCGTGGAATCATCGTTAATTGCATTTGAGCAGATCGGTATTCTGGCAAGTATTGCGCTATTTCAGATATTTTCTGTAATCTCTGAAGGAAGCAAAAAAACAGATGAAAAAAATACTTTCTGGGAAGAAAATGCCAATGTAGTGATACAAACTTTGGAGTCATGGCTACAAAATAACGGGGCTAGCAGTTCCCCATGCTTCGATCGGCAAAGTCAAGACATTAATCTGGCATTAATAGCACTGCTTGGATTAAGTCGAACAGAAACAGCTAAGGAATGGTTAAAGAAGCTGTTTCGCAATGTAGATTACGCCTTGAAAGCAAAGAAATTTGTACCTATCGCTACCGATTCCTTAGATGATTTGGTGGAAGAGGGTGGTTGGCTTGGGGGACATGCAACTGAGCGCATGACGGAAACATCCTGGATGTTGGCAACTTTTTCCGGCTGGAGTGTTATTTTGGAGATGGATGAAATGTATGAGGTGTTAGCTCAGAATGTTCGTGATCAGTATCCAGGAGTATGTATACAGCTCTGGCACCCCGAGAAAGATTTATATCAACATCTTTACTTCCAGTCCGCACATTCTGAATCCGGTGTGGCCGAAGCACCAATTCAATTGCCAGCTACTGCAAGTGAATATCGGCAACAAATGCAAATGATTTGTGAATCGGGATTTGGAAAGATACTCCTTGAATCTCCAGCAGCACAATCTGGTTTAATTGCTCTTGATTTTATCGCCTACAGACACTTCTCAACTCCTGTGCCACCCGTGTTTTGGTATTCGCTGATGAATGATACTGTTAGCTGATTAGTCGGTCAGGTTTCTTTGACTGAAATCTATCTTTAAGGCTTAAATGGATGAGCTTTTAGCAGTTTTCTGCCCCACCGCAATAAACTGCCGGATATACGGTACGGTGTTATCCGTTTCCCATAGCGCCAAATACAATTTCTGAAAAAGCCCTTGGCCACCGATTTGCATTTTCTTGAGATTCAAATCCTTGTTTTTGATATCGGCAAGCCATTCCGGCAGCACGCACACGCCGCGATTGAGAGCGGTCATTTGCAGCATGATGTCGAGCGATTCGATGGGTTTCAGTTTTTCCGGTTCGAGGTGCGCGGGGGTGAGGAAGTGTGTGAGGATGTCGAGCCGTTCCAGCGGTACCGGGAAGGTCAGCAGCATTTCTTTGCTTAAAAGCTCCGGTGTGATTTGCTGCAAATCCGCTAGCGGGTGATCGGGCGCTGCCAGCAGCACCAATTGATATTCCGCGAGCACTTCATATTCGATACCGTCTTTGCGCACCAGGTCGGGGGTGATCAGTACATCGATGTGGTGATTCAATAAGCCTTCCAATCCTGAGAATTGAAATTTCTGCACGATGTCGACGTCGATGCCGGGTATTTGCCGCATGTACTGGCCGATCATGCCGGTGAGCCATTCGAAGCAGGGGTAGCATTCCACGCCGATGCGCAAAATGCCTTGCCGGCCTTCGCCGTAGGCTTGGAGAGTTTGTTCCGCTTGCGCGAGAACCGGCAACACTTGATTGGCGGCCTCCAATAGCAGCTTGCCGGCCTGGGTCAAGCGCAGGCTGCGGCCGTCGCGTTCCCATAGCGTGACGCCGAGTTTCTTTTCCAGATAACCGATTTGGTGCGATAGCGCGGGTTGACTGAGACAGAGCGCATTGGCGGCTCCGGTCAGGGTGCCGTTGGTGTACAGCGCTTGGATGATTTTCAGGTGGCTGTGTTCGATCATATATGAGGAAACCTTATTAGAGCGTTAAAACTTATCATTATTATTTATTATTCATCCTCCATACAATAGCACCACTTTGATTAATCTTGGAGTGGTGATTTATGGTAACGACACACAATCTTGGATTTCCGCGCATCGGCAAAAACCGGGAACTGAAATTTGCTTTGGAAAAATGCTGGAAAGGGGAGATTTCTGAACAGACTTTGCTGGATACGGCTGATTCGCTTCGCTTACAGCACTGGCAGGATCAGGCGCAACTGGACTGGGTTCCGGCCGGCGATTTTTCGTTGTACGACCATGTGCTGGATACCAGCTTCCTACTGGGGAATATCCCCGAGCGGGTCAGCGCTTTGACGGGCAGCGAGCTGGACAGTTACTTCCGCGTCGCCCGTGGGCGCTCGGCTGCGGACAAATCCGCATGCAGTTGCGTGCACGCCGGTGAAATGACCAAATGGTTCGATACCAATTACCATTACATCGTGCCCGAGTTTGCCCGTGATACCAAATTCTCATTGAACGCCGGCCGCTTGCTCGAACAGATCCGGCAAGTGCAGCACATCCGTCCGCGCGTCAAGCCGGTCATTTTGGGTCCGGTGACCTATTTGTGGTTGGGAAAATCCAAGGATGGCAGCGAAAAACTGGATTTGCTCGATGATTTGCTGGCGGTTTACGCGCAATTGCTGGATGTGCTCAAAAATGCCGGTGTCGAGTGGGTGCAAATCGACGAGCCGGTGCTGGTCATGGAATTATCGGAACCATGGAAGCATGCGTTGCGCGCAGCGTATTTCCAATTGCAGGCCGCGCCGGTCAAATTGCTGCTGACGACCTATTTCGGCCAACTGCAGGACAATTTGCAACTGGCGTGCGAACTGCCGGTAGCCGGGCTGCATCTGGATGCTGTCAGCGCGCCGGATGAAGTCGCTAAAGTGATCGACTGGCTGCCGTCGCACAAAATCCTGTCACTCGGTGTTGTCAGTGGCCGGAATATCTGGAAAACCGATTTAACCGCCGTGCTGGATTGGCTTCAGCCGGTACATATGCGTTTGCAAGACCGGTTGTGGCTGGCGCCGTCCTGCTCGTTACTGCACGTGCCGGTCGATCTGGAAAGCGAGCAAAAACTCGATACGGATATCCGCTCGTGGCTGGCATTCGCAGTGCAGAAACTGGAAGAGATCAATATCCTGGCAAAGGCTTTGAATCATGGCCGGGCCAGTGTTGCCGCATTACTCCGGGAAAATCAGGCAGCCATTACCAGCCGCAAGCAGTCGCGGCATGTGCATCAAGTTGAGGTTAAAGGGCGCCTGCAGGAAATCACCGATGCCATGGGTGAACGCCGTTCGCCTTATCAGCAGCGGGCGACTGTGCAACGCAATCGATTCCATTTGCCGCTGTTCCCGACCACGACCATCGGCTCGTTCCCGCAAACGCAGCAGATCCGCCAAGCGCGCCGCGATTTTCGTGCCGGTCAATTGGCTGAAGCGGATTACCGCCGGGCGATGCGGAAAGAAATCGAACTCTGCGTGCGCGAGCAGGAAGCGTTGGGACTGGATGTGCTGGTGCACGGCGAACCGGAGCGTAACGATATGGTGGAATATTTCGGCGAGCATCTGGATGGTTTCGCGTTTACCGAATTCGGCTGGGTGCAGTCGTACGGGTCACGCTGCTTCAAACCCCCCGTTATTTACGGCGATGTTTCCCATCCGCAAGCGATTACCACGGAATGGATCGAATACGCCCAATCGCTGACCAAAAAACCGATGAAAGGCATGCTGACCGGGCCGGTGACCATGTTGAATTGGTCGTTCGTGCGCGACGATCAGCCGCGTTCGGAAACCTGCCTGCAATTGGCGTTGGCGATTCGCGACGAAGTATTGGCACTGGAACAAGCCGGTATCCGCATGATTCAGATTGACGAAGCGGCATTGCGCGAAGGATTGCCGTTGAGAAAGCCGCAATGGAACGACTATCTCAACTGGGCTATCCGCGCTTTCCGCATCACTGCAAACGGTGTCAGAGACGAAACGCAAATTCATACGCATATGTGCTATTCGGAATTCAACGATATCATCCAAGCGATTGCACACATGGATGCGGACGTGATCACCATCGAAACGTCGCGCTCGGATATGGAATTGCTCGACGCTTTCGATCAGTTTCAATATCCGAACGAAATCGGGCCGGGCGTGTATGATATCCACTCACCCAATATTCCGTCCGTCGATTCGATCATCCAGTTGATGCAAAAAGCCGCACAGCGCATACCGCCCGAGCGGTTGTGGGTGAATCCGGATTGCGGACTGAAAACACGCAATTGGGACGAAGTAAAACCGGCGCTGAGCAATATGATTGCCGCCAGCCGGCAGTTAGCTGGCCGCTTGGACGCCGCGTAAGCCAAACATGGCCGTTTTTCAGAACTTCCCTAGGGAAACGCTGATTAATTCGGCGGACGGGATGAAGCACGAGGCGCACGGAACACGGCAACCGAGACATATCAATAAGATAGGCGAGGGAGCGAGTACCGCGCAACGAAGTGATTCGCTCGTATAGTCAATTAATCAGCGTTTCCTTAAGTTTCCCTGATCAGTTGTTGTTCCCTGA
>JAFEEI010000081.1 GCA_018241205.1 Pseudomonadota bacterium
TCCACAGAGTCCAGCTAATTGCCCCTTACCCTCTCTTGCCACACTTTAGCTTCTGCTCATCAACAATAGCCTCAGCTATAACCACACAGCAGCAAAGACTACTTAGTACTTCACTACCTGTCAAGGATTTTAGCTGACAAGGTAACGTAGGTATAGTATAGCCACTGTTAACCTTATTCAACGATACAGAATGCACTGTTTGACTACAACAGTGCAACTGATTTCAGTTCGAGTAATAAATGTAATAAATCTTTGCTTGTTACGCTGAAGCATCCGATGCTTTCTTACGGCGCATAAAATAGAATGCAGCACCGCCGCCTGCAACAGCAACTAATAAACCAATCTCCATCGCACCCAATCCACCACCGTGACTGCCATGTCCGCCGCCTTTACCAACACCTAATGGAATTTTGACGACTGTTTTAACATTGCCCGCATCGTCTTTTTTTTCCAGCTGTATCGCATACTGGCCTATTTCCTGGATATTGGCTGCCACTACAATAATTCCAGAGTTGTGCACTTCAGGCGGCATATAGACAATGCCATGCTCAGCGGCTGCGTGCCCCGCGTGTTCATCATGATTCATTCCTTCGTGTCCCGCATGATCGCCACCTGCATCAGCCGGTTTCTTATCAGCAGGCGCAGCTGATTTAGCGCCATGCCCTTCATGCCCCTCTTTGACAAGGCGAACCGCCAAAGGAATCTCGCGTGCTTCATGTGGCAACTCGATGGTTAAATTCACCTTGCCGGTATTCGGTAGATTCTCGCAAAACGAATGCATCGGCGGTATGCCACCTTCCGGTACCTCGTAGGCGCTGAACGTTACCGGGAATTCACCGGTTTTGATCGTACAACCACCAGCATCATGATGACCTTCATGCGCGAGCATCAATTGCGCATACAATGGCATTGTCAAAAAAGATGCCAATACTGCACCGCCAATTTTTGTTACCCAACCACTTTTAAAAACAGCCTTCATATCTTCTCCAATTGATTATCTGTAAGCTTATTACTCATTTATGCATGCTCAGCAATTCCGCCAGAACACGCCGGAACAATTCAGCCCGGGATTGTATAACAAAAAATTTAGAATATTAATCGAAATGAAAACTTTTACCGCTTCAGCCGCCGGATAATCGCTCGTCCAGCAGCTCAATCCAATGCTTGACTGAAAGTGAAGTACCACTCTGCAAATGCATCAAACAACCAATATTCGCAGTGGCTATCCGATCGGGTTTGCCCGACTCCAGCGCGGTAACTTTATTTTTCAGTAACTGCTGCGAAAGCTCCGGCTGCAATAGGGAGTAAGTACCGGCCGAACCGCAGCACAGGTGCGCATTGGGTACGACAGTCAAGTCAAAACCGGCAGCCATCAGGATTTTTTCGACTACGCCACGAACGCGCATGCCGTGTTGCAACGTACAAGGTGAATGGAACGATAGCCGTTTTTTTTCAGCTTTAACGTTGCGTTGCACGAGCAACCGCTCAACATTTCCCAGTTCGGCATACAGCACCTCGCTGATATCCTTGGCAAGCGCCGAAATCCTAGCTGCTTTCTCGGCATACATCGCATCGTGTTGCAAGAAATGTCCGTACTCTTTCACGGTCACGCCGCAGCCACTGGCTGTGACTATAATCGCCTCGACCTCTCCCCGCTCCACCCATGACCACCAGGCATCGATATTGCGGCGCATATAATCCAGGCCTTCCGACTGCGCATTCAGATGGAAAGCAACCGCGCCACAGCACCCGGCATTCTCCGCTGTTACCAGCGAAATCCCCAGATGATCCAGTACGCGCGCGGTAGCGGCGTTGATGTTCGGTGCCATTGCCGGTTGCACACAACCATCCAGCACCAGCATTTTGCGCACATGGCGCACATGGGGCCATGTTATTGTTACATTGGATATACCCGGGATTTTTCTTTTTAAGCTTTCCGGCAACAAAGGTCGCACCGTTTGGCCAACCTTAAACAGCGTATTAAACAACACCGCATTGGGCAAAACCTTGCGCAAGGTAAAACGCATCATTTCGGAACGGATATCGCGCTTGACCTGCTTTTCCACAATTCCGCGGCTGATATCCACCAAAGCGCCATAACGCACCCCCGAAGGGCACGTCGTCTCGCAAGCGCGGCAGGTCAGACAACGATCCAGATGCGCTTGCGTTTTTTGCGTCACCGGCTGTCCTTCCAGCACTTGTTTCATCAAATAAATTCGTCCACGCGGACTGTCTAGCTCGTCACCCAGAATCTGATACGTCGGACAAGTCGCCAGGCAAAAACCGCAATGCACGCAACTACGCAGAATAGCGTCGGCTTCCTCACCTTGCGGCGAATTTTTTATAAAATCGGCAAGCTTCGTTTGCATTTAAATTCCGGGATAAAGCCGGCCGGGATTGAAAATTCCCGCCGGATCAAATTTTTCTTTCAAAGCGCGATGAATCTTCATCAGCGCGGGCGGCAACGGATGAAACACTGCTGCACGCGCCGCGTCGGCGCGAAACAAAGTGGCATGACCACCGGATTCTTTAGCTATCTGCCGGATGATCTCAGCATCAGTACCGCTATCGGAACACAGCCAGCGCAAAGCGCCATTCCATTCCAGCAACTGCTCGCCAGACAGATTAAAAGATGGCGCAGTCGATTTAACCGATAAGCGCCAGAGCTGCTTATCCGGTTGAAAAAAATCATGCGTATGTTCGCGCACCGATCGCCAAAAAACAGCATCGTGTTGTACTTCCTCGCCACCCAGCTTCAACCGCGCAGCACGCACCGCCGGTTCGGCACCGGAAAGTCTGACAAACAGCTGGTCACCGGTGTAACAAGTTGCGGAAATCGGCAGCGGCTTGCCAGCCCACTGATTCATTTTCTCGATCGCAGCCGTTTCATCCATGAGCAAGCACAGCGTTGCCTCAACAGCCGGTTTGGGTAAAACTTTCAGCGATACTTCAAGCAACACGCCGAGCGTTCCCAGTGCTCCCGCCATCAACCGGGCAACATCGTAACCGGCGACATTCTTCATGACCTGCCCGCCAAAACGCAAATCCTCGCCTGTTCCATCGAGCATGCGCACACCCAGCACGAAATCGCGCACACTGCCGGCAGCGGCGCGGCGCGGACCGGACAATCCAGCGGCAACGCAACCACCCAAGGTAGCAACCGCACCGAAATGCGGCGGTTCGAACGCCAGCATCTGGCCATGCTGATCGAGCGCAGCCTCCAGATCCGCCAGCCGCGTCCCGGCGCGCGCTGTGATCACCAGCTCGGTCGGTTCGTAATCGACAATCCCGTGGTAGCCGGTCATATCGAGCAATGTGCCGTGCCGTTCCGCAACCGGATTGCCATAAAAATGCTTGCTGCCGCCACCGCGTATTTGCAGCGGGATTTTATTTTCAAGCGCAGCGCGAATAATTGCTTGATATTGATCGATCGTAGCTGACATGGCATTCAGAAACGCGGTAAATCGGCAAATTTCTGCTCACCGCGATGCACATGCATCGCCCCCAGTTCCGCACAGCGGTGCAACTCAGGCACCGCTTTGCCCGGATTGAGCAAACCCGCCGGATCGAACGCCGCCTTCACGGCATGAAACATGGCCAGTTCACCGCTGCCGAATTGTGAACACATCTGATTGATTTTTTCCATTCCCACGCCATGCTCCCCGGTGATCGTGCCACCGGCATGAATGCACATTTCCAGTATCTTGCCGCCGAATTCCTCGGTTCTTTCCAATTCGCCCGGCTTGTTCGCATCGTACAGGATCAGCGGGTGCAAATTGCCGTCCCCGGCATGGAACACGTTCATGCAGCGCAGGCCATATTCTTGTGACAATTCCTCAATGCCGCGCAATACATCGGCCAGCCGTTTGCGCGGAATGGTGCCGTCCATGCAGTAATAATCCGGCGAAACCCGGCCCGCCGCGGGAAATGCCGCTTTACGCCCGGCCCAGAATTTAAGCCGCTCGGCTTCGTTATGCGAGGTGCTGATGTTGATCGCGCCGCTGTGCTGCATGATGGCATTCACCCGCTGGATTTCATCCGCCACTTCCTCGGCGCTGCCGTCCGACTCGCACAGCAAAATCGCCTCAGCATTCAGATCGTAACCGGCGTGCAGAAACTCCTCCACCGCATGAATCGTAATCTTGTCCATCATTTCCATACCCGCCGGAATGATGCCCGCGCCGATGACATTCGCCACGGCGCTGCCCGCTTTCTGCACATCGTCGAACGCCGCCATGACCAGTTGCGCTTTTTCCGGCACTGGAATCAACTTGACGGTGATTTCCGTGACGATACCGAGCATGCCCTCGCTGCCCGTCATCAGCGCCAGCAAGTCATAACCTGCGCTATCCAGGCTATCGCCGCCGATTTCCAGGCACTCGCCGTCGATGGTCAGCACGCGCAACTTGAGAATATTGTGCACGGTCAAGCCGTATTTCAGGCAATGCACGCCACCGGAATTTTCCGCGACATTACCACCGATCGAACAGGCGATTTGCGACGAAGGATCCGGTGCATAGTACAAACCGTACGGCGCCGCCGCCTCGCTGATCGCCAGATTGCGCACACCGGGCTGCGCGCGCGCGGTGCGCGCCAGCGGATCGACGGCGATGATCTGCTTGAGTTTCGCCAGCGACAGCAAAACCCCTTCGGCGTGCGGCAACGCGCCACCCGATAAACCAGTGCCCGCGCCGCGCGCCACCACCGGTGTTTGGGTGGCATAGCAAAGCTGCAAAACTTTAACGATCTGCTCTTCGCTGTGCGGCAGCGCCACAATCATCGGCAACTGCCGGTAAGCGGACAAACCGTCGCATTCGTACGGTTTTAAATCCTCGGTTTCATACAAAACCGCATCGGGCGGCAAAAAAGACCGCAGTTGATTAACCAATTCTTGAGCAGACATACGCTTATTCAGGGTGTTTTTGAATTTCGTGATTAGCCAGTTTTTCCAGCATTTTGACAATGGCGGAATTATCCCATGTTGCGCCGCCGTGCGCGAGACAAGCGGAAAACAATTCGCGCACCGCGGCCGTGTTCGGCAAGCTCACGCCCAGTTCGGCGGCGCTTTGCAATGCGATATTCAAATCCTTGTGATGCAGCTCGATGCGGAAACCCGGCTCGAAACGCCGTTCGATCATGCGCTGCCCATGCACTTCCAGCGCCTTCGACGCAGCAAAACCACCGAGCAACGCTTGCCGCACCTTGCCCGGATCGACACCGGCTTTGGACGCGAACAGCAACGCTTCCGCCACCGCTTCGATCGCCGACGAAACAACGATCTGGTTGGCAACCTTGCACACCTGCCCGGCACCGACGTCGCCGATATGCGTCACCGTTTTCCCCATCAATTCCAGCACCGGTTTGATTTTTTCAAACACCGCCGCATTTGCGCCGACCATGATCGTCAACGTGGCATTCTGCGCCCCCACATCGCCCCCGGAAACCGGCGCATCGGCGTAGTCGTGCCCAAGCGCATTCAACCGCGCGGCAAATTCACGCGTCGCCAGCGGCGAGATCGAACTCATATCGACGATGATCCGGCTCCGGCCAGGATCGGCTTGCAACCCCTCGGTAACACCATCCACGCCGAACAACACTTTCTCCACATCTGGCGTATCCGGCAGCATCGTAACGACAATATCCGCATGCTGCGCGACCTGTTTGGGCGACGATAACACGCTGCCGCCCAGCTCGATCAAATCGGCGGGCACGCCGCTGCGCGACTGTAAAAACAGGCGGTGCCCGCTTTTGATCAAATGCCCCGCCATGGGCTTGCCCATGATGCCGAGACCGATGAAACCGATAGTGGTCATTTTTTATGAATGTTGATTGGTCAAAATTTTAAACTGATTGCAGATGGCGCTGCGCTAATCCGCCTTATCCGCTGTTTTCTAAAACGGCAATCATACTGGCAATCGATTTTGCCGGTCAAAAAATGTGCTGGCGACAACTCGAAATCACCATTTGGGTTTACAGTTCTGACAGAACTCAACACATTTCCAAGCGCTCATCCGATACTTTAAATGACAACGAAAATAGCCTGATTTAGTGTGATTAATGGTTGTGTGATCGCAAGAAATCTTGTACATTGATTGCCATCGGTCACGTCGAATTTTTATGATCTTATTGATTATATGAATAAAAAAAACTTATATTCACTCCGTGACGGCCTCGTAGGCGGTTTTTGCGCCGGCCTTTTGCTGCTGAGCGGTTGCCAGTCGCTGCCGACGCAACACATGACTCCACCGGCACCAAGAGTCCAGTCATTGCCCATTCCGGTCGCCAGTCACGAATTCAGTTTTGATTCCGCGCGTGACGATGTCGTCGGCACATTGCAAGTGGTTACCGCCGGTAAAGACGATACGCTGTCCGACATCGCACGGCGTTTCAATCTGGGTTACGAAGAAATCGTCAGCGCCAATCCCGGCATCGATCCGTGGCTGCCGAAAGCAGGCACCAAAATCATCATTCCCACGCAATTCGTGCTGCCGGAGGGGCCGCGCCAAGGGATTGTGATCAATCTCGCCGCGATGCGGTTGTTTTATTTTCCCAAGACCAAAGCCGGCAAACCGCAAAGAGTCATCACACACCCGGTCGGCATCGGCCGGGTGGAGTGGAAAACACCCGAAGGGATGACGCGCGTCGCCTCGAAAGTAGAGAACCCAAGCTGGATTCCAACACCTTCGATCCGCCGGGAACACGCCAAAAACGGCGATCCGCTGCCGGCTGTCGTACCGCCCGGGCCGGATAATCCGATGGGCACGCATGTATTGAAACTCGACTGGCCAAGCTACGCCATCCACGGCACCGACAAACCGCCGAGCATCGGCTTGCGCGGCAGTCATGGTTGTTTGCGCATGTACCCGGAAGACATCGTGTGCATTTATCACGATGTGCCGGTCGGCACGCCGGTCCGGGTCGTCAACCAGCCGCGTTTGCTCGGCTGGCGCGGCAATCAGTTGTATCTGCAAGCGTATCAAGTTCTCGAGGACGATAAGCGCAATCACGCCAGCTTGCTGAAAAAATCGTTAAGCAGCGTGCGCGCAACACCGAAAGGCAAACGCGATGGGCGGCGTCAAGCCAAGATCAATCACGCGCTGCTCGCCGAAACAACCCGCAACCCGCGTGCTATTGCTATGCCCATCACGCAACCGGATTTAACGGTGCAAGCCTACCTTGGTCGCGCCGCACGAGTGCAAAATACTTTGCCGTTCAACGCCACTTGGAACGGTGACATGGCTGGGCAATTGACTGCAGCCGAGGTGCTGGAAATGGCGAATGAGGAATCCAACCAAGTACGGTAGTAGCTATTTGCCAATTCAATTTGATATCGGTTGGTTTGTAAATTCTCACAAACCAACCTCATTGATTTAATAATTCAAAGTACTAGAAAAATACTTGCGCCGCAGTACCAGACAGTGGCGTAATGGTATAAAAGTCAAGCTGCCCGATCACCGGGAGGATTGAGAACCGATGTACGGTTGTTATACCCTCAGTATGGATTGGCAAGGATTGAGACGCTTGGAGATTCACTCGCGGTAGCAGTACGCTGAAGGTCGTTCCACCAGAATCGATCGTCAAACGAGTCGTAACGCTGACGATGGTACCGATCTCGGTTTCGACACGACGGATTTGATCTCCGCTGAAGCTATGCGTTTGATGCAAATCCTGGTAGGTGAAATGCGGTTTACCATCAAACCCGGAAGTCGAATAGCTGACATGAATATTCTTGCCACTCAGCACATACATATTAGGTTCTACGAATTGAATTTTTGCCATGATACAAGCCCTCGTAATGTGGAAAAATGTTCGCTTACTCAATTTGGCAAGATGCGCCAAGATCGTACTATAACTGCTCCGGTTTCAAATCACTGTGAAAAAAATCACAGATGTTATCAATGAGTGGATTAACGAGTCACTCTGGTAATTCAGCGTTTTATATTCCGATTTGGCAAATATCGATTCAGCGTGCAATGTCATTTTCATTTGTGGAAACTTGAAAAATTAGTTTGTAATAATATCTGCCACACCTGAATTAGCTGTCTTTCTCTTTGCCTCCTGCTCATGACTATACCAACGAATAGCATGTCTACTAATCATTCACCCATCCGCCTCATTATCCACGGCGGCGCCGGTACGATCGACCGCCAGCGATTGACCACGGAGCGTGAGCAAGCTTTCCGGCAAGTGCTATCGGAATCATTAAACGCCGGTCATGCCGTGCTCAAAACGGGTGGCAACAGTATTGATGCCGTGATTGCCGCCATCGTGGTCATGGAGGATTCGCCGTTGTTCAATGCCGGTAAAGGTGCGGTGTTCAGTCACGAAGGCCGTAACGAACTGGATGCGTCGATCATGGACGGCGCCACACGCATGGCGGGCGCTGTTGCCGGAGTCACCACGATCCGCAACCCGATCCGTGCCGCGCATGCGGTGATGACGCAAAGCGCACATGTGCTGCTGATCGGCCGGGGCGCCGAGGATTTTGCCGCCGGACATGGCGTGGAAATCGTCGATCCGGCCTATTTCTATACGCAGCACCGCTGGGATCAACTGCAAAAAGCCATCGCAAAAGAACAAGTGGTGCGCGATCACGACATGGAATCCGCACCATCGCCGCCCAACGGTGATGAAAAACACGGCACCGTCGGTGCCGTGGCGCTGGATTGTCAGGGCAATCTGGCCGCGGGTACTTCGACCGGCGGACTGACTAACAAACGCTACGGGCGCATCGGCGATTCGCCCATCATCGGTGCGGGTACCTACGCCGACAATCGCTCGGTCGCGGTATCCGCAACCGGCAGCGGCGAAGTATTCATCCGCGCAGCGGCGGCGTTTAATACGGCAGCACAGGTGCGGTTGCAACATATTCCGCCCGCCGAAGCAGCCGATCGTACGCTCGAAGAAATCGCCGCGCTCGGCGGCGATGGCGGTTTGATCGTATTGGATGCGCAAGGCCGTTACGCGCTGCGTTTCAACACCAGCGGCATGTTCCGCGGCACCATCGGCAACGACGGCGTTGCACGAACGGGTATCTTTCCGCAAGACTCGGATTATTAGTCCGCTTCCCGCTCCAAACCGCAGCAATGCGGCGCTGCATGTTGCGCATCCGGCTTATGCAGAATCTCGCCGGTCACCGCATTGGGCCGGAATGTGGTGCAGCCTTTCAAACCCAAATCGTAAGCCTGGCGGTAAAGATCGCTGAATTGCACAAAATCGTAATCCGCCGGTATATTGATCGTCTTGGAAATCGCTTGGTCGACGTACGGCTGAATGGCCGCCTGCATGGACAAATGCTCGGCCGGCGTCAGTTCGTGCGCGGTAACGAAAGCCGCTGGCAAATCGTCGCTGGCACGGTCTTTACGCCATAAGGCGGCGGCATAATCGTCCACCGCATAATCCGCATAACAGCCGTCACGCTTCAGCACTCGCCGCGTGTAACGATGACCGAATACCGGCTCCAATCCGCTGGAAATGTTGTTGGCCAGCAAACTGATGGTACCCGCCGGAGCAACGGCGGTCAGATGGCTATTGCGGATACCGTATTGCGCGATGCCTTCACGAATGGATTCCGGCAAGGTGCGCACAAAAACGCCAGCTAGATATTTTTCCTTGTCAAGTAATGGAAATACACCTTTCTCCTGCGCAAGCTCAATTGAGGCCTGGTAGGCCGCGTGACAGATGCGCTGCATGACTTGCTGCGCGGTTTGTACCGCGGCGCTGCTGCTGTAATGAATTTGCAGCATGATCAGTGCATCGGCCAATCCCGTCAGCCCCAGACCGATACGGCGCGAACGCTGCGCCTGTCCGGTTTGGCTGGCTAAGGGAAAATGCGAAACATCGATGACATTATCGAGCAGCCGCACGGCTATCGCGGCTGTCGTAGCGATCGCATCCAAATCAAGCCGCGCTTGCGCGCTAAAAGGGTCGCGCACAAATTGCGCGAGATTGATCGACCCCAGATTGCAAGCGCCATAAGGCGGCAACGGCACCTCGCCACACGGATTGGTGGCATGAATCGTTTCGCAGTAATACAGATTATTCAGCCGGTTGATACGGTCGATGAACAGCACGCCCGGTTCCGCATAATCGTAGTTGGCGCGCATGATGTTCTGCCACAACTCGCATGCCCGGATGCGTTTGTACACCTTGCACGGCACCGCATCGCCGTAACCCGGCCAGGCACGCAAGAGCAGCTCTCCACCCATTTCGCTCTCATTTGCGGGAAAAACCAGTGGCCATTCTTCGTCGCGGCTGACGGCAGTCATGAACGCATCGCTGACGAGCACGGAAACATTGAAATGCCGCAACTGGCTGCGATTCTGTTTGGCGGCGATGAATTCTTCGATATCCGGATGATCGCAGCGCAACGTGCCCATCATCGCACCGCGCCGCGCGCCGGTAGACAGAATGGTTGCGCACATACTGTCCCAAATGCGCATAAACGAAACCGGCCCGGAAGCCACCGACCCGACACCGGCGGCTTGCGCACCGCGCGGGCGCAACGTCGAAAAATCATAACCGACCCCGCCGCCCTGCTGCATCGTCAACGCGCCTTCCTTGAGCGCATCGAAAATGCCGTCCATCGAATCGGCAATCGTTCCCATCACAAAACAATTAAACAGCGTCACCTGATGCGCAGTCCCCGCTCCGGCCAGGATACGTCCGCCGGGCAGGAATTTAAAATCACGTAGAATGCCGTAAAAACGCACCCGCCAATAATCCGCATTATTTTCCGGCTCGACCAGCGCCTTCGCGACGCGCTGCCAAGTGTCTTCGATGCAAGCATCCAGCGCGGCACCGCGTTCATAGTGACGATATTTGGTATCCCAGATGCGCTGGGCGATGGGGGTGGTGAAATGGGGGTCATTCATGGTTCTTTTGGGCAGTGCTGTTCAGACAACAAGCGTCTTTGTTGACAACGTAAATTCTGAATCAATCCGGATGCGTACACGCATTCTCAATCTGTGAACTTATCCATTTCAAAATACTATAATATCAATAATATTACGTGACGAGTCGGATGCTGATCGGCCATGAAATTTGACTGGGACTCAAAAAAAGCGGAAGCCAATCGCCGGAAACACGGTGTTTCATTTGACGAAGCAGCGACAGTTTTTCTCGATCCTCACGCGGTATCGGGCCCGGATCCCGATCATTCGGCTGAAGAGGAACGGTATATCACATTCGGTTGCTCCAAGCTGGGCCGTTTACTGGCAGTCTCACACTTACCGGCCGGGTACGATGCGCATTATCAGTGCACGCCGCCTGACACGAGGCGAAAGGAAACTCTATGAAGAAGGATAAGGAAGACATGCGTAAAAACTACAAGCGCTCTGATTTTGCAACGCTGGAGCGAGGAAAGTTCTTCGCGGAAGTTGCCGAGGGCACGTCAGTTGTGCTGCTGGAGCCGGAAGTGGCCAAAGCATTTCCTACGTCGAAAGCGGTCAACGAAGCCTTGTCGGAGCTGTTGGCGTTGACTGAGAAAACGGCGCGTTTAACACGGCGTTCAACTAAAACGCGCCTAAAAGCAGAGAATACCGAATAAATTTGCTCCGCGCGCCCTGCACCTCTCCCCACGGCAAGACCGCGGGGTATTACGGCGCAGAAAAACAAAAAAATGGCGCGCTACGCTGACTTCAAAAACACAAACTATAATGCTCCCCGTGGCAAGATCACGGGGAATTGCAAGTTAATCATACAAGTTAATCTTTGAAAAACACAATGAACAACCACCCAATAAAACCCGGCAGCAAGCTCGACCTGTCGCAATGCGATCCTGGTGATACTGGCGATTACAAGAAAAACGAGCAAGGCAAGGAAGAAGCCAAAGCTGTCACGGAAAAGTTGATCGGCAAATTGGATGAATTGCAGGAACGTTTGTTCGCCAACGGCAATCGCGCATTGCTGGTTGTGTTGCAGGGTATGGATACCAGCGGCAAGGATGGCGTCATCAAACACGTGATGTCAGGCGTCAATCCACAAGGCTGCAAAGTAGTGACGTTCAAGACGCCGTCGGCGGAAGAGCTGAAACATGATTTTTTGTGGCGCGTGCATCAAAAAGCGCCGGAGAAAGGTCAGATCGGTATTTTCAACCGCTCGCATTACGAAGATGTGTTGATCACGCGCGTGCATGACTTGATTTCGGACAAGGTAGTACAGCAGCGGTTTAATCAGATCAATGAATTCGAGGAATTATTGTCCGAAAGCGGCACGTGCATCCTGAAGTTTTTCCTGCATATTTCCAAGGATGAACAGAAGAAACGGCTGGAAGAACGCATCAACAATCCGGAGAAACGCTGGAAATTCAGCACCGGCGACATTGAAGAGCGTAAATTCTGGAAAAACTATATGGAAGCGTTCGAAGCCATGCTCAGCGCCACCAGCACCGATCTGGCGCCGTGGCATATCGTGCCTGCCGATTATAAGTGGTACCGCAACTTGGTTATCGCGCAACAGGTGGTCAACGCGCTGGAAAATATGAAACTGAAAACGCCCCCACCCCCGGCCGGGATCAATTTTGATACCTTGAAGATTGAGTAGTACAGTATCCGCTCCGCGCTGCCTGTTGCAGCGCCATTCTCACGGGAAAATTGTATGGAAATCGAGCTCAAGCTGGCTTTGCAACCACGCCATGTTGCCCGCATCCGGCGCCATTCCTTGCTCAACAGCGGAAAACCGCAACAGCATCCCTTGCTCAGCATATATTTCGATACCCCGAAGTTTGATCTGATGCGGCGCGGCATTGCATTGCGCGTACGCCGCATCGGTAAGCAGTGGATTCAGACGCTGAAAGCCGAAGCGCAATCAGTCGGTGCACTCACCAGCCGCCCGGAGTGGGAAGTGGCTGTCGCGCACGGCGGCCAGCCGGATTTCTCCGCATTGCCGCAAGCGGCGTTGGATTTACTGACGGGCATCAAACACAAACGCATCGCACCAGTATTCACCACCGAATTCCGCCGCACTGCATGGCAAGTCGTTCATAGTAAAACACAAGCCGAAGTGGCGCTCGATCGCGGCAAAATCACCGCCGCCGGACAATACCGGGAGATTTGCGAAGTGGAAATCGAGCTCAAATCCGGCAAACCGGAATATCTCTTCGATATCGCCGTGCAACTACTGCACGCCGCACCATTGCACATCGAGCCGCGCAGCAAAGCGGAGCGCGGCTATACGCTGTGCGGCGCCGTCGATCCCGGTGCGGTAAAATCCGTCCGCCCGGCCATTGCACATGGCCAGCCTGCGGGTGAAGCTTGGCACGCCGTCTTGCAAGCAGCGCTGGTGCAATTATCCGCCAACGTGCCGGGTTTTCTGGACAATGCGCACGACATCGAATACCTGCACCAACTGCGCGTGGCCATGCGGCGTTTACGCGCAGGTACAGGATTGGCGGAATCACTGGAACAAGCGATGCCCGGCTGGGGCCAGCCGCTGCGTGAATTAATGCACGCACTGAACCCGGCGCGCGATTGGGATGTATTTCAGTATGAAGTCTTGCCCGGCATCCTGCCGGTTCTGGCGGCACAAGCACAGCATACGGCCACCGGCGATGACACCCTTGCAGTGCTGCAAAATGCCGCCACACAAGCCCGTCAGCGTGCGCAAGCGCTATTGTTGCAACCAGCCTTCACCCAACTAATACTCGACATCGGCCGCAGCCTGCTCACGACACCCACCGATGCGCACCAGCGCGATGCCGGAACATGGGCGGCAACCATTCTCGAGCAACGCTGGCAAAAACTGCGCAAACGCTGCCACGGTTTTTCCGGATTGAGTCCGGCCGAGCGCCACCTGGCGCGTATCGCCGCCAAAAAGATGCGCTACAGCGCGGAAGCGTTTGCACCTCTGTACGGGAAACAGACCGCGCCGTTCATTACCGCGCTGGCGGCTTTGCAGGACGAACTGGGAGTAGAAAACGACCGCTATATGGCCATGCAATTATTGAATGAATTGCCGAAAAAAAATGCTCCCGTTAGCTTTCAGCTCGGGCAACTGAGCGGTGCGCTGGCGTTTGCGGCCGCGCAACACGATCGATTATCGTCCGCAAGCTGGAAAAGACTGGCAAGGTCGACTTTGTTTTGGCGCTAGGAAAGGACTGAGAAACTACTGCACCCGGTCACGTTGCGTTGAAATCAGGCTCAAAATGCTCATTTACCCAATCGTAAACTCCGCTTTCGCGTCTGATTTCGCCTTGCCTGACCGTCGCTCGCTACCTTTTTCAGATTTTCCTAAAAAAATTCTAGGAAACAACAGCACTCAACCATGCACATGAATCAGCCAGACAGTCGCGCAAACCGATACGATGCACGCACTCAACGCGGCATAGCTGTTGCGGCGGAATTTTTGCGCCAATAAGGTCTGCGGATACACCGAGATGATGAAAGGCTGCGATGGGTTGTCCGGTTTTGCGATGATATTGGTATCCGGTTCTACTGCGAGCTGATCGTAAATGCGTTGCGCTTCGACCTGCGCCTCGGAGCGCGCCGCTTCCCATTCTTGCTGATCGATATTGCCATCACGGTTGGTATCGAAGCGTTTCCGCAGCGCCGCTTGATCACGTTTCCAGTCATTGATCACATCGATTATCACATCCCGCAATGATTTACGCGTAGTAGCGGAATGTGTGCTGAACTGCCCCAAGATATACAGCGGCTGCCCCGGCAGTATCAGCCATTCGCTATAACGGTAGGGGTTCGACATGGCATGCACGATCGACTGGCTTTCCAGCATTTGCGTGCGGGTTGGCCATTCGGTATTGCCGTACCACACCAGTTTCTCGTTGCCGTTGACTTCCGCGCGCTCCGGATCGACCTCGCAACTGCTGTCGCCGTCGGTAAGCTTGAAACAATGTTTACTGGTATTCGAGTACACAGCATTCCAGCGCGTTTGGGTACGGCCATTTTCGGTAAACGTTTCCTGCTGCTCGATTTTGCTGGAGTACCACAGACAAGGGTGGTTGCTGAGCGGTGCATAAACCGGCTGATTATCGATGAACTGGCCTTTACCTTCCAGTTCGACATAACCTTGATGCGCCGAACGCAATTTCGCCGTCGGCGTATCCTCGATGATGCGCAGGCGTTTCCAGTTGCGCACAAACCAATAGAAACTGAGCAATGCGGCAGCCATCACCGTGCCCAGCACATAGGGATAATCCTGCGGCGGAATTTCAGTCAGTATTTGATTCATAGGCAAGCCACCCGTCAACCGAACAGTTTGCCGATATTGACATCCTGCTTGTCCGCCGCGCTGAATTCGAGCAAATCGCGTGGTCTGAACTTAAACCAATGGGCGATAATGACATCGGGAAACTGTTCGATTCGCACATTATTGATTTTCACCGCTTCGTTGTAATACTCGCGTCGGTCGGCGATGCTGTTTTCAAGCCCGCTGATGCGCGCCTGCAAATGCTGGAATTTTTCGCTGGCCTTCAGTTCGGGATAATCTTCCGCGACGGCAAACAGATTGCCCAAGCCGAGACGCAAGCTATGCTCCGCCGCACCCAGCGCGCCGATATTGCCTGCTTCACGCGCGCTAGCGACTTGCGAGCGGGCTGCAATCACTTGCTTCAGCGTTTCCTGTTCATACCCCATGAATTGCTTGCACGTCTCGACCAGTTTGGGCAATTCATCGTGACGCTGCTTCAGCAGCACATCGATATTCGACCACGCCTGCGACACACTATGCTTGATATCTACTAACCGGTTATACAGCATGACACCGTATGCGACGGCAATGGCCGTGCCCGCCAGGGAAAGATAAACGATAGTTTCCAACATCCCGCCTCCTCTCAGTTTATGTCCGTGCACTATACCTTACCGCTCTCCCCAAGATGCTTTGAAAAGATACCCGGAGTAGCTTCATTTTCCGGTATAACCCCGTTCATTCCGTACGTTTTCGTCAAAGGCTATTGACGGGCAGCGCGGCGCTTATCTATGCTACCCTGCTTTGAAAAATACCGATATGACGTATCAGGAGTTGTCAATGAACGCTTTCAAGCCATTAGATAAATTAACGAGGAATATATTGCCGGTTGTACTGATCTTGAGCATCGCCGAGGTCTCCGCGCAATCCGGCAAAATGCCAGCGCAATCAGAAAAAAACACAGCGGTGACGATGGCGCTGGGTGCGGAAGCTCCGGATAGTTGTGAATTGCTGGGGCCGGTGAAAGGTTCTTCAAAAGAAAACGATAGCGACACAAACAGCGCGCCGTATGTAGAACGGCTGATCAAAGCGCGCAACAAGCTGAGAATCGAAACGCAAAAACTGGGCGGTGATACCGTGCATATCACGTATTCCAATAATTCGGGAAAATACGAGGTCCCCGGTGCCGATAAGGAAATCATATTTATCGGTAATGCATACCGCTGCGATTAGCCCGGGAAAATTAGCTGGCAGGCGCGAACCGTTTTCTTGATGGTAAGCTTTTGAGCGTGCAAATAATCTGTCGTATAATCTCACCGCTGGTCCGGATCAATTCTCTAATTTCGATCCTGCATTTGAGCCCCCCCTATAACTCACTTCAATGCCAAAAAACGAATGAGTAAGAATATCCGAGTC
This sequence comes from Pseudomonadota bacterium, assembly GCA_018241205.1. Lineage (GTDB taxonomy): Bacteria > Pseudomonadota > Gammaproteobacteria > Burkholderiales > Nitrosomonadaceae > Nitrosomonas. Next base: position 16,558 of record JAFEEI010000081.1, read on the forward strand.
AATGAGGATTTATCTGATCAGATGTATGCGCCGGTCAATTATTTCGATTTGACCCATATCGAACAAGGCAGGATCCTTCAGTTTCAGCAGGAAATTCTTCAATTAGTGGTACTCGGCAATGACTACAAAGAGATTTGCGAAAAAGTCTGCCTCTTGATGGAACAGCTTTTGGATAACGCCGTTGCCACAGTCATGTTGTTGGATAAAGAAAAACACTGCATGAATGTATTTGCCGCTCCCAGCGTTCCCCAAGAATGTATCCAGCAACTAAACGGCTTGCGCCCAGGCCCGGGTACTGGTTCTTGCGGCAACGCGGTGTTTCGTCAAGAACCGGTTTTTATCGAAAGCACACTAGACGATCCGCGCTGGCAGAATATCCGCCAATTGGCGATCGATTTTAATATTCTGTCCTGCTGGTCCATGCCGATACGCAGCAAAGGCGATGAATGCATCGGTTCTTTTGCGCTCTCCAGTTTCGAGCACCGCTTGCCCAGTCCCTTTCATCGCAAGCTGCTGGAAATCGGTTCATTCATCGTTGGCATCGCCTTGGAACAAAAAAAAGTAAACGAGCAGTTATACCTTTCCAGCAAGGTTTTTGAAAATAGCGCCGAAGCGATCCTGATCGCGGATACCGGTAAAATCATCATCTCAATCAATAAAGCACTGCATAAAATTACCGGTTATGCGGAAGAAGAAGTTATCGGCAAACCGGTATCCATCGTCACATCCATCCGGCATGGCAGTAATTTTTTCCAGAAAATCTGGCAAAGCATCAAACAGCATAACCATTGGCAAGGTGAGGTATGGAATCGTCACAAACAAGGCCGGGAGTATCCGGCGTGGTTCAATATCACTCCGGTGCGCAGCAAGGACGGTCTGATTAGTTATTATCTGATCAATTTTTCCGATATCACCGGCAAGAAAAAAGCGGATGAAATCATCTGGCGGCAAGCAAATTATGATTCGTTAACCGGATTACCCAACCGCAATATGTTTTACGAGCGGTTAAACCACGACATCAAAAACGCCGCGCGCATCGGCACGGGATTGACCGTGTTGTTTATCGATCTCGACCGTTTCAAAGAAGTCAATGATTCTCTCGGACACAGCGTTGGTGATGCGCTGCTGGTGGAAGCGGCTAAGCGGTTGAACAGTTGTGTGCGGGAAACCGATACCGTGGCGCGCCTGGGCGGTGACGAATTTACCATTATTCTGAACGGCATCAGTGAACCGCAGCGTGCCGAAAAGATCATGCATACGATCCTACTGGAGTTGGCCAAGCCGTTTTATCTCAGCAGTAAACAAGCTTATGTTTCGGCAAGTATCGGCGCGACGTTTTTCCCCGATGACGCCAGCAACGTCGAGATACTGATGAAGAATGCCGATCAAGCCATGTACGCCGCCAAAAACAATGGCCGCAACTGCTGGAGCTGTTTTACGTCGAACATGCGGATCGCGAGCGAGGTCCGTTCGAGAACGGCATACGAACTGCGCACTGCATTGAAGGAAGAACAACTGTATTTGCTGTATCAACCGATTGTCGAACTGGCAACCGGCAATATCTACAAAGCCGAAGCGTTGATTCGCTGGCGGCATCCGGAACGGGGCATCATTTATCCGGGAGAATTCATCACCATTGCGGAAGAAACCAACCTGATAACCGACATCGGCGATTGGGTATTCAAGCAAGCCGTCAATCAGGTTGCCTTATGGCAAGCCAACTTCAACACCGATTTCCAAATCAGTATCAATAAATCACCGAAACAATTCATCAGCAAAATGGGAGATTGGGTCAATCACTTGAACGAGTGCGGCTTGGGCGGACAAAGCATTATCGTTGAAATCACCGAGAACTTGCTGCTCGATGTGCATGAATTGGTGGTTAAACAATTGCTCAATTACCGCGATGCAGGTGTTCAAGTCGCCATTGACGATTTCGGCACGGGTTATTCCTCGCTCTCCTATCTGAAAAAATTCGACATCGATTACCTGAAAATCGACCGTTCATTCATTTCCAATCTGGATAGCAAATCCAGCGACAGAATTCTTTGCGAAGCGGTTATCACCATGGCGCACCGTCTGGGTATGAAGGTGATTGCCGAAGGCGTCGAAACCGATTTGCAAAAACAGTTATTGATCTCCATGGGCTGCGATTACGGCCAAGGTAATTTTTTCAGCAAGCCGATGATGGTTGATAAATTCGAGGCTTTTCTGCAGCACAACTAAGGAAACGCTGATTAATTCGGCGAACGAGATGAAGCACGAGGCGCACGGAACACAGCAATCGAGACATATCAACAAGATAGACGAGGGAGCGAGTGCCGCGTAACGAAGTGATTCGCTCGTATAGTCAATTAATCAGCGCTTCCTTAACGTACCAGACCGTGACCGT
>JAFEEI010000082.1 GCA_018241205.1 Pseudomonadota bacterium
TTTGCAAAAAGAGAGAGTATCTAAAACCTAGTTAGATCCCCGTGGCAAGACCACGGGGAATCACAAGTTAATCTCGGCAACCAATTTTTCCGATTCTTCAATTTCTGCGCACTGTGAAATCACACACAAACTGAACAACGTTACCCTCTGAGATACTCACTTCTTAATTCAATCAGTCACACACTACAAGTAACCCTCAGATCCTCTTACACCTAAGCCCCCCAAAAAAAAGCACATCAGTTTACTGATGTGCTTTTTTCAGGTTACTCCCTGATTACAGCTATTACAGCAATGGAATTATCAACAAAGCTACAATATTGATAATCTTAATCAATGGGTTAATCGCTGGACCAGCGGTATCTTTGTACGGATCGCCTACGGTATCACCCGTCACTGATGCTTTGTGAGCTTCACTGCCTTTACCGCCGAAGTGTCCGTCTTCGATATACTTCTTCGCATTATCCCAAGCACCACCGCCGGTTGTCATGGAAATCGCAACAAACAAACCGGTTACGATAGAGCCCATCAGTACACCACCCAATGCTTGCGGCCCCAAAATCACGCCCACTAACAGCGGAATCAATACGGGTAATAATGAAGGAACCATCATTTCCTTAATCGCTGCTTGGGTCAGCATATCGACCGCACGGGAATAATCCGGTTTACCTGTACCTTCCATGATACCGGGAATTTCTTTGAACTGGCGGCGCACTTCAATAACTACTGACCCAGCAGCACGTCCCACAGCTTCCATTGACATGGCGCCAAATAAATAGGGAATCATACCGCCGATAAACAGACCGATAATAACCATGTGATTGGATAAATCAAAAGTTATCGAGTGGCCGGCATGCTCCAGCGCATGCGTATAGTCAGCAAATAATACCAGTGCCGCCAAACCGGCAGAACCAATCGCATAACCTTTAGTTACTGCTTTGGTGGTATTGCCGACAGCATCCAGCGGATCGGTAATGGCGCGCACGGAATCCGGCATTTCCGACATTTCCGCAATACCGCCGGCATTGTCCGTAATCGGACCGTACGCATCCAATGCCACGATAATACCCGTCATCGACAACATTGAGGTTGCCGCGATAGCGATACCGTATAAACCGGCTAATGCATAGGCCAAAATAATGCTGATACAAACAGCCAGAACCGGTGCCGCAGTTGCGCGCATTGAAACGCCCAGACCGGCAATAATATTGGTCGCATGTCCGGTGGTAGAAGCCTCAGCGATGTGCTGAACAGGTTGATAATCGGTTGAAGTGTAGTATTCGGTAATAACCACCATCAATCCCGTCAGTACCAGACCGATAGTTGCCGCCAGGAAAATGCGCATGACCAGCATGCCACCAGAAACTTCGGTACCATCGATAACCAGCGACATGTCACCCATAAACCATACGGTAACAGGCAAATACGCCACCAGCGCAATACCGCCCGCGACCGCCAGGCCACGATAGAGCGCACTCATGATCGTGCCGCCGTCGCGCATCTTGACGTAGTAGCAACCCACGATAGAAGCGATAATCGAAACGGCACCGAGCATTAACGGATAGACAACAGCGCTACCGGCGTTGGCGGTAAACAATAATGCGCCTAGCAACATAGTCGCGATAATGGTAACCGCATAGGTTTCAAACAAGTCAGCCGCCATCCCTGCGCAGTCGCCGACATTATCGCCTACGTTATCGGCAATAACGGCTGGATTGCGTGGATCGTCTTCGGGAATACCAGCTTCAACCTTACCGACCAGATCCGCGCCTACGTCCGCGCCTTTGGTGAAAATACCGCCACCCAAACGCGCAAAAATGGAAATTAGCGATCCGCCGAAGGCAAAACCAACCAGCGGCTTGATCACATCGCTGACCGCCTGATCGGGATTGGCGCCGTCGAATAACATGGCGCAGTAGCCCGCGACACCCAGTAAACCTAAAGCCACCACCAGCATTCCGGTAACAGCACCGCCTCTGAAAGCAATTGCCAGTGCTTCATTCAACCCGATACTCGCAGCTTGCGCAGTACGAACATTGGATTGAACCGATACCGTCATTCCCAGAAACCCTGCGGCACCGGAAAGTAAAGCACCTAAAGCAAAACCAATCGCCGTATCCCAGCCAAGCGCCACCCACAGTGCAAGAAATAAAGCCGCGCCCACCATGCCGATAGTCATGTACTGACGCTTCAGATAGGCAGAAGCGCCTTCCTGAATCGCTTTAGCAATATCCTGCATACGCTGGTTGCCCGTAGATTGAGCAAAAATACCCTTAATCCATATCCCACTGAATATCAGGGCTACAATCGCACTACCAATTGCGATAACTAAACCACTAGACATAAACAAACTCCAATTAAAGTCAGACCACACAAAATCACATGCGGAATCCCGGCCTAATTAATTCCGCATTATTAAACACTTGTCCAAAAATAAAATCCGGATGTATTTTATCCGTTCTTGCTTATTGCGTGCAGCAAATATTTATGAAATTTAGATTGTTAGATGACTGAATTCAAATTGTTTGGCTTCCATACAACACCGAATACAATCGCAATCTTAATTACAATCAAATTTTGAATTCACTCAATTTTTTTGCGACCGCAACATTTTTTAACCGCACATAATCCGGCAAGCCATCCTTATATGGCGGATAATCCTCACCTTCAATCAGCGGTGCCAGGTATTCGCGGCACGCTTGGCTGATGCCAAATCCATCGCCACTGATAAAATCAGCGGGCATCATTTTTTCGACATTCGCCACGCTGGACAGCTGCGCCATACCAACCGACCACTTATAAGGTGAGCTGGATTCACGCACGATGGTTGGCATGACCGAATTATGACCCGCCAAGGCGTATTCCACGGCCGCTTTACCCATCGCATAAGCTTGTTCTACGTCGGTTTTAGAAGCCACATGGCGCGCTGCGCGTTGCAGATAATCCGCCACACCCCAGTGATACTTCAATCCCAAACCGTCTTTGATGATATTCGCCACCACCGGCGCCACGCCGCCTAATTGCGCATGACCGAAGGCATCGCGCAACCCTTGGTCGGATAGGAAGTTACCATCAGCACCTTTAACACCTTCCGATACTACGACCGAACAGTAGCCATAGTCTTTGACATAGCGGTCCACTTTGGCAAGAAACTTTTCTTTGTTGAAAGTCACTTCCGGGAATAAAATGACAATCGGTATCTCGCAATCCGGACTGGAAGCCAAACCGCCGGCAGCCGCAATCCATCCCGCATGGCGCCCCATTACTTCGAGCACAAAAACCTTGGTGGAAGTTTTGGCCATGCTTGCAACGTCAAAGCTGGCTTCACGCGTGGAAACCGCAATATATTTGGCTACCGAGCCGAAACCTGGGCAGCAATCCGTGATCGGCAAATCGTTATCGACGGTTTTGGGAACATGGATTGCCTGAATCGGATAACCGAGCGTGCCCGACAATTGCGAAACCTTCAGGCAGGTATCTGCAGAATCACCGCCGCCATTGTAAAAAAAGTAACCGATGTCGTGCGCTTTGAACACTTCGATCAAACGTTCGTATTCGCGCCGGTTCTGCTCCAAGCTTTTCAATTTGTAGCGGCATGAACCGAATGCACCGGATGGGGTGTAACGCAGCGCAGCTATCGCAGCCGCCGAATCTGCATTGGTATCGATGAGATCTTCGGTCAACGCACCGATAATACCATTGCGGCCTGCATACACAGTGCCGATTTTATCGGTATGCTGCCGCGCAGTCTCCAGAACACCCGCAGCGGAAGCGTTAATGACTGCCGTAACGCCTCCGGATTGAGCATAAAACGCATTTTTAATTGCCATATTTTTCTCCTGATTAATCAAATCGTAAACAAACTATCTCATTCTACTCAATCTGTACGCGCAAAAACTCAGGCGCGATTTATCGCATCCTGAGTTTCAAACCTGCTTTGTGGATCAAAAAGAGGCTGGCTAAAACTTATTTCAATGCCGCAAAAATCAGATCACGTATTTCTTCAACCGTGCCGATACCGGCTATTTTGATATAGCGCGGCGCACCGTTACCGCCTTTCGCCGACCATTTTGAATAATAGTCAACCAATGGCTCAGTTTGCTCATGGTAGACCTGCAAACGTTTGCGGACGGTTTCTTCCTTATCGTCATCGCGTTGAATAAGCGGCTCACCGGTTACATCATCCCGGCCATGCGTTTTGGGCGGATTAAAATCCACATGATAAGTGCGGCCCGATGCGGGATGCACTCTGCGGCCCGACATGCGCTTCACAATTTCGGCATCCGCAACATCGATTTCAACCACGAAATCAATCGGCACACCGGCTGCTTTCATCGCATCGGCTTGCGGAATCGTGCGCGGAAAACCATCGAACAGAAAGCCATTGGCGCAATCAGGCTCGGTGATACGTTCCTTGACTAAATTGATAATGATATCGTCGGAAACCAATCCGCCGCTATCCATTATTTTTTTTGCCATAATACCCAATTCAGTCCCCGCTTTTACAGCGCTGCGCAACATATCACCGGTTGAAATTTGCGGAACACCGAAATGTTCCTTAATATAATTGGCCTGAGTGCCTTTCCCGGCACCAGGACCTCCTAACAAAATGACGCGAATGATTGTTCTCCCTGTATTACCAATTGCTAAAGGCTGGGGCAGCGCACATCTCTATCCGCTGCTGTACGATTCCGCGCAATTATAGCGCACGTGCGTTTGATTCTCGAATTTTTTACTATGCTATTCTTTTTATCGCTTAAACAATAACATAAAACAAGTTAGATTGACCGGATATGGTTATGCGATAATTTCCCGACTTTTCATATAGGATTCTAATCAGCATGGACGAAAACAGAAGTAAAGCGCTTGATGCCGCGCTAGCCCAAATCGAAAAGCAATTCGGCAAAGGCTCCATCATGCGGCTGGGTGCTAACGATGTCGCTTATGACATTCAAGTCGTTTCTACCGGCTCGTTGGGACTCGATATCGCGTTAGGTGTCGGCGGGTTGCCGCGCGGACGGATCATCGAGATTTACGGACCTGAGTCATCCGGTAAAACGACACTGACGCTGCAAGTCATCGCCGAAATGCAAAAATTGGGAGGAACCGCGGCTTTCATCGATGCAGAACACGCACTGGATCCGCAATACGCGCAAAAAATCGGCGTCAATGTCAAAGAACTGCTGATATCGCAGCCGGATAACGGTGAGCAAGCGTTGGAAATTGCCGATATGCTGGTGCGCTCCGGCTCGGTCGACATCATCGTGGTGGATTCCGTGGCCGCGCTGACACCGCGCGCGGAAATCGAAGGCGATATGGGCGATCCGCAAATGGGGTTGCAAGCCCGGCTGATGTCGCAAGCATTGCGCAAACTGACCGCAAATATCAAACGCAGCAACACCATGGTCATCTTCATCAATCAAATCCGCATGAAAATCGGCGTCATGTTCGGCAATCCGGAAACGACCACCGGCGGCAATGCACTGAAATTTTACGCCTCTGTGCGCCTGGATATCCGCCGCACCGGATCGATCAAAAAAGGCGAAGAAACCATCGGTAACGAAACGCGCGTAAAAGTAGTGAAAAATAAAGTCGCGCCGCCGTTCAAACAAGCAGACTTCGACATCCTCTACGGCGAAGGCATCTCGCGTGAAAGCGAAATCATCGAGCTGGGTGTAGCGCATAAATTGATCGACAAATCCGGCGCCTGGTACGCCTATCAGGGCGAGAAAATCGGTCAAGGCAAAGACAATGTGCGCGATTACCTGAAAGAACACAAAGAGATGGCGCAGGAAATCGAACAGAAAATCAGAGCCATCGTCGGCATTGCCGATTACGCCAAGCCAGTCAAAGAAAAAGCCGAGAAAGAAAGAATCGAAAAAGAGCAATAACCCCCCATGGACACACGCTCCCCGTTGGAAATACGTGCACTGCGCTACTTGGCGCAACGCGAGTACTCACGCCGGGAACTGGAGCAAAAACTTGCCGCTCACAAAGATCGCGGCGAAACGGCAGAATTGGCCGAAGTCCTGGATAAGCTGGAGCAGCAGGGTTTTCTTTCCGAACAGCGCATGGTGGAGCAAGTGGCCCGGACGCGCCGAGCTCGTTTCGGTAGTCAACGCATCATTCATGAATTAAAAGCCAAGGGAGTCGACGATCATCTCATTGACGGTATTCGCCCGGCGCTCAAGGAAACCGAGCTGGAAGCAGCATTCAATATCTGGCGTAAGAAATTCGATCATCCGCCCGCCACACGGGAAGAACGGGGTAAACAAATGCGATTTATGATGAACAGGGGATTTTCCATGGAAACGGTACAACGGGTTTTATCACAAGCTAACGAGGAAAACGCATGAGCAAACGGCTTGCGCACACGCTGCTGGTGTTGGCAATTCTGGCTTTCAGTCACCCGGTTTTCGCCGGTGAAATCACACCGATCAATGAAATCAACACAGCACCGGTCAATTTTGACGGCAAGGAAGTCAAACTCAAAGGCATCCCGAAAAATCCCACGCGCTTACCGCTGGTGAACCTGAAATCGTATGTACTGGAAGACAGCAGCGGTGAAATTACCGTGCTCACCGAACTCGACCTCCCCAAGATGAACGAAGAAATCACCATCCGGGCTAAAGTCAAAAGCCTGGCCATCGTTAAAGGCGATGCATTGGGTTTGACAGTGACTGAATTGGAACGATACGAGCAACAGCAAAAAATATGAAAAGCAGCGAAATTAGACAAAAGTTTCTTGAATTCTTCAAATCCCACGGTCATACGGTCGTCGCATCCAGTCCGTTAGTACCGGGCAACGATCCGACGCTGTTATTCACCAACGCCGGCATGGTGCAATTCAAAGACGTGTTCCTCGGGCAGGACAAACGGCCGTATGTACGCGCCGCCAGCTCGCAACGTTGCGTGCGCGCCGGGGGTAAGCACAACGATCTGGAAAACGTCGGCTACACTGCTCGGCACCACACCTTCTTCGAGATGCTCGGCAACTTCAGCTTCGGCGATTACTTCAAGCGCAACGCCATTTTGTTTGCCTGGGATTTTCTGACCGGCACGCTCAAAATTCCGCGCGACAAACTGTGGGTCACGGTATATGCCGAAGACGACGAGGCCGCCGATATCTGGTTGAACGAAGTCGGTGTCAAACCGGCGCGCGTGGTGCGCATTGCCACCATGGATAATTTCTGGCAAATGGGCGATACCGGACCTTGCGGTCCCTGTTCCGAGATTTTCTACGACCACGGCCCGGACGTTGCCGGTGGCCCGCCGGGTTCCGCCGATGCCGACGGCGACCGTTACATCGAAATCTGGAATCTGGTGTTCATGCAGTACAACCGCGACAGCGCCGGTACATTGCATCCGCTGCCGAAACCGTCGGTCGATACCGGCATGGGGCTGGAGCGTATTTCCGCCGTGATGCAGCATGTGCACAGCAATTACGACATCGATCTGTTTCAAAGCCTGATCAAAGCGGCGGCACGCGTGACTAACACCAAGAATCTGACCGACAATTCGCTCAAAGTCATCGCCGATCATATCCGCGCCTGCTCCTTCCTGATTACCGATGGCGTCATCCCCGGCAGCGAAGGCCGCAGTTACGTGTTACGGCGCATCATCCGCCGCGCGATCCGGCATGGTTACAAATTGGGACAGAAACAACCGTTCTTCTATCAACTGGTGGAAGACTTGAGTCAAGCGATGGGGCAAGCGTATCCGGAACTGACCGCTGCCAAAGCGCGCGTCGCCGCAGTGTTGCTACAAGAAGAAGAACGTTTCGCCGAAACCTTGGAAAACGGCATGCAAATTCTGGAAACCGCACTCGCACAGAAGATCAAAGTACTTGATGGCGAAACCGCGTTCCGCCTGTACGACACTTTCGGTTTTCCGATCGACTTAACCGCCGACATCGCCCGCGAACGCGGCATCAGCGTCGATCAGGCCGGTTTCGAACAGGCGATGGCGCGTCAGCGCGAACAAGCGCGTGCCGCGAACAAATTCACCATGCAGGAAGGCATCGAATACACCGGTAGCCAAACCACGTTTTATGGATACGACAGGCTACAGCACGACGGGCAAGTGCTGGCGATCTACAAACAAGGCAGCGCGGTCGATTTCATCGAAGCCGGTGACGAAGCTGTCGTGGTGCTCGATCAAACACCGTTCTATGCCGAATCCGGCGGTCAAGTCGGCGATTGCGGCGAATTGCTCGCCGCCAATGGCACGTTTGCAGTCACTGACACGCAAAAAATACAAGCTGGAGTGTTCGGTCACAAAGGCCTGCTGCGCAGCGGCCGCTTGGTGGTTCGAGATACGGTGCAAGCCCGGGTCAATCCGCAAACCCGCGTCAGCACTGCCAACAATCATTCCGCAACCCATTTGCTGCACGCGGCGTTGCGCAAAGTGCTCGGCACGCATGTCACGCAGAAAGGCTCGCTGGTCGATCCCAACCGGCTGCGCTTCGACTTCTCGCACAACGTACCGATGAGCGCCGATGAGATCCGCGAAACCGAGCGTCTGGTCAACGAACAAATCCGCAACAACTGGGTGGTCGAAGCGGCTTCGATGAAATACGATGATGCGATCAAGCGCGGTGCGATGGCGTTGTTCGGCGAAAAATACGCGAACGTGGTGCGCGTCATCGGCATGGGTGAATTCTCCACCGAGTTATGCGGCGGCACGCACGTACCGCAAGTCGGGCAAATCGGCTTGTTCAAAATCGTCGCCGAATCCGGTGTTGCCGCCGGTATCCGCCGCGTCGAAGCGGTGACCGGAAAAGGCGCAATCGATTACGTGCAGCAACGCGAAGCGCAATTGCTCGAAATTGCGCACACACTCAAAACCAACCCGCAGGAAATCACGCAAAAAATCGCCCAGATCATCGACAACGTGCGGCAAACCGAAAAAGAACTGGCGCGCCTGAAGGCCAAAATGGCCAGCTCGCAAGGTGCCGATCTGACATCGCAAGCGCAGGATATCAACGGCATCAAAGTCTTGGCCGCCAACCTGGAAAACGCCGACGCCAAAACCCTGCGCGAAACGCTCGATCAACTCAAAGACACACTCAAAACCTGCGCGATTGTGCTTAGCACCGTAGCCGACGGCAAAGTCACGCTGATCGCCGGCGTCAGCGCCGACCTCACCGGCAAAATCAAAGCCGGCGAACTGGTCAACTTCGTCGCGCAACAAGTCGGTGGTAAAGGCGGCGGACGGCCAGACATGGCGCAAGCGGGTGGAACGCAACCGGAGCAACTGCCTGCGGCGCTTGAGGGGGTAAAAGGTTGGGTTGAAGCGAAAGTTGTACAGTAATTAAAACACTTGATTGAGCAATTTTTTAGCTGACGGCATTACACACGAGACTATTGGACGGAGTTTTTATATACATTGCCCCTATATCATTACGCTATGAGTCTTGAAAGCGATCTGACAAATGCATTCATAGATGGCTACCATGTTGCCGGAAAGGAAGTCGGTTACTGGGGGTGCCGCTTCCTACAAGCTGTTCGGAAAAATGGTGGCTTAGCCACTGCGAAGAGAATGCTTCTCCCTAGAAATGCAGGGCAACGAAAGGGGCTTGATGCACTGCTGGAAGCAAATCGACCAGAACTTACCGTTGAAGCGATCATTCTTCAACCGAAGTTCCTGAGTCTATTCACGAAGCAGAAATTGCAACTGCAAGGAAGCGCCTCGGCGAATATGGCAAAACAATAATCGCTCACATTTCCACAAGGCAAAGACTATTTCCCGATGAACTCGAACCAGGAAAGAAATACGTTGAAGGCGCAAAGAAACAGGTGCGTGTGAATACTTATGAACGCGACTCCAAGGCACGGAAAGCGTGCCTTGCCTATCATGGATACAGCTGTTCAGTGTGCAGTTTCAACTTTCAGACCCGATACGGTGAGATCGGAAAGGATTTCATTCATGTTCATCATCTCAGGCCTCTTGCCCTTACAGACGGCGAATATGAGCTTGACCCCGTTGCCGATCTTCGACCCATCTGTCCCAATTGCTACACAATGCTCCATCGTGGAGAAAATGTACTTAGTATTGAAGAACTCCGGATGCGTCTCATCTCAACCAGGGATTGACCCATAAGGCGGAAGTCCGTCCGAGCATCCCCCTCTTTGTGACTCTATTCCATATATTTATCGATTTTTGGCGAAACACCTTGACAGGTTTCCACTCTACGATTGGTGATTCTCCGTGCTCTTGCCACGGGGTTGTTTATTGAAGCCACATCGGAATGCCCGATCAATCGGCGATTGAAATAGCATTGCGAACAAGCAGGTGGCGAGATTGGTTTTTTACGTGATTTCCAAATGCGCAATGCCGGAATCGAGATCCTGCGTTCTGGCTTCGTTGCCTTCCAGTTTGATTTTCAGCCGCAGTTCGTTCACCGAGTCGGCGTTGCGTAGTGCATCTTCGTAGCTGATTTTCTCGGCTTCGTGCAGTTCGAATAGCGCCATGTCGAAGGTTTGCATGCCCAATTCCTTGGATTTTTTCATGATGTCCTTGATTTCATGTACGTGCCCTTTAAAAACCAGATCAGCGATCAGCGGCGAGTTGAGCATGACTTCGATGGCGGCGACCCGGCCTTTGCCGTCCTTGGCCGGAATCAGGCGCTGCGCGACTACCGAGCGCAAATTCAGCGATAAATCCATCAATAACTGTGCCCGGCGTTCTTCGGGGAAGAAGTTGATG
>JAFEEI010000083.1 GCA_018241205.1 Pseudomonadota bacterium
CTGCTACCGTTTCCAACCGAAACTGTTGAAGCATTGTTGAAGGAATGCGGGTAGGTGGTGCGGTTGGAGGGATACGCAGGAATTGCAAGTTCCGGATTGCTACAGCCGCGCTGCGCAAACAATTTCCGGTGCTGCGTCAAGGGCGGCAATACCAGCGCCGATCTCGAATTCCGGCGCACCGTTCGAATTCGGCGCAGCCGGTGAAATCATCGCCTGGTCGCGCATTCTCGACGACGAGGAAGCGCTCTGCGTCGTCAATCCGCACGGCTATGAAATACGTGGCGGCAATGTGATCGTCGACGCCAACCTCAGTCCACCCGGCAGCGAACTGACGGTCGTGATCAACACGCAACAAACGGTGGCGGAATCAACCGCTGGTATCACCCACCCGGTAAGTTCCCGGTTACGCGTCAAACAAACGGGCGACGGCACAGCCTACGTCGAAATCCGCAATGTGCCACCATCCGAAGTATTGGTACTGGTCAATTATCCGTAGCGATTGCCGGAAAAACAAAAACGGCGAATCGAAGCATGTGCTTCGATTCGCCGTTCATTGGAAGTAACATCAGCTTCCAGTTCTTTTAAAGCGCTGGAAACGTTCCCGGAGCCGAGTGTGAGTTTCCAGGAAATGCTTATTTTGCTTTTTTCAGTTCATCGCATTTAGCGATAAAAGCTTCGCGTGCGGCTTCGTTGTTCTTGAATGCTGTCAGTGATGATTCCATTCCTCGCCCTGAACAATTTTCCGAGCTTGCTTCGGGAACTCCGCCGCAACCGATCAGCGCGATACTAAGGCCAATAATACAAACAACGCTATATTTAAAATTCATTTACAATCTTCCTCTAAAAATATCACTATGGCTTGATGGTTTTATTCGATTTCTCAATCGTTTGGCGTTGGCCCTGCCACACGAACCTAACGATATAATTCTACCTGAATTCTCATGGCCTTAGTATCTCTCTGCTCCTGCCCTGGGCAAAATGGAACAAAAAAAGATATTATTTTCATCCCTGCTGGATTGCCTTTATAAAGGCGTGAGCCACAAGATCACGGCAGTTTCCTGGAGATTATCTGCATGTCGTGGAGCTTAACGAATTGGCATCGCAACCTGATCCTGCAACACAAAAGCGTATCCGATGCCGTTTGGACAAAACTGGTCAACTTGCGTTGCCTCAAAGGGCTTAGCCTTGAGGAATTCGCGCGTTTACGCGAGTGCGTGACATTTTTCTTGCACGACAAGCAATTTTACGGTGCGCATGAATTGGAAATCACCGAGGAAATGCGCGTGACGATCGCGTTGCAGGCATGCATCCTGATTCTGAATCTCGATTTGGATTACTACCGTAATTGGAGTCAGATCATTGTGTATCCCGTTGAATTCATGCTGGATTATGATTACGAGGATGAATTCGGCATCGTGCACCATGTGCATCACCCGGCCTCGGGCGAAGCATGGTCTGCCGGGCCGGTGATCCTTTCCTGGCAGGATGCGGCGGAACCGGGTTCACACTGGGGAGAAAACGTGGTGATCCACGAATTCGCGCATAAGATCGACATGCTGTTTGAAGGCGCCAACGGTTGTCCGGAATTGCATGCCAACATGAGCGCGTATACCTGGCATGACGTGTTCAGCAAGGCCTACAAAAAATTCTGCCGCCAGGTCGACCGGCAGCAGGAAACCGTGCTCGATCCGTATGCGGCAGAGAGTCCGGGGGAGTTTTTCGCGGTGCTGAGCGAAGCGTTTTTTGAACTGCCGCTAGTCGTTCAGGAGCATTTCCCCGCCGTTTACGAACAGCTCGCGCTGTTTTATCGCCAGGATCCGGCGCAACGCTGGCGTTGATTCCCGTGCCGGTCAATTCATTCCTGAAAATGCACACTGATTCACCGCGGCAAGGTCGATCTCCGCATAGGAATCGACGACAAAATCCGCCTGCTGCAATTTCCCCGCATCGTACGTGGTGCTGAGCGCGATGCACCGCATCCCGGCCCGTTTTGCCGCATCGATGCCATGCGGCGCATCCTCGATGACCACGCAATTTTCCGGCGATGATCCGAGCTGCCGCGCCGCATACAAAAAAATATCCGGATTGGGCTTGGAGCGGTAGCCGACTTTATCGAGCGTATAAATCCTGCCTTCAAACAAGGCCGACAGGTTGAGGTGCCGGTCGACGAGCTTGAACAGATCCTCATCCATCGATGTTGCGATGCAGGTTTTATAGCGGTTGCGCACGGTTGCAAAAAACGACAGGAAACCGTCGATAAAGGTTGTTTCATGAATAAACAATTCGCGCACGATGTCGGCACGTTCGCGCGCCAGCACCTCGGTATCGCCGTCGAATCGATACGCTTGCTTCATAACCTCCACGCCTTCGGCCAGCGTCCGCCCGGTGAGCAGCGGTTTGATCCGCTCCCGGTCGTAGACAAACCCTCGGCGCTGCAGAAAAATCGCCTGCCCTTTGTCCCAGATCGTTTCCGTATCGATGACAATCCCTTCGGCATCGAAAATGATGGTATCAATCATACCGCCGGCCTCAAATGCAATTTATCGTTTCGCATCGTTCTTTTTCAATAAACCGCTAACAGTACTAAATAGCTCGCTGAAAGTCTTCTCGCCAATGGCGCCGTACGCCAGCAGCGCCGCCAGCATCATGACGACAAAAAAACTGAATTCCAGCAAACCGAATTTTTCGTTGACCATCAGATAAAAACCCAGCCCGGACAGCAAAGTCACGAACCCGATGATCACCGGACCGGTTTTCCAGCGCCCCGACTCAGTGCGGGATTCCGGTGCGCGCGCCGGAAGATCGGGATATTCCACGCCCGCGTGCTTCTGTAGCACGGCCAATGCCGATAGCGCCTTCGACGTGGCCCAGGAAAATAATCGCGGCCCGTAAAAAGCACCGGTGCTGTCGTCGATCTTGTCCTTGAGGCTATGCATCGCCTCATGCGCCAGCGCGCTCTTTTTGTCGTCGATGTTTTCCGACCCCAACAGCAGCTTCATCAGCAACGTATCGGTCATGACCATGAAACCGTAGCCGCCGGTTTGACCGTCGCCAACGTCGGCTTGATCGATTTCCACCCACTCTTCGCGCAGCCGGATGGCCTCATCGGGATTGCGCAGCAACCATTCGATCGCCTGTTTTTCCTGTTCCAAGTAGCGGCTTAAGTTATTGTTGCGCGCAATTTGCAACACCAACGCGGCATAAATCGTGTGTATGCCCTGCAGCGAATCCGGCGCGCCGAACGAACCGCGCACATCGTTGCCGCCATCATTGTAATAAACCTCCACCAGATGCTGCAGGCTTTGCAGGATCTCGCTCTGATACGCGCCAGGGTAGGCATCGTACGCATCGAGCAAAGCCGTCAATGCAAAACACGTCGGCATCAGCGCATCGGGTTTGCCGCGCGCATACCCCCAGCCTTTGCTATTTTCATTTCTGCGACCCAGCAGCCAGACCAGCGCCAATCGCACTGGATGCTCGTCGATGCCTTTGCCGGCCTTGATGAGTGCTTGAATCGCATAGGTGGTACGCACCAAATCGGGAATATCGACGGTTTCGCCTTCGTCGGTGGTGAGCTCGCGCGGCCATGACCCTGCATCCGGACCGTCCAACGTCTGATGTTTCAGCAGAAAATCCACCGCGCCGCGAATCGATCCCGTACCGGCGTTGCACACGCCGCTGTCGATCAACGCG
The DNA here is from genome assembly GCA_018241205.1 of Pseudomonadota bacterium. Taxonomy (GTDB): domain Bacteria; phylum Pseudomonadota; class Gammaproteobacteria; order Burkholderiales; family Nitrosomonadaceae; genus Nitrosomonas. The sequence goes on from JAFEEI010000083.1 coordinate 3,694, forward strand.
ATTACCGCTTCGGCGGTATTCAGCACATTGACATGGCTGCCGCGGCGTTCTCCCCATCCCTTGGATTCTTTATCCTGCTGCTGCTCCAACCAGCGGCCCGCATGATGGATAATGTCAGTGATCTGCGTCATGGAATCTCCTCTCAATTTCTCACCAACCGGACATTCCGGATCTGCGCGAAGTCATGGCCGGAATAGTGCGAATACATGAGGTTGCAGTATGGCAGGATGTGCGGACACTGGGAAGGCCATCGCTGAAGAGAAATTGTTACAGGCAGCCAGTGAAAATTGAAAAAGCGCAGTTTACGAGGAGTAAATGAGCATTTTGAGTTTGATTTCAATGCAGCATGATCGAACGCAGTAGTTTTTCAGAGTTTCCTTAGGGAAACGCTGATTAATTGACTATACGAGCGAATCACTTCGTTGCGCGGTACTCGCTCCCTCGCCTATCTTGTTGATATGTCTCGGTTGCTGTGTTCCGTGC
>JAFEEI010000084.1 GCA_018241205.1 Pseudomonadota bacterium
GCGAGGAATTAAACCCGGTAGAGATTCAAATGAAATCCACAAAACCTTCAGAGTCGAAAAGACAAAAAAATTAATTCAAACTGATTCGTAATCATCAGTAGGTCGGAGGTTCGACTCCTCTCAACAGCACCATTAAATCAATTGGCCAAATAAAGTAACCTAAAGATTTATGATTAGTGTAGACACGAAGTTGTAGCGTAAGCTCCCCAGTTAAATTTGTAATCAGAAGCTGCTGGTTTAGATTCTTGTTACCTACCTCATGGAAACAAGCAGTTACAAGAGCTTAATTATTTATCACCTATTATGTAAACATTATGTAGATGTGATGTCGATAAGGAGCGATCAGGATTTATCCTGACTTTATTACTAATGGCAGATCATTTTCGTATTGAACACAAATTTTTAATCCGTTGGTCTACGGCTAAAATCTTACACGATTTCCCAGTCCCAATCGGAATTTCTGCAAATCCTTATGATTGTTGAAATATTTTTTGCTGTATCTGTTTTTTTTACAGATACCATGACCTGGTTTAATGACTCCGGACAGTCCAGTTAAGAGAAAATAGCTTAACTGGAGGAAGAAATGGTAACGAGAAAACGATATACAAAGGAAAACAAATTAGATGCGATCAGCCTGGTATTAGAACAGGGCCATACAACATCAGAAGTATCTCGAAGTCTGGAAATCAATGCCAATATGCTGAGGAGGTGGATCAGGGAATACCAGGCGGATGATACTGATCAGGCATTCCGGGGCAATGGGAAACTGACATCTGAGCAGGAAGAGATCCGGCAATTGAAGGCTCAGATCAAGCAACTGAAGCTGGAGAGGCAAATATTAAAGGAAGCGACGGTCTTTTTCGCGAAAGAAACGAAGTGAAGTATTCGTTCATCACCCAAAGGAAGAAGACCTACCCGGTTGGCTTGATGTGTCAACTCATGGGTGTAAGTCGTAGCGCCTACTATGATTATGTCCGGTGCACTGACAATTGTTCTGCAGACCCGTGTCACGAGGAAATACTTGGAACGGTCCGGGACTTAGCGAAATCCAGCCATTATACCCACGGCAGCCGCAGAATTGGAAAAGCGCTGAATGCGCTGGGTTATCCGATTGGTCGTTGGAAAGCCCGAAGCCTGATGCGGGAAGCCGGCGTGCAAGTAAGATACCGAAAGAAGTACAAGGTCACCACTGACAGCAATCACAAACAACCGGTATTTGAGAACAAGCTGAATCGACAGTTTGATGTTGAAGCCCCGAATCAAGTCTACGTTGGCGGCATAACCTACATCTGGACTCAGGAAGGCTGGCTGTATCTGGCTGTTGTCATTGATTTGTTTTCCAGGAAGGTAGTTGGCTGGAGCATGAGTTCAAGAATGAGAGCGAGACTAGTGTGTGATGCATTGAGAATGGCTATCTGGCAGCGTCAGCCGCAAACCGGATTGATTGTGCATTCGGATCGCGGATCACAATATGCCAGCAAGCAATACCGAAGGCTTTTAGAAATACATGGCTTGATGGGTAGTATGAGCCGCACCGGTGATTGTTTCGATAACGCTGTAGCAGAAAGTATCGAAGGCAGCCTTAAACAGGAACAAGTGCAGTGGCGGCATTACCAAACCCGCTATGCAGCACAGCAAGATGTGCTGCAGTATATTTCCATGTTTTATAACAGTCATCGACTGCATTCATACTTGGGATACAAAAGCCCCAATCAATATGAGGTAGAAACGGAAAAATTGAAAAAAGTCGCTTAACTGGGTTGTCCGGTTTTACTTGACCAGATCACCAAGTATTGTAAAGAAATTAATTGATCGAACATCCATTAGTCCAATCAGATTTGTTGACTCACAGCTTTGCGATTTATATGCCATGGAAACTTAACGATTTGCTCTCAGCTAAAATAATTTGTAGCATGATTAATTACTTATTGAATGATTTTGGTTAATAGTTGCATAATTTCGTCTAATTTCTGAGTGATGTCATTTTGATTGTGTATTTCAACATTCAATTTAGTAAAGTATGTTAATAGCCCTACGAATAACGAAATAAATAAACTTATTACCCCAATTCTTAGGCGTTTTTCACTTAAAATTCTTGTTCCTGATTGAAAATGACTCGCAGCAATCTTTAGTGAATTAGAATAGTTTGTTAAAGTTCTTGATGCGGCATCTTCAATCTCCACTAGGTGACATATATATTCACACCTTCTTACAGCAGCTCTTGCTGTATGTGACATCATATGAGCTACAAATAACTGACTCATCCTGCTGCTAGGTGCAAGAATTCTTGCTTTTGCAATAAAACCTGTAGCATCAGCTATTGCATCTTTGCAATTCTTTAAATAACCATTACCATTTACAATATGGCAATAAAATTTTTTGATTCTTTGGGGAATGGATCGTTTTTGTTCCTTAACTGCTCTTTCTGATTTTACAAGTTCAATTACATATTCATTTAACTTATCGAAATATGGTCTACCGTTGTCTTTAAGAAATCGATAATACTGATACCAAGTTCTTTGTGTTGAATAGGTAAGCAATATAGCTAAATTTGTTGTTTCAATTACATTATTATAAAAAACCTTATTATCTTGTACTCCTGCATCGAAAACACACCACCCTCTCTTAGCAATATAAACAATGCTATCCCCTGGAATATAAGCATTCCTATTTTCGGACGCCAAATAAGAGTCAGGATTTGTGAAGCTGTTTAAGAATGCTGGCGTTGCTCTGGCTGCGGATATGACAAAACGCTTAATAGCCATATTTAAAGCTTCTATATCCTCTGATACAGAATCCTGAAAACCAAAGGCAATTCCTAAATATGGTATAGATCTAACCCTATCTTCTTCCTCATCTGCCATCTCGGAATTATTTCTAGGCGTTTCGGGTATTATTGGAATTTTATTATACCCATCCATATTGCCTGATTTAATTTTCTCTATCTTAGAATGCAACAAAATTTTTTCTAAGGTTTTTTCGATTACATCTAATAATTTCTCTGATTTTCTAACCAGAAGACCTACCCTCTTGATTTCAGGTCTTGCCTTGATTAAATCTGGTTGGCGAATTAATGCTACAACATCATGAGCTGGAATGGCACTAGAGTTAATAAGCTTAAGCGTAACAGTCAGGTGTCCATTTTTAAACAAGAAACATTCAATAGCACCTGGAGGATGAAAGTTCCATGAATCATCAGTCGATTCCTTTTGGACTCTACAACCAAGTTTAAATTTAAATTCTTTATTAATAAATCCTTTCTTATTCTCAAACGTATAACCACCTTCTCCATCCTCGTAAATAGAGAATTCTTGATCATTAAAAATCGCCTCTGGATCTAAGTGAAAATGGTCAATTAGGATTTGCTCTATAAATTCGTTTCTGAGAGTATGGGCAACATCAACACTCCATCTATCTGGTTTTTCATGAACAAGTCCCTTAAAAATCTTTCTAATGTTATCTTTCCAATCAGATTCGTTGTTTCCCGTTATCTGATGACCAAGAAAATAGAAATATGTAAAAGAAATTTCAAGGTCTCCATTCTGGAACTCGAACGATGACATCTTTCTCGGTTTTTTCATTTTATTTACTAATTAAATTTGATAATTACTCATTGTGAAAGCAATGAATATTATCAAAAATATAGCCATAAAAGAACAAAATAACCTTTAACATAACTACAAAATCGATTGATTCAGACTTCGATGTATTTAGCTAGTTGACCTAGCGGAGACTTTCCTTACAAATAAAATTTATCTTAGCAAAAAAACATAAGATACTGCATTTTTTCTTCATCGCTATTAACCAAAAACTTATCAAACATCAATAATCAATAAAATTAATATAAATGCTACACGTGCGTACAGTTATTAACAGAACTCCAAGGCGGCTGCGCCGCAAATGCGGCCTCGTGGTTGCTGCCGCTGTCGCTCCCACTCGGGCGCTTTGCGGCTTGCCGTTCAGTTGATTCTGTATCGACTGTAATTTTTTGAATCTGCCATTGATGCAATCGTGTTGGTAATTGGATAGTGTCGGTTTCAACGCCGCAGATTTTCTTTCCTATCGGGTCACCATACTTGCCGCGTTCTTTCGAGTCGATTTTCATGAGTATGATGGGATTGTCTTTACGCTTAACAGTAGCTCCGCCCATTAATTGAACGAATTGCCACCAGTGACCCTGGTCGGCTGCTTGTCTTGCTTGTTCAAGAATGCCTTCAGGTGCATCGTGGATTCTTCTGAGTTCCCGCCAAATACTGACAGGTGCGCCGCCAATTTGCTGGAATTGCCGGATGCCCCAGGTCGATGCCCAGGCCTCTACCCGTTCAGCCGCTTCCTGTATCGGGCTGCCGTCGATATCCTGTTCAAGGCCATGACCATCGATGTTCTTTGAAATGTATTTGGCGATGTAACCTACTGCTGAGCCTTTGTTTTTGTCGATAGGGATTGCTTTGAAGCGGTGTTGCTGTGCGCCGGGTTCATCGCCATCGGTTTGCAAGGCATAGTGCCGCATGATTTCTCTGACTTTCTCAGTTTGTCCGGGTGTCATGAATAACAACATGTGCCAGTGCGGCGTGCCGTCGTGTTGCGGTTCGGCAATGCGGAATCCGTAAACGGGTAGGTTGCTTCGTTTGAGTTTTGCACGGATTCGTGACCAGACTTTATTCAGGTATTTCTGTGCTTGCTTGGGAGTTGTGCCGTCATACCTGTTATTACACTCGCCGCTGCCGGAGTGACGGGCATGCATTCTGGATGGGCAGGTGATGGTATAGAATTCTCCGGTATGGCCTAATTCATTGGCAATATATTCAAAACCGAAAATGCGCACCATTAATTCACTGCGCCGGATGCGAGGATTGGCTAATCCCAATTCTGCCAGTTCGCTTAGCATGAAGCACTGGCCGAGTTCATTGGTTGCCAGCAATCCATCGAGTGTGCGGCGGATACGTTTCTTCTGTTCCTTGCGCCGTGTCAGTGTTTCATCGCTGACATAGCGGCTGGCACGCTGATGCACCAATCCTAAGCGGATGGCGTCTTGTTCCAGCTTTTGCGCGTGAATTTTGCGCAACCGTTGCAACCACCATATTTCATCGGTCAATCGGGTATAGACGCCGGTGGTTGTAATGTTAGGGTCTTCAAACAATGACAGCTCGATTTCATACTTTTGCGCCCGATGCAGCATCCGGGAAACGGCATATTCCAGATTCCGGTAGATGCGGCTGGTTTGCTGCATTTCCTTGACGATGTTTTTCGCCAGATCGTTCAGGTCACTATCGCTGGCATTGAGGGGAATGCTATTTTTAGTGATAGATCCATAGGCTTTTAGCAATCCGAGATTGGCATCGCTTCTGCCATCAAAGATATAGGTTTCTTTGTAATCATACGCAGCTTTCTCAGCAAACCGTTTGGGCAACTGCCGGAATATCGGGGTGCGCCAGCGTTTATCGTTGCAATCCGGTTCATCAAGTAAACTCAAAATACCTTCGGCGATGCGTTCACCGGGACTGAGCAGTTCATGGGGTTGATGTACTGACGTGTGCATACACACCTCAGTACTGACTGGTTGAAAAGTGCGTGCACGATTCAATATAGGCGAGCAGATCGCCATGGCGATAGCGAACTGCCCGGCTGCCTACTTTGACGAAAGGCACCCGCGCCCCAGCCCAGCGGTCTCGTTCCAGGAATGCGGTGCTAACGCCTAAGATTTGTGCAGCTTGTTTAGTAGTGAGTAAAGGGTTTTGCATGATGACCTCGTTAGTTAAAAAATACGAGATCAATTTGCGACAAACGATGGAGTAAGAAAAGATGCTAAGAAAAATAGAAATATATCTATTTTTCTAGGAATGATTACGATTTTTTATTTATTTGATTTTAATGGTGTTCCAGGTAGCTTGGCATATTCTGATGCGACAGTTCGCACTAATTTTTTAAATGCCGTAGGAGAGAAAGTGGACGAATAGCCGAATTGCTGCATCGTAGGATGGTTCCGCATTTCTTCATAGCCCAGGTTTTTGTATATTTTCCATAATTGCTTGGCTAATTCAATGCAAACCACTCGTTGTCTGCGCCGTTCTGGCATTTTTTCATACCAACTATTATTCTCATCATCAGGATCAACAGCTTCAGCAGGCGTATTTGATTTCGTTAATAATTCTTGAGGTGCCCAGCAAGGAGGAATAGGAAGCCGCATTACATCGTTGCACCAATTAACAACCTCGTTTCGCATTACATAAATGCTATCCAGATATGCTTTGTTAAATTTTTCGCTTCTGAGGCATTGAATGAGCTTTAGATTATTCATATTCAGAAAATCCCGTAACTGCGAGAAAAATGAATCGTCGGTTAAAATTTTCCATCCATTCTGTCTTGCCGTAATCTCTTGATTCGCTATAGCACGCATCAGCCGAAGAATGGCGATTCTAAGTTCCGGTGAGATCTTTTTGATGTCGGTTTGGTCAGGATCGGCATTGACCCAATTGTGCGCCAACTGCCAGACAGTTTTGAAGTCAGGGTTGTTTTCCACATGCATGACAAATCATCCTATGAGAAAAACTCATTAGACGGCTGAGTAATTTGCATGCTTGAGGAAATTTGCGAATGCTAGCGGAAACACACAGATTTGCCACCCTTGACAGGCTGGCCGCCACCCGAAGTTTGGTTTTACATGAAGGATTGCGGTTTTGTGATTTAGCCTGAATGAAAAAAACGTTGTCGTGTGAAATTGATAAGAATCTAAGGACGGAAAAGCTTCAATCCTTCGCCGATATTGTCTTGGGCGGCGGTAGCCTGTCAAGGTCAAGCCGCTACGCGGTGGCGGTGGCTGTGAAAATTTCCACAGTCATTTCTTTTAGTACATCGGGACGGTGCTCAGCAATCGCAATCAGCGTTTTAGCTGCACCGCTGGGCTGGCGGCGGCCTTGTTCCCACTCCTGTAACGTGCGCACCGATACACCCAGCAGTTTGGCAAATTCAGCTTGAGATAAGCCCGTTTTTTTGCGTGCCGATATGACGGGCGACATAACAGCATGTACCTTCCCTGCTGTCATCTGGCGCACGGATTCCAGCAATTCGGCTTCTAAGTCCCGACTGTTTTCCCATGCTTCCAATTCCTCATCGGTTAAAGGTTTTCTCGATTTCATGTTTCATTTCCTTTAAAGTTTTAGCGCTGATTGAATCCAGTTTGCTCTTTGCATAGATAAAAACCAAGCAAATTTGACCATTTGCTAGACGGTTAAAATAAATGACACGCACACCGCCGGATTTCCCCGAGCCCGAGCGGCTCCAGCGTACTTTGCGCATACCGCCGGAACCTTTGACAATATCGCCGACCTCGGGGTTTTCGGTGATGAACGTTATAAATTCATCATACGCTTGATCTGTCCAGTAAGAAGGCCACAAGCGTTCAAAGATTTCAGTTTCAACAATGGTAAACACAATTTAATTATCCGTCAATGACGTATTATACAATACTGTGTGATTTCTTTTTTGGTAAGTCGTTAATCGTTGCTGTCGGCCTATAGCCAGCGCACTTGAGGATATAGTCGGTAATTTTTTGCATCGGATCTCGTAGTCGCTCAACATCGGCAATAATGTAACCGGCAGTGATGTCATTGTTCATTTTGTGATTGGCTAACCGCTTGACAGCATAAGCGGAGATATCCAGGCTTTCGGCAATCGTCATGAAAGTGCGGCGCAAATCGTGAATCGTGAAGGTTATGCCGGATTCCTTGATGACTTTGGCCATTTGTTTGCGTTGCTCGGTAATGTGCCCTTCCCCATCTGAGCGCTGAAAAACATAGGCATTCACAGCATTGGCTTTTCGTTGTTGCAGAAAATCGTAGATAAAATCCGATAATGGCAGAGTATGATCCAGGTGATTCTTGGTATCGGTGACTTTCAAGGTTTTAGCTTGCAAATCGACATTATCCCAGGTCATGCTGGCGGCTTCTTCCCTTCTCAATCCGGTAAAAAGCACGAGCAGCAAATAATCGCGGATGGTTTCCCGGTTCTGGCTTTTGATATCGTTCTTCAAATTCATGACAGCCTGAAACCAGGGCTTGAGTTCATGGGGTTTAATTACTGATTGACGGCGCTCTACCCGATACCAGGCACGAGTTTGGGAAAGGCGCTTGACCGGATTATCCGCAATCAATGCTTGCCCCTTGCTATCTTCATATTGTCCAGCGGCAAAGTTAAAAAGCGCCCGTAAAAAACGCATGGTCAGGTTGGCTTGCGCTTGGCTGTTTTGCCCGAGTTCGGTGTGCCGTTTGGCAATCATGTCTTTGGTGATGTCAATAATCGCTTTATTATTCCAATCCGCCAGATAGGTACCCATGATGCGCTTGTAATCGTAAATAGTGCGCGGTTTGAGTGCTTTACGAGCTGAGAGAAAATCCTGAAATGCATGCTGTAAAGTCATATTTCGGGTTTTTAGTTCTTGCGCTTGATCTTTAGGATTAATGCCTTTTGACATCAGAAGCAGCAATTCTCTTGCTTGATTGCGCGCTTGCTCGGCTGTATAAATCCCGTGTTTTCCGATACTCACCCGTACAGTTTTACCATTAACTTTGCTCTCCGCAATATAAACCTTACTGGTAGCGCCAACACGCAAACCGAATCCTTTAATTTCACTATCACGGTAAAAAGCTTGTCCGTTTTCTGGATAAGGAATCGAATCGATAAATGTTTTTGTGAGCTTCTGCGGCATCTTAATCTCCAGTCTACTAATTCTGTTTTCAGAATCTACTATTCAAATTAGTAGACTCATAGTAGACCAGAAAATTAAAGCGGCGTCAAAACTGAAGTGGGAAATTCAAACAATAGATAATTATATATGCTTATAATTAACAATAAATTATAAGTTATTTAAAACAGTTTAATACTTTTTCATGGAAGATAAAATTACTGCAAAAAGTGGGTTCTATAGAACTGTTAATCCGCAGGTCCAAGGTTCGAGCCCTGGTCGGGGAGCCATTTAACTCAAAGAGTTAACTGGCTTAAAGCTCTGGTTAGCATCTTTAGCGTGACAGAAACGTGACAGTGGAATTACTTTTCTGTCTTTTCCTGTCTCAATTCTTGACGCTGCAAACGCTAGATTCTCAGTCGCAAACTTGGCATAACGATCTACCATATTGCGTGATTTCCAGCCGCCTAAGTCTTTCAGTTCATCACAGCTCGTTCCAGCCTGCCGATGCCATGAAGCCCAGGTATGCCGCAAATCATGAAACCTGAAATCTTCCAGCCCTGCTTTCTTAACCGCGTTCACCCAAGCCGTATTGGTTAAATCCCAAAGAATCGGCTGACTGCGATAAGTAAAACAAAACTGCTCATGCTTACCCATTTGTTCCTGTAGCACTAATACTGCATCCGCATTTAACGGAACGCCTCTCGGTGTGCCATTTTTAGTGCGATTCAACCATGCAGTGCGTCGATCTAAATCGACTCGATTCCACTCCAATCCGGTTATCTCACGCGCCCGGCAGCCTGTTGCCAGTGCAAACCGGATCAATGCCGCTAGGTGTTCAGGTGCAGCCGCAATCAATCGATCTGCCTCCTCCCTGGTCAACCACCGATCCCGTTCCACTTCACCAGGCAATAAGCGAATTTTAGGGATGCTATCAATCCACTGCCATTCATCGCGTGCCATTTTCAGCAAATTGCGAATCAAAGCTAGATAACGATTCACCGTTGCCGGTGTATTGCCCTTCTTGAGTTGTCCCTGTACTACTGACCAAATCACATCACCGTTAATTTGATTCAATGTGAGACTCCCCAAATAGGGATCAAGCATCCGGCAAATCCTTTGTACATCCCGATAGCTGCGCAAACTCGCTTTGATTGTGAGATACCGTACTACAGCTTCTTGCCATGGGCGTTGGGGTTTGAATCCGAAATGATGTTCCCGAAATGCTTCTAGCCGGATTTTGGCTAGCAGTGCTTCGGCATCTTGCCGGTTTTCAGTCCCAGCGCTTTGGCGTATTCTTTTGCCGTTTGGAGCGTTGTTGCAATCCACCAGAAGCGAGAATCTTGTCTCCGGTAGACTCCCTCTTGGGTTTGGGCCATATTGCCTCCTTCTTAGCCCGCTCGTGCTCGCCTTGCTTATATTCTTCTATCCAGGCATCCAGGTCAACCCTGTCGTAAAGACTACGGCGACCTATCTTGATACAAGGAATATCCAATTCAGAGAGCAGTGTGACGCCGATACCGAGATATTGCGCTGCTTCTTCCTTGGATAAGCACCGGATGGCAGGCAAGGACAAACTAACTTTATTCATCGTTATTCACCGTCTGATCGCTTCCGGTACTCAGTGGCAGATTTATCCAGCCTGGCTTTTTCTTCGGCTCTGATATCGCGATTCAGAATGATATTGAACTGACGCGCTTTAATGGCGATCTTTTCTTTGATGAAATCATCGAAAGACGACCCCAGATTGAAGCTTTTTTCTTCGAAGTGCTGACAGAAAGCCAATTTATAGGCAGCAAACCCATGATCGAAGTTTGTGATTTGTTCGCGCGCCATAAACGAAACCATAGAACTCAATGCGCCGCGGAAAATCACTTCATTGCTGGGAGTCCGCGCGGAACTGAAACGCGGTAATAAGGGATTATTACCAGTTTGCCAGTCTATCGAAGATAGATAACCCCACAATGGATGAATCGGCCAGCGTGAACGGGTTTGATCTTCCGGATTGGGTAGCGTTAACCGCAGCCATTCGGTAGTGGCATAGTTCCACAAGCCGTTGAGGTTATCAATTACCTCGGTAAGCTTACCTAAGCCCTTTTGCGTGAGCACTTCCCGTTTTAATTGAAATTCAAGCCGCCATACCGGATCGTATCCATTCCATCCGGCTTTATGCCACAATTCGAGCAGATAAGCTTTCCTGGATTGTTTTATTTCCAGCGCCTTGTTATACAAACGGCAACTGATAACACCCCCTGCCCCGATCATCCAGCCAGAGAATTCCCGCTCAACAGAATAAGTATTGATGGCTGCTGCACGCGTAACCCAGGCATGACGATCCCAGCTTTCCATATTTTCCGACGTGACAAAGTCTACAAACAAATCGATCCGACTGACATTGGCGGATTCTTCTATTGTTCCAAGCCGCTTTAAAACAAGTTGCAAGGATTTTTCTGCATCCAATGGAGTCTTATGCGTCAGATATTGGCTGGAAAGCTGCACATAGGCAAACGGAATCGACCGGCTACGGGATAGCTGAATATGAAAGGCATTATCTCTCAGCATATAAGGAAAAAATCCTTTACCGCTGCTTTTTACCTCAAAGATATGTTCATATATTGGGTATTGAGCAAGCGCTTGCTCATGCAACTCAGGTGATTGCACGATTTGTTTCAGTTCTTTAAGTGCTTCATCCACTTCCGGCAATAATTCGCCGGGATAAGATAAATACAAGCTATCAACCCCAAACCTTAAAAGCCTAAAATACTCATTATTGCAGTTATTGGGTACTGTGTTACTAGGCGGCGTACCCTGTGGGGATGATTCAGACTGATGCAAAGCATCCGTCAAATCCTTTTCCACCTCGCCCTCGCATCTATCCTCCTCGCTGAAGCTCGTCGTCTTCTGCGTTGGCTCGGCGGCTTCAATTTTATTAGATGCTATAGCTTCAGGTGAAACATTTGTTTCTTTCTTCATGATTAGACCTCATATCCAGAGTGACCCTGCAACGGCTTGTTGCAGCGAGAGGAAATCTAATCTTCAGAAGGAAATGACTGAATGCACTAGAAATTAATTTTCAGTGCATTGACTAAAAGCCAGTTTTCTGCTTCTTCCGGTACTCAATGCGCTTTTTGACTACAGAATTTTCATCTTCAATATAGTTTTGGTCTCCATCCAGTTCCATTTCATTATATAAATCCAAAATTTCACTTGCTTTAATATCATCTAACCATTTAAACCCATCCAGTATAGAAAACAACATATACAGCGCTGGATATTCAATCCTACCCTGAATAGGGGGACGATTTATATAAGAAGTAATATCTGCCAAAAAATTGGGATTTTCACCTGTTTGCAGGCGTGCATAGGTGTCGCGAAAGTAGGGATGACCTGCAATATATTTCGATCTACCTGTATAGCCTTGCAAAAGGCTTTCTGGTTACCTTTAAGTGCAAGTGGTACAAGCGTAGTCAACTTTTGGCCGTGTACCATAAGCGCAATATGGTTGTAGAAATATGCGTAAATATAGGCAAAAAATAACTGCCTTGAGAGAAAAATTTCTCTCTTTTCGTCTTCAGATAATGCTTCCAATTCTTTTCGAGCTATTTCTTGATCTTCGTTGGTAGCATTAGAAAGCTTCTCAAACAGATGAAAAAAATCACCACCCAGCTTTTCACTTAAATATGAATCAACAAAATCGAGTTTCTCATGCTCTTTAACAGCAAGAAATTCATTATCAAACTGTTTGAGTTGATTTGAAGTATCACCTGGAAACAAAGATTTCATCAAACACGATAGGATTCTACTTTCTTCTTCATAAGCCAGAACATACGAGTCACTAAGATTTGAGTTTTGTCGAATTTGCTCAAATTCTTTGGGCATCTTAATCCAGCCATTACGTTTAGCCATGTAATCCATCAAAAGCTCAGCACATATGGGCACCAGTTGAGAAGCCAGTGTTATGGCAATGGATTTTTCTATACGAGGTTGCATATGAAATTCAGAATCCCATTGATCAGTACAAAATTCCAGATTAAGAGACAGATAAATGTATCCGGTCTTATTAAATATTCGGATATATTATTTTTTAACTGATTGAATTTATGTTTTATTAAGATCACTCATCTCATGGCACAAAAAAATGACCTCAGTTCACCTGATGCACTAAACCATCGCCTAACCCACGCAACCATTTATCCAAACTGCTTTGACGACATAAAGTATCATCGATAAAATCCTGCGCTAATTAAGACTTAGTTAGAGCCTGTTACGAATACATAAAGGAGCGTTTACAAATGAAATCGATGCTGATTGCTACAGGACTCGTCGTGTTATTGTTGAATGGATGCTCCCAGACCGGGCCCAAGGTTGCGGAAAACGTTATTCATCAAACACCGGTCTCTGACCAAAACTCGGTAGAAGCCATGGTGGAACAGGCCAGGGCATTCAGGAATGCCAATCCTGAGCTTTTTGGCGAGGCAGGTGGCGTGCTCATAACCGGGTTGGTGCCGGGCCGGACAAGGCGAGAAGATTGACCTGAAACTTGGCGACATCCTGCTGACGTATGACGGCAACTTTTTGCAGACAACTGACCAATTGATCCAGCTCACAAATAAAAAAGATGCCCTGACATCAGTCATGCTGACTTACCTGCGCGAAGGAAAGAAACACGATGCAGTGCTGCAAGGCGGTAGGATTGGAATCCAGATTAATTCACTGATTCCCAGTCAGTCGGAAGAAATAAATCAGATTATCGAAAAAGGCAATCAAGCATTTAATCTATCCCGCCTTCAGGATGCTCTGCAACAGTACCAACGGGCTCTAAAGCTATCGCAGTCAGGAAGTTACCATCAAAATGAGGCAAACAGTTTTTATAACCTAGGTAATGTATATTCCCTCTTAAGCCAAAACGCGCAAGCGACAGAACATTATGAAGCCTCTCTGGCAATCTTTCGTGAAATCGGTGACCGCCAGGGTGAAGCACAAAGCATCAATAACCTGGGTGTTGTGCAGAAAAACTTAAGCCAATTTCCGCAGGCGATCAAACATCATGAAGCATCTTTGGTGATTTTTCGAGAAATCGGTGATCGCCAGGGTGAAGCAAGCAGCCTTAACAACCTAGGCAATGTATATTCTGAAGCATTAAGCCAATATCCGAAGGCAATCGAGTACTTTGAAGACTCTCTGACAATCTCACGCGAAATTGGTGACCGCCTGGGTGAAGCAAATAGCCTCCACAACCTGGGTGGTATATATTCCAGTTTAAATCAATACTCACAGGCAATCGAATATTACAAAGTTTCTCTGGCAATCGCCCACGAAATCGGTGACCGCCAAGGTGAGGAACGAAACCTCAACAACCTAGGTAATGTATATCTCAGTTTAAACCAATACTCACAAGCAATCGAATACCACAAAGCCTCTCTGGCACTCAAGCGTGAAATTGCTAACCGCATGGGTGAAGCAGCTAGCCTTAACAACTTAGGTCTTGTGTATTTCAATTTAAGCCAATACTCGCAGGCAATCGAACATTATGCAGCCTCTCTGGCAATTTTTCGCGAAATTGGTGATCGACAAGGTGAGGCAACTAGCCTTAACAACCTGGGTCTTGTATATTCCAATTTAAACCAAAATTCGCAATCCCTTCAGTATAACCAGCAGGCACTTGCCATTCAGATACAGATCAACGCTCCGGATGGTCTGTGGCGATCCTGGGGTAGTCTGTTCTATACATTGCAGAAGCTGAGTCATACGGAATCGGCCATATTCGCAGGCAAGCAGGCGGTCAATACCCTGCAGGGTATACGCATTAGCAATCTCGGTCTTGGAAAGAACCAGCAGGACAGTTTTCTGAAAGACAAGACACAGGTCTATCATGATCTTGCGGCGCTGCTGATCGAACAGGGCCGCCTGGCGGAAGCCGAACAAGTCATGGCGATGCTAAAAGAAGAAGAATACTTCGACTTCATCCAGCGCGACAGCCATGAAGACGTACGCCTGATTAATGCAGGGTACACGTCAGCAGAGAAGGACATCGCGGCAGAGCTGGATCAATTCGACAGCAGGTTGTCAACACTTGGTAAAGAATATGAAACGCTGGTGAAGCAGAGCCAGATCGATGGACAGACCAAAGCGCGTCTGAGCGAGATTAAAAAAGAACTGGAGCAGGTGGAATCAGGATTCTTCAAACTGCTGTCCACGGCACAGGATCGTCTGGTGCAAGCAAACAAAAATGTAGTGGCAGCGGAATTTGACACGCCAAAGCTTAAAGAATTGCAACAGAAAGTGCTCGACAGGCATGAGGCTGTGTTCATTTCGACGGTTATCACCGGGGATCGGCTGTACCTGCTGCTGACCACAGCGCAAGGTCAGCTGGCGCGCAGCTCCCCCATCAGCGCGGTGGAGCTTGGTAAGCTTGTTTCGGATTTTCGTAATATCCTGATGCATCCGAAGAGCAATCTGGCGGATCTGAAAGATCGGGCACAAGAATTGTATGCGCATCTGATCAGGCCGCTGGAAAACGACCTGCAGCAGATCAAACCCAAAAACCTGATGTGGGCGCTCGATGGCGTCCTGCGTTATGTACCAATGGCCGTGCTGCATGACGGCAAGCAATTTCTGATCGAGCAATACGGCTTGAGCCTGTATACCGCAGCAGCGCACAGCAAATGGAGAGAAGCCCGCGTCGATGCGTGGCGTGCCGTTGGCATGGGCGTAAGCCTGGCGCATCCTGGATTTGGCGCCCTGCCTGCAGTGCCCAATGAACTCAAGAGCATCATTCGCCAGAACAACAAGGAACAGACTGGCGTATTACCCGGCGAAATTTACCTGGATCACGCATTTAATCGCGCAACGCTTGAATCTGTCATTCAGAAACCGGAAAACCGTGTACTGCATATCGCCAGCCATTTCAAACTGCAGCCTGGCAATAGCAGCGCATCGGAACTGTTGTTGGGTGATGGCAACAGATTGAATCTGGACGAATTCCGGCAGCAGAAAGCTTTTGAATTACGCAATGTGGATCTGCTGACGCTATCGGCCTGCGATACCGCAATCGGTGAAAGGGGCACAGGGGGTGAAATCGAGAGCTTTGCCGTGCTGGCGCAGCGCAGGGGCGCCAATGGCGTACTGGCCAGCCTGTGGCGGGTGGAAGATGAAAGCACGGCTTTGCTGATGCGGCAACTCTACCAATTGCGAAGCGGGAATAAACCAATGAGCATGGCCGAAGCGCTGCGACAGGCCCAGATTGCCCTGCTCAGCGGAGAAATCCGCAGCGGTGACCACGATTACCGCCACCCCTATTTCTGGGCACCTTTCGTGATGATGGGTAACTGGTTGTAGATGCGTGCTGCCATGTTCTTGCGCATGCTAAAAATGAATTCGATACGTGAGCGCTGGCAGAGATTATCTGAATTCTGGCGGCACGCCATCGGCAATTGCATCGTTGGTATCGTAATTGCACTTGTTTTGCACATCGCGCATCCCACCAGCTGGATCGGGCGAATCGAAAATGCGGCAATGGACAGCATGATGTATGTCAGCAGTAATACGTTAGAAATGGTGAAAGGCAATACGCTATCGCCGCCGTTGAAGCTTGCTTTTATCGATATCGATGAAGATAGCTACCGGAAGTGGGGCGAACCGTTTTATTCGCCGCGTCATAAAATACAGCAATTGCTGTATTTTGCAGCCAATAGTGGAGCACGGGCTATCATTCTGGATGTCGATCTTTCAAAACCTTCCGAAGATGATCAGAAATTAACCGAATTTCTGCAGAACTACAAAGAAAATTACCCTCCACTGTTTTTGCTGCGAAGCAGATACCCCGCATCAGAGTGTACTCAGCACCGGGATTATCATTTACGTCCATCGTTTCTAGATGGTAAATTGGGCAAAAACATTTATTGGGGACAGTCGCTGTTTAAAGCAAGCGACTACGACCAGGAGCTGCGTTACTGGGAGTTGTATGAAATAGGTTGTCTGAACGGAAAACCCGTGGTTATACCCGCTTTTCAGTTGCTGGTCGATGTTTATCTTACCTCGCCGAGTGACCTTGAAAAAATCATCGATCAATTGCAACAAAAGTTGCCGGAGTCATGCGATGCACTGGAACAACTCGGACAGGCGCTAAGCGGCGAACTGCGCTATGGAAACAAAACCCTCAAACTCGAATACAACGCCAATCAGCGTATTGGAGAACGGATTATTTACACATTGCCATGGAAGCAGTCGGGTTGGGATGAATTTTACCAACGCTCTGCCCATAAAATTGTAAAAGAAAATCAAACGATTGGAGCTGATGCTGCAAGAGACCGGGTTATTGTCATCGGTGCGAGTTACAAGGATAGCCGGGATATCTACAGGACACCAATTGGCGAAATGCCGGGTGCGATGATTATTCTCAATGCCGTCAAATCACTGCACATGCTTGGACAAATTGAACCACCTTCAGGGCTTTACAAGTGGAGCATCGAGATTGGATTGATTATTCTGATAAGTTGGGCATTTGCTCAATTTCACAGTATGCTAGCAGCGCTGATAATCGGTATATTAATTCTTCTTATTTTGGTACCTATTAGTTTTGGTCTTTTTAAATACGGAGTCTGGGTTGATTTTGCGTTGCCTCTACTAGGTATACAAATGCACCAGATGTTTGAACAATACAAAGAGAGAATCGTTTTGCTGCATCGACATATCAATCGGAAACATTCTACAAAGGAGTAATCGTGAGCAGATTTCGTTCACTAACATTTATTCTTTTACTGTGCCTGTCTATCCCACAAGCGGGCTGGGCAGCATTGTGGCTCGAAACCTACGATGGCAAGCCGGAAGATTTTCGTCTGGTCCGGCGGGATGGTAAGGAATTCGCCGTCATGAAACAAATTGTATTGCAGCCCGGCGACAAGATCAGTGTACTGAATCCGGATGGAAAATTGTTTCTGAAGGATGATCTTGATCACAACTCCTTGACGATCACAAAACAAGAGGGAATCTACGAGGTTCCATCATCCCCCCTCCGGCCTAACTACTGGGATAACGTATACGCTCTTCTTAGAGAAAAAATTAGTGATTTATTGGATTACAAGACAACAACAGTAAGTGTGAGCATACGAACTGAAGTGTTGCCAATCCTGATCGTGGGTGCTTCCGGATCCAAAACTGGGAATCAACTCCTTGAAGGATCAGAAACATTGACCGTGTATTGGATCGATGGAAAACCCCCTTACCGTGTTCGATTGTTTGACAAGGATAAAAGAATCATTGCCGAGAAAAATGGGCTTCGAGAAACTCACATGACTTTCACAGGCATTTATCTGCCGGTGGGCGAATATACTTTCGAAGTATCCGATGAAATCTTATCGCATTCGATTCAATTGAGGGTGGTCGATCTTGTGGAAGCGCCTCCCCTGTATCACACGATAATGGCCAGCGATATGCCGGATGTGTTCAAGCAGCGATACGCTGCTGCTACTCTAGCCAGCAAGCGCGAATGGTTGCTGCAGGCGCTGCAATTGGCGAAACGTGCTGACTGGCATAGTTTCATAAAAAGAATACTCGATGGAAAAACACCAGAACCGATCGATGAGTGATGGTTCAGTAGAAGGTGTGGATTACAAAATGAGATCGGTGCTGATTGCTGCAGGGCTTGTCGTATTATTATTGGCTGGATGCTCCCAGCCCGGGCCCAAGGTTGCGGAAAACGTTATTCATCAGGTACAGGTCTCTGACCAAAACTCGGTGAATGCAATGCTGGAACAAGCTCGGACTTTCAGGAAGGCCAACCCTGAGCTTTTTGGCGAGGCGGGTGGCGTGCTCATAACCGGGTTGGTGCCGGGCGGACAAGGAGAAAAGATTGGTTTGAAGCCTGGCGACATCTTGCTGACGTATGACGGCAGCCCTCTGCAGGCGGCTGACCAACTGATACAGCTCACGAATAAAAAAGATGCTCAAACATCGGTCACGCTGACCTATGAGCGTGAAGGAAAGAAACACGATGCAGTGCTGCAAGGCGGTAGGATTGGAATCCAGATCAGTTCACTGGTTCCCAATCAATCGGAAGAAATAAATCAGATTATCGAACAAGGCAATCAAGCTTACTATCAATCCCGCTTCCAGGATGCCCTGCAACTGTATCGGCAGGCATTGGTGTTGACACCGGTCGAAAATTG